>JAJFJS010000134.1 GCA_021773815.1 Gammaproteobacteria bacterium
GAGCAAGGAGCCGCGCATCATGCATCGTGTGGCGGTGACTGAGCCGCGCGCGGCGGCCTGAGCTATGCGCCATGGTGCCGGTGTAAAGGTTCTTAAGTTTCTTAAGTTATTTACCGCGGCGCGGCCATAGTGCCGGTGTAAGGTTTCCTAAGTTATTGACCGGGATTGAACGGGGTCAGGCCGAAGCCCTCGGTCATGACTCCCGGACCTCGCGCAGATCGAAGCCGGCAATCCAGCCGTTGCGCACGCAGCGGGGCAACACCGCGTCGAGATCCGTGACAGTAGCGGCGGCGGCGATCTCGCCGAGCGTCCGGGCCGCGGCGAGTTCGGTCAGCAGCGACCACTCGCCGGCATCGGGTTCGTCGATGCGCATCTCGTGACCGCAACGCCAGACGATGAGCCGGACGCCGCCGGCATCGAGGTCGACGGACTGATCGCCGGACCAGTCTTCCTGGTTGACCTGCCAGATGCGCTGCACGGGGTAGTCGGAAACCAGCAGATGTGCCGAGCGCGGCAGTCGGAACGCGAGTCGATGCGTGTCGGTCGGGGCGACCCGGCCGAGCGCCGTGATGTCGATGCCGTCTTCGTCCGGCGCATGGAATGCGCGGTGCCACGCCCATTCCAGCCGTGCGACGTCGGCCAGGTAGACGAGCTCGGAGGCCGGCTCGAAATCGGCGATGAAGGCGCCGAATGATTCGCCGTAGTCGCCCAGGTCCGGTGACGTCGACGGCGTCTGCCTTGCATAGACCCGGCTCATCGCATCGAAAAACTCATCGCCGACGAGCCGCTTGCAGACCGGGTGAATGGCGCCGAGCGCGCGCACCAGCGTGCCCAGGATCGCGCGCCGATAGATCAGCAGGTGTTCGGCGGCTGTGATGCCGCCAAGCGGTTTGATCTGCTTGCCGGCCGCGGCCAGCGCCGGGCCGTCCGACTCCGGTTCGAACACCGCGTCGCGGATCAGGCGCTGCAGGTCGAGCATCGACGTCATGCGGCGGCAGCCAGTTCAGTCAGTACCTTCTGCGCCTGGTTCGCCTCGTCGACGAGCACGTCGAATTCAGGAATATCGGTGTCCCACTCGATCAGCGTCGGGACCGGCCCTAGGTGCTCGATCGTCTTGCGGTACAGGTCCCAGACGGGCGGATGGACACGATAGCCGTGCGTGTCGAACAGGTAATCGTCATGTTCCTCGTAGCCGGCCAGGTGGATCTCCCGGACCCGCTCCGCGGGCAGCGCGTGCAGGTACTCGAGCGGGTCGAAGCCGTGGTTGTGGCCGCTGACATACACATTGTTAACATCGAACAACAGGTCGCAGTCGGCGCGTTGCACGAGTTCCTGCAGGAACTCCCATTCGGTCATGTCGGTCGTCCGATAGGCCATGTAGCTGGACGGGTTTTCGATCAGCAGCCGCCGGCCGAGAAAATCCTGCACGCGGCTGACACGATCGGCGAAATGGGCCAGCGATTCTTCGGTGTACGGCAGCGGCAGCAGGTCGTGGACGTGTCGGCCGTCGACGGAGATCCACGCCAGGTGATCGGATATCCAGGCCGGTTCGATCTGCTCGGCCAGCGTTTTGAGTCGCGTGAGGTAATCGAAATTCAGCGGGTCGGCCGAGCCCAGCGACATGCCGACGCCGTGCAGTGTGACCGGATAGTCGGCACGCACGGCCTCGAGGTGATAAATCGGCAGGCCGCCGGCGCCGAAATAGTTTTCCGACAGGACCTCGAACCACGGCACGGGCGGTTTCGTCGCGAGGATATCCCGGTAGTGCCGGGACCGCAGGCCGATGCCGGCGCCGCTGATCTCTGCGGTGGTAAATCGGGTCATGTCGGTTTTGGTGTGATCATTATTGGTTGAGTCTATGGACCACCGGTGCTGGGGTAAAGTTCACGGGCGGCGACAAACCCGGGGCCTCCCGCGTTACCGGTAACGTGCGCGCGTCGCCGCCCGAAATGCCGCCATGGATCATCGCGAGGTTATCCCGGAACGTCACCGAGCTCTTGCGCCGGATGCGCATTGACGAACCGGGCGCGACTCCATTCAAAATCGGTCGATAACTTCAGAAACTTAAGAACCTGTACACCGGCACCATGGCGCTGCAATGGCCGCGCCGCGGCAAATAACTTCAGAAACTTAAGAACCTGTACACCGGCACCATGGCGGGTCGGGGGCGACGTGCGCGCGCCCGGCGGTCGATCAGCCGGCCGGCGGCGCTTCCTTGTAGCGATCGAAAACGTCGGCCGTGATCAGCGCGATGTTCGCTGCCGAGGCCTTGGTCTCGATCGCGTTGCGAATAACGTGATGCACCGTGATCGGCGCCTCCATCACTTGCTCCTGCGCGTCTCTCGTCCACGAGATATTCAGCTCGGTATTCTTCCAGAGGACAATTTCCTCCTCCGGCTCGTCGTGCAGCGGCAGCGCCGGATGATCGCGCGTCTCCAGGTGCATGAATGCGTCGGCCACGGGCCGGCCCCAGGCCTTGGCGAAGATGCCGTGCGCGGGGTCGTTCTCGTGCAGTATCCGCTTGTATCGCAGGATCGCGTCGGTGACGGTCTGAATAGCGGCCGGGTCCGTCAGCGGGACCGCCGGTTTGTAATAGTGTTCGATCCAGACATCGAGGTATTCGGCCATCGCCGCGATGAATGCGTTCTCATCCAGCGCGGCGTAATGGCAGTGCAGGTGAAGCGGCGAATACATCGCGTTGACCCAGTCGATCTTCGACGGTTCGAGGCCGAGCTGCTGGCGGTATTTTTCACAGACCGGCCGGATCGGCGTGTAGTCGATGTCGGGCGCCGTCGGACTAAGGTCGACGAGGGCGATCGACTGTGTCTTGTTGCCGCCCATCTGGAACGAGAAGATCGGAATGCCGTATTCGGGTTCAGGAATGGCAACGATGACGCAACCCTGGAGTTTGCTGCGGACCGCATATTGCTCGACGACGATCGTCGCGAGCTTGTCGCCCTGATACACGTCGAGATCGAGGAAGGTCTGCGTGCCGGCCTTGATCCGGTTGGCGTGGAATTCGACGTAATCATCCAGTCGCATATAGGACGAAAACGTGTCGAGGAAGGTGCGGATCGCGCCGCCGTTCTTGTGCTCGGGTTTCATCGTGTATCCGGATCCTGATCGGGTATGGAACCATTCGGAGGATACCGAAACGGTTGCCGGGCCAGGCTAAGAGAAGGTACGACGCCGGGTAGGTATTTTTACGTAGCTTCGTCCGGCGCCCACCGACTCAGTGCCGAACGGCTGGTTTTGCCCGGGACCGCACCTCCCGCGCGGCCCGCAGGGTTTGCCCGAGCGCAGTATCCGGGCGTTTCACCCCGGTGCACTCGGGGGCATTACGATCGTTCGTCGTATCGGGTACCATCGCTGCGGCGCCGGCCGGCGCCCGCTTGCGTGGCGACGGGCAACGCCCCGGTGGGCCGCGAATGACGGCGGGGGCGGCGACAGGCAGAGGTGGCAATCAATGCAGATGCGGGCGGACGGCGGCGACAGGCCGAGCAACGCCTCCATTTGGGAGTAACAGGCAAGACCATGACCTTATCAGCAGAACAGAAAAGCACGTTTGACGAGAAGGGCTTCATCGTCCTCCCGAGTTTCTTTAATCAGGATGTCATGCGCGCCGTTTCGGACTGGCTCGATCAACTGCAGGACGTGTCGTCGAATACGTCGGCTCATGCGGCCAAGTACTTTGAAAAGAGCCCGTTGACGGGCGAGAACATCCTCGTCCGCGTCGAGCACGTGCTGGGCGGCAACGACGCCGAGATTGCCGACCTGCTGCTCGATTCGAGAACCATCGACGCATTGACGACATTGTTCGGCGAGGCGCCGGTCCTGTTCAAGGAAAAGATCAACTACAAGCATCCCGGCTGTCGGGCCGACAAGCTGCACCAGGATCAGGCGGCCGGCTGGAATGCGTACAGCGATTTCTTTATCACGATGTGCATCGTCGTCGATCCCAACCGGGAAGAGAACGCGGCGCTGCGGTTCATGAATTCGGGCAACTATGAAAAGAGCCTGATGAAAGGCGAGTGGCGCCCGTTGTCCGACGAGTCGGACGTCAGCTGGGCCGATGACGAGTATGTGATGCTCGAAGCCGATCCGGGCGATGTCATCTTCTTCGACTGCTACGTGCCGCACGGTTCGCCGCCGAATGCCAGCAACAAGGGTCGACGCAATGTCTACCTGACGTTCAACCGGACGTCCGCCGGCGACCTGCGCGCCCGCTACTATGCAGACAAGTGGAAGACCTATCCGCCGAACGATATCGAGCACGCTCGCAGCGCGGATTCGTTCCGCGTCTGAACCGCGGGATAGGGATTTTGATCCCGGCGGGTTCGTCGATCAGCGCCATGATGCGCATGGCCGCGCCGCAGTTCGGGCACTCGAGCGGATCGACTTCATACGCCGCACAGGGAAGTGTCAGTGTCGCGGAGGCCAAGGATGGCCGGGAGCGCCACTTTCTGAATCAACCGGGCCCAGTTGGACTTGCACCGCCGGCTCGGTACCCGGTCATCTAGGGTGATCTGCGCGGGCTCTTCGCCTAGCGGTTCTGCCCGCCGGCGCGCACCGCGCGAGCGGTTGGAAATGAGGTCAACCTTCAGTTCTCGAGCATAAAAATCGCGGTGCTAACTTTTTCCATCATGTTGGGCGATGAAGTCGTAGTACGTACTATCAGGATCAATCATTCCGTCGGCCGGTTCGTCAGCCGGGTCAGCCTGATCGATATCGGATGAGCGACGTCCCGGGGAAACCTGGCGGTCGTCTTCGCCCTCGAATTGAGGCGCGAAAACGCCGGTTTCCTCGGCGCGCCTGGGTCCCTTGCGGCGGTCCGGATGATGATGAAACGTGCAGGTGCAGACATCGGTCGTACAGTCTGGTAGCGGCAATTTAGGAGCCTCGGCGCTCAGAAAACGCTTCCCGTCCAGGGCCCGGGCAGCCGGGCACGCAACTGTGTCATCGCAGACAATAGCGACGGCCTTGAATGCGGAAGTCGAGCTGAGGGTTTGCGACGAGCGGTCCCGCAAGTTGAGGTACCAGTATGCGGCCGCGGCGGCGGCGAGGATAAGCAGACAGAGTAGCAACATGATATGGCACCGGTTCCGATTGGGCTTATTGTTCAATATTAGGGAGCGTAATGAATATTGGCGTGAAGGCGGTCACTAATTAGCGGGACCTGACGCAGTGCAGTAGCCAGCGTGATTAATAAACGCTGGTGTTAATCGGTGTTTGTTTTTGGCCATTCGGGCAGTAGAAGGTCGAACGCTGACCGAGAACGATCTGACGAACAGGTTGACGGCATTTGATGCAGGCTTTACCTGCCCGGTCATAGACGCTCAGCGCGTTGCTGAAGTAGCCGGGTTTTCCTGCGCCGTTGAAGGATAGGACTTTCTATCCCGGCGGTTGAGCCGAATCAGCGGAATCCACTGGTTTTACGTAGATTCCCGATCAGTTCGCGTCGTGCTGCCCCGGTTTGTCAGCCGGCAACAAGCCTTGCAAACAGAGGTTGAGGTCATGCGGCTTTCGCCCATTTCTGATATGGGGCTCAACGACGCCGGAACCAGTAACGCCCGATCATCGCCGACCGTCCCATGAACCACGGCATGCCGCGGCGGACCGCCGATGCGTCTTCGATCAGTTCGAACTCGGGCGCGAACAGCGCGCACAGGATTTTGCCCGCCGTCCGTTGCGGGCCGATCGGCCAACTGTCCCACCAACCGCGTCGCCCGAAGTGCAGCAGGATGAAGTCGCCGCCCGGCGCCAGCCAGTGCAGCAGTTGCCGCTTGTAGTGCTCGGGCGCGATCGTGCCCGGCGTGTGCAGGCAGCCGATATCCAGCACGATGTCGAACGGTTCGCTTGCGGTCCACGTGCCGATGTCCGCCTGCATGGGTTCGATCGCCAGGTCCGTGCCGGCGATCCGCGCTTTGAGCATCTCGACGGCCTGCGGCATATAGTCGATCGCCGTGACCCGGTAGCCGCGTTCGGCCATATAGATTGAATACGTGCCGGCGCCGCAGCCGACGTCGAGCGCGCGTCCCGGTTCGCTGCGCCGGTCCAGTGCCCGGACGAGCAACTCCGGTGGCGTGTCGTCGTGCCAGGGCAGGTCCTCGGCGGTTTTGGCCGACCGGTAGAGTCGATCGAGAATGCGTTTGCCCTTGCCGCTCATGCGTGATTTTGTCCGTCGCTTATTGCCGGCGCGTCACGGTCTGTCAGGTGACGGATTTGTCCGCGTAGAACTCGTGGCTGTGGTTCGGCAGCAGGTGCGGGATGATCTCCTTCTGCCGACCGGCGGCGATGTTCTTGGAGAATGCCATGCGCTCGGCGACGCTGTCCCAATGCTCGATCATGATCAATTGCACGCCGGGGTCCTCGTGCGCCGGCTCGGCATGTTTGGCGAGTTCTTCCGCGGAATACTGCTTGCGTACCTCGGCGGCCATCGTGCCGACCTGGGCGACGTAGATATTGCGACCGTGGAATCCGGGCGCGTCGAGTAATTGCGGCTCGAGAGCCTGATAATAGCGAATGACGTCATCCTCGTGTCCGGTCTTGACGAACAGCGTGACGATATAGTGTTCCATGTCTGGCGTCTCCATTGACGTGCGTGATGATGCCTACGATAGTGCAATCGGCGCCGAATAAAAATCCCGATCCGGGATTTTTGGGACAGGAATTAAGGGGACAGTTTTCATTTCTCGTCGCCAAGATCCCTCTCCGGATTCACGGCGCGCTATTTGTTTATGGCCCGCGAAATTACTTTTTCCCGGGCCGAATCTCCGTGATGCCCCAGGATTCGAGTTTCTTCTCGAAGGTCCATGGGGGGTGCACCCTTGCCAGGTCGGCGAGGTCGTCGTTGCAGGCATAATCGTAGCCGTTGGTCTCATCGTTGTACCACTGAGCATATCGCAACGGATAAATGACTTCCTCGGCGAAGAGGCCGATCATTTTCATGACCCACTGCGGGAACTGCCGGTATTTGAATTTCGTGCCGTGCCGGTTGGTCTTCTCGGCTATCTCGACCAACTGCCGGCCCGTTAGCGCGCACGAGGCAATCGAAAAATCCTCATTGCTGAATACCTCCGGATATTCGAAAACGGTGCCCGCCCATTTGCCGACGTCGCGCACGTCGACCCAATTCACGAGGAAATCCGGGTCGTTGATGCCCGGCAGGTTGTTCTCGCCGATCATGTTTTTCGACATCCGGGTGTCGCCGCGGAACTGGGTCTGCGCGTTGTAATCGACTCGGTGCATCGCGTAGTAATACGCCGGACGGTGGATGCAGGTGACGTTCACGCCCTGGGCGCGCAGGAAATCGGAAATGCGCAGGCGCTGATGAATCCACCACGGCGCCTCCGGCGCTGCATCGACGATTCCGTGCACCTTGTCGGTCGGAAACACCAGCGTGATGACGTGCCGAACGGACGGGTTGGCCTGGAGCGCGCCGAGCGCGGCCAGCACCTGGCGCATCACGGCCGCCCGGCCGCCGGCGGGGTCTTTGCCGTGGTTGGTGATCTTGCCGGCCTTGCTCGTATTGGCCGTCACGTAGAGCACCACCCCGGCGCAATCGGCGAACGCCTCGGTGAGCGTGGCTTCAGAGTTCATGTCGATGCCGGCATGGAGCGTCAGTAACCCCGGATGAATAGCTTCGGTTTTTGCCAGCAATGCATCCAGCCTGGCTGCCGCCTGCGTGCCCGGGGTGCGGTACAGGGCCCGAACGCGAAACCGGCGCGTTGCGGTCAGTTCCTCGACGATCGCGTAACACTCCCAGCCGGTCGAGCAGGTGACGGCAATCAGCGGCAACTCGTCAATCGACGGGTTCGTTGCCGGGTGCTGCTCGCGTTCTGCTTTGAGTCGCAGCACGGCATCGGTCAGCCGCCTGGTTTTCTGCTTGATGGCCCGTTGCGCCATCGTTACGGCCGCGTCTCTATCCATTTGATTGTTTCCCTGTGCCGGAGATCAGGTGTTGGGTACCGAGCGGTGACACTATAACAAGAGCCGATTTTTCCTTGGAGTGCCGCGCCCTCGTTGCAATAAGGGTCCTGCGGTATGACGACCGTCCGGCGGGATATTGGGGGGCGACGCATGGCGATTATTTCCGGTCGGCGGCTTCTCGCGTGATCGCTGTTCGGTCATGTCGTGCCTGATTGACGTGCTTACGTATATTTACGTATTTCTGGTCCGATTCCCGGGGCGTACACGTAGACGGCGACGAATAAGAATATGGACCGCGCCGCGCCGAATGCGGCCGCGTGGTATCGGAATAATGCATCGTCGCGATCGCGGCAAGTGGGGACACTGATGTTTATCAATTTCTGGTATGTCGCCTGTCAGGCGTCGGAGCTGACATTCGGGGCGCAGAAACCGCTGAAGGTCACGATGCTCGGCCACGAGTTTGCGCTGTGGCGGGACACGAAGGGCAATATCTGTTGCATCAGCAACACCTGTTCGCACCGCAGCGGTGCACTGGCGGATGGACGGATTCGCGGCGATTGTATCGAGTGTCCGTACCACGGCTGGACATTTAATGACGCCGGCGATTGCGTGCGCCTGCCGTCGCTGGGGCCGAACGCGAAGATTCCGGCCCGCACGCGCGTGGACGCATACCCGGTCGAGGAGCGCTACGGCCTCGTCTTCGTTTTTCTCGGTGACCTGCCCGAGGCGGAGCGGCCGCCGATTCAGCCGGCGCCGGAATTTGATGATCCTGCCTGGCGGTTCATCACGCTGACGATGGACTGGAAGATCGATTACAAGCGGTCGGTCGAGAACACGATGGATCCCGCGCACAATGAGTTTACCCACCCGACGCATGGATTCCTCGGCGCGAAGGAGGATTATGAGGTCGAGGACTTCACGTTGCAGGACACGGACTGGGGTACGGGCTTCATGAAGCCGATGAAATCGCCGCCGCTGGCCCAGCGCGATATGCGCGAGAAATCGGGGCGGGAAGGCGAGGGGGTGACCGTTGCCGGGTCCGGCAACCACGGCCCCAACGTCACGTGGACCTATATCCACGTCTCGGATCAGGCCTGGTTCCACGGTTTCGCGTTCCATACGCCGATCAACGAGAAACTCGATCGGATCTATGCGTTGTTCGGGCGTAATTTCATGCAGGATCCCAAGTACGACAAAACATTTGAAGACCGCGGCTTGTATGTCGCCGAACAGGATCGATATGTGCTGGAGCCGATGCGGCCGCCGCTGACGCCGCGAGGCAGCGCAAACGAATTCCTGGTGCCTGCCGACAAGGCCATCGCGCGTTACCGGGAGTTCTGCCAGGACTGGGAGGACCGGGGTTGGCGGATCGACGTCGGGCGGGTGCGCGAGGACGGGGACAGCGTGGCCTATGCGATCCCGAGTCCGACCCGCCGTTCATCCAAGGGTTGGGTTCTGCCCGCCGTGCCGTTGGTGGATGGCGCTGCGCGGAACGCGAAAGCATCCGCCAGGTAGATTCAGGCTACCGGGGTTGAGCCTTGGTTTTCCCGGGCACGCGAGACGGGGGGTCTGGCGGCGCCGGCGGAGAACTCCGGTTCAACCCCGATTTTTTCCGCGGATGTGATCCGATCGGTTTTTGCAAGCTATTCTATTTACGGATTTAATAAGCTCCGGTCAAGCCGCTACCTGCCCTGATCTGTCGCCGCGATTCAACCCGCGGATTATACGTATTCAGATTTATTGACATCGGCGTAGGCTCAGAATGGGTACTGAAAGACCATCCATGAGCGCGCTGCAACGGCGCGTTCGTCGATTTCGAGGCCGGTGACTATGACTACGGATTTTTTCGTGAAACGACGGTTCGCCGTCGCGGGGTCCCTTGCGGTTCTTGCCTGTCTGAGTCTGGTCTGTGCCGCGCCGGCGCAGGCGTCCGGCGAAACCGATTTCAACACTTATTGCGGCGCATGCCACTCTATCGGTCAGGGCCGACGGGTCGGACCGGATCTTGCCGGCATCCACGACCGGCGGTCGCAGGACTGGCTCGAGAAGTTCGTCAAGTCTTCTCAGGCCATGATCAAGAGCGGTGATGCCGAAGCCGTCGCGCTTGCCGCCGAGTACAGCAACCTCGTGATGCCGGATGCGGTCATTTCCGCGGCGCAGATCAAGGCCGTACTCTCTTATATAAGGGACTCAGCCAGTCCGGCGGCAGCCGTCGTACCGGGCACGGTCGAGTCGCTGGCCGGCGCCGCGCCGGCCGCCGCTGAGCCCTCGCCGGCGGCCGAAGTCGTGCCGCCGTCGCCGGCCGATATTGAGACGGGTCAGGCCCTGTTCGAAGGGTCCCAGCGATTCGAGAACGGCGGCGCGGCCTGTAATTCCTGTCACCATGTCCGCAACGACGCCGTCATGGGCGGCGGCATCCTGGCCGCGGAGCTGACGACGGTATTTTCCCGGATGGGTACCCCCGGCCTGAGGGCTATTCTCGGCGCGGCACCGTTCCCGGTCATGCAGGCCGCCTATGAGAACCATGTGCTCACGGAAGCGGAGGTCGGCGCGCTCGTCGCATTTTTGCAGTACGCCGATTCCGAGGAGTACAACCAGTTGCCGCGGGACTACGGCATCGGTCTGTTTTTGACCGGCATCGTCGGGGCGGCGATTCTGTTCCTTCTGTTCGGCACGGTATGGCGGGGGCGGCGTGTCGCCTCTGTGAATCAGGCGATTTACGACCGGCAAGTCAAGTCGGTTTCGGACACTCAGTAACCGGTTGCTGGTGCAAGACCAGGCGGACCTCAATTAAAGACGGGTAGAAGCATGAGCTGGATAAAAGACATCATTTCTCCGGAAACCAGGAACTGGGAAGAGTTTTACCGCAATCGCTTTCAGCACGATCGCATCGTTCGCAGCACGCACGGCGTCAACTGCACCGGTGGTTGTTCCTGGCAGATCCACGTCAAGGACGGCATCGTGGTCTGGGAAACGCAACAGATCGACTACCCGCTGCTCGAAGACAGCCTGCCGCCGTATGAGCCGCGCGGTTGCCAGCGCGGCATCTCGTTTTCGTGGTACCTGTACAGTCCGCTGCGCATCAAGTATCCGCTGATCCGCGGCGCGCTGATCGATGCGTACCGCGAAGAAAAAGCCAGGACCGGCGATTCGCTGAAAGCCTGGGAATCGCTGCAGGCAAACGAGCAAAAGCGGCGGGCCTACCAGAAAGCCCGCGGCAAGGGTGGCTTCCGGCGCGCGCACTGGGACGAAGTGCTCGAGATCATGGCCGCGGCGAACATCTATACGGCCAAAAAACACGGCCCGGATCGGGTTATCGGCTTCTCGCCGATTCCGGCGATGTCGATGCTCAGTTACGCTTCCGGCGCCCGATTCCTGCAGCTGTTCGGTGGCGTGTGCCTGAGTTTCTATGACTGGTACTGCGACCTGCCGACGGCATTCCCGGAAATCTGGGGCGAGCAGACCGATGTCTGCGAGAGCGCCGACTGGTACAACTCGAAGATGATTGCCGACATGGGCGCCTGTCTGAACATGACGCGCACGCCCGATTGTCACTTCTTCGCCGAATCACGCCACAACGGCACGAAGGCCGTCGTGTTCTCGCCCGATTTCTCGCAGGTCTGCAAATACGCTGATCAGTGGGTGCCGCTGCACGCAGGTAGCGACGGGGCGTTCTGGATGGCGGTCTCGCATGTCATCCTCAAGGAATTCCATCACGAGGCGCAGACGCCGTATTTCATCAACTACGTCAAGCAGTACACGGACAGCCCGCTACTCGTGAAACTCGACGAGGTCGACGGCACCTTCCGCCCGGGCCGCCTGCTGCACGCCAATGAGCTGCCGGGCCATGCCGACATGCCGAACGGCGACTGGAAGTTCGTCAGCGTGGCATCCGATGACGGCCGTTTCGTGGTGCCGAAGGGTTCCGTCGGTCATCGCTGGGACGAGAAGCTTGGCAACTGGAACATGAAGCTCGAGGATGCCGTCGACGATCGTCCTTACGATCCGTTGTTGACGTTCCTGAGCGACAGCGACGACGTCGTACAGACCGAGTTCGTCGAATGGGGTCTGGATAACCGGGCGCTGCGCGGCGTGCCGGTCAAGAAGGTCACGACCGCGTCCGGCAAGAACGTGGTTGTCACCACGGTCTATGACCTGATGATGGCCCAGTACGGCGTCGGCCGCGGCCTGCCCGGCGCGTATCCCACCGATTACACCGACAAGGATGCGGCGTATACGCCGGCCTGGCAGGAGATCTTCACCGGCGTCGATTCCAGAACGGTCCTGCAGTTCGCCCGGGAGTGGGCAAACACCGCGAACGTGACCGAAGGCAAGTGCATGATCATCGTCGGCGCGGGTATCAATCACTGGTACCACGCCAACCTGATGTATCGCGCCGGCGCGATGGCGCTGATGCTGTCGGGCTGCGTCGGCAAGAACGGCGGCGGCCTGAACCACTATGTCGGCCAGGAAAAACTGGCGCCGGTGGATTCATGGAGCGCCATCACCTTCGCAAAGGACTGGGGCATCGCCCCGCGGTTGCAGCAGGCCCCGATCTGGCACTACATCAATACCTGTCAGTATCGGTATGACGGTCAGTATTCGCGCTACAACACGGTGCCGGATAACGCGATGACCCGCGAGCATACGGCCGATACGATCTACAAGTCCGTCCGCAACGGCTGGATGCCGTTCTACCCGCAGTTCAAGCAGAACCCGCTCGACCTGTGCCAGGAGGCCATCGATGCGGGCGCCGCCGACGACGATGCAATCAAGAAGGATATCCTGGAACGATTGAAGTCCAAGGATATCCAGTACTCGGTCGCAGACCCCGAGGCGCCGGAGAATCATCCGCGCGTCTGGTACATCTGGCGCGGCAACGCGATCGTCGGCAGCATGAAGGGCCACGAGTACTGCCTGAAGCACTACCTAGGCACGCACAGCAACGGTATCGCCCAGGATTCGCACGACCATACCGAAGAGGTCGAATGGACCGAAATCGCGCCGGTCGGCAAGATGGACCTCGTCGTCGACCTGAACTTCCGCATGGATTCGTCCGCGCTGTATTCGGATATCGTCCTGCCGGCGGCGTCGTGGTACGAGAAGGCGGACCTAAACAGCACCGATCTGCACTCGTTCATTCATCCGCTGTCACAGGCCGTCTCTCCCGTGTGGGAATCCAAGACCGACTGGAATATCTTCCGCGACATCGCGAAGGCCACCAGCGATCTGGCCCGCGACAATTTCGCCGGACCGCGCAAGGATATCGTCACCCTGCCGCTGTCTCATGACACGCCCGACGAGATTACCCAGCCGGTGATCAAGGATTGGTACAAGGGCGAGATCGAGGCAATTCCGGGCAAGACGATGCACAAGTTGTCGGTTGTCGAGCGCGATTATTCGAAGATCTACGAGAAGTTCATCACACTCGGCGACAACCTCCGCAAGTCAGGCCTCGGCGCCCACGGTAATCATTACCTGTGCGATGACGTCTACGACGAGATGATCGAGTCGAATCATTTTCCCGTTCGGGAATTCGAAGGCAAGACGTATCCGTCGATCGAAGAGGACGTCGATGCGGCAAACGCGGTTTTGCATCTCTCGACACTGACCAACGGCAAGCTGACGGTTCGTGCCTACGAGAACATGGAAAAGAAGACGGGTTTGGATCTCGTGCATCTGGGCAAGGGCAGCGCGGACGTCAAGCTGCGTTATGCCGATCTGCAGGCGCAGCCGCGACGTTACAATAATTCGCCGCTGTGGTCGGGCCTGATGACCGATGGTCGGGCCTATGCCGCTTACACCTACAATTACGACATGCTTGTGCCGTGGCGGACGCTGACGGGCCGGCAGCATTTCTATCTCGACCAGGAGATGTACATCGCCTACGGGGAGAATCTGCCGACCTACAAGCCTGCACCGAAACCGGAGTTGTACGGCGACCTGAAGGAAACCCTGAAGGATGGCGAGGCGCTGGTGCTCAATTACCTGACGCCGCACGGCAAATGGCATATCCATTCGACCTACATGGAAAACCTGCGCATGCTGACGCTGTCGCGGGGTTGTGAGCCGTGCTGGATGAGCGAGGTCGACGCCGCGAAACTCGGTATTCAGGATAACGACTGGGTCGAGGTCTACAACGATCACGGCGTGTACTGCACGCGTGCGGTTGTCAGCGCGCGCATCCCGCGCGGTGTCTGCATCGTCTACCACGTGCCGGAGCGGACCACGGGTATTCCCAAGTCCCAGATACGCGGTAATCGACGCGCCGGCGGCCACAACAGCGTGACGCGCATTCACCTGAAACCGAACTACCTGTCAGGCGGCTACGGGCAGTTCAGCTACCACTTCAATTACTGGGGCCCGATTGCACCGAACCGGGATACGCACGTAACCATCAAGAAGATGGACAAGGTCGTCTTTTAATAACCGCGTTCAGATAGAGATAGGTAGAAACTAACATGGATATACGGTCACAAATCTCGATGATTTTTCATCTGGATAAATGTATCGGCTGTCACACTTGCTCGATTGCCTGCAAGAATATCTGGACGGATCGCAAAGGCGTCGAGTACCAGTGGTGGAATAATGTCGAGACCAAGCCCGGAACCGGTTATCCGTCGAAGTGGGAAGATCAGGACATCTACAAGGGCGGCTGGGAGAAGAGCGGCAGCTCGATCAAGCTGAAGGGCGCCGGCAAGGTCAAGGGCCTCGGCAATATCTTCCATAATCCGCACATGCCCGTCATCGACGATTACTACGAGCCGTTTACCTACAAGTATCTCGACCTGATCGAATCGCCGGCCGGAGACGACCAGCCGACGGCCCGGCCCGTTTCCCTGATTACCGGCAAGCCGATCGACATCAAGTCGGGCCCGAACTGGGACGACGACCTGAGCGGCACGCCGGACTACGCGCGCAAAGATCCGAACCTGGTCAACCTGTCTCCGGCGGAGCAGGAGGCGATGTTCCAGCTGGAGAAGATGGCGTTCTTCTACCTGCCGCGTATCTGCAACCATTGCCTGAACCCCGGTTGTGTCGCGTCCTGTCCGTCCGGTGCGCTGTACAAGCGCGGCGAGGACGGCATCGTGCTCGTCAATCAGGATGTCTGCCGCGGCTGGCGCATGTGCGTCACCGCGTGTCCGTACAAGAAGACCTATTACAACTGGCATACCGGCAAATCCGAGAAGTGCATCCTGTGCTTCCCGCGCATCGAGGCCGGTCTGGCACCCGCATGCATGCATTCGTGCGTTGGCCGCATCCGGTACCTCGGCGTCGTGCTGTATGACGCGGACCGGATCGAGGAAGTGGCCTCGTCGGACGACAAGGACCTGGTGCAGAATCATCTCGACCTGATCCTCGATCCGCACGACCCGGCGATCATCAAGGCGGCGAAAGAAAACGGCATACCCGACTCGACGATCCGCTCGGCACAGGCTTCCCCGACCTATAAGTTCGTCAAGGACTGGGGGCTGGCGCTGCCGCTGCATGCGGAGTTCCGTACGCTGCCGATGCTGTTCTACGTGCCGCCGCTGCTGCCGGTCATGGCCTCGCTCGGCAAGTCCGATCCGGCGCAGCTCGACAAGATGGGCCCGGTGGTCAAGCAGTGGAACGACGACTGGTTGTACGACACCAGCACCGACGATATTTTCGGCACGCTCGACAATGCCCGGTTCCCGATCGAATACATGGCGAGCCTGTTCAGTGCCGGCGATACCGAAATGGTCAAGGCGCGAATCCAGAAATTGATGGCCGTGCGGATTCACCGTCGCCATGTAACGGTCGGTGACATCTCGGCGGAAAAATCCGCCGAGGCGCTCAAGCAGGCCGGACTGACGGCGAAGATGGCCGATGATATCTACTACCTGACGTCGCTGGCCAAGTTCGACGACCGGTTCGTCATTCCCGCGTCGCACCGCGAACAGGCCATCGAGATGATGGAATTCACGGGCGACAAGAAGGGCAGCGCGGGCTTCGGATTCAAGGAAGGCACCGCGCAGAGGGGTTTGTAACGTGACGGATTGCACACACTATCGCCTGTTAGCGGGATTGCTCGAGTATCCGGACGCCGGGTATCCGCAGACGGTGGCCGAGATCTGCCGATTCGTCGACGGGCGCTATCCCGATGCGGCGGTGGCGCTCAATCGGTTTGCCGAACTGTTGCCCGCTGATGACCTGTTGATGATGCAGGAGCTGTTCACGCGTTCTTTCGACGTGCAGGCAATTGCCACACTGGATATCGGCTACGTGCTGTTCGGTGATGACTACAAGCGCGGCGAACTGCTGGCCAACTTGAACCAGGAGCATCACAAGGCAAGTAACGACTGCGGGACGGAACTGGCCGACTATCTGCCGAATATCCTGCGCCTGATGAGCATGCTGTGTGACGAGGAACTGATCCGTGATCTCGCCTACGCGATCATCGCACCGGCGTTGCTGGAGATGATCGGAGAGTTCGCGCCGGAGCGACTCCAGAAGAAAAACGAGTCCTACGAGAAACACTACAAGACCCTGATCGAGACACCCGCCGTGCAGACCGATGAAGGCGTGACGCTGTACAAGTTTGCGCTCAGGGGCCTGTACGAGGTGTTGAAGCAGGATTTCACGCTGATCAAGAAGATGCCGCTCGAGCGCACCAACGACTTTTTGGGGTCGGTCGTGCAGGAAAACGACATCGAAGAGAATGCCAATGCCCAGTACTGACGGAGGAACCATCTGATGGGTTCGCTAGATTACTTCTTGTTCGTCGCTTTTCCGTACATCGCGATCGCGGTGTTCCTCGTCGGTACGATTTATCGCTATAACCAGAAGGGCTACAAGGTCACGAGCCTGTCGGCACAGTTTCTCGAGAACAGGAGAGGTTTTTGGGGCACCGTGCCGTTTCACTGGGGCATCCTGATGGTCGCCCTGGGTCACCTGGTCGCATTTCTGTTTCCGAAACTGGTGCTGTCCTGGAACTCCGATCCGGCCCGCCTGATCATGCACGAGGGTCTGGGATTCACGTTCGCCGTCGCCGTCTTCGTGGGTCTGGCTGCGCTGATCATTCGGCGGCTGACCAATGAACGGCTGCAGCAGGTCACGACCCGGATGGATCTGTTCATTGAATTCTTCCTGTTGCTGCAGGTCGTTCTGGGTTGCTGGATCGCGCTGGGCTACCGCTGGGGTTCGTCCTGGTTCGCCGCGGACCTGTCGCCGTACCTGTGGTCCCTGGTCAAACTGAACCCGCAGACCGACGCCGTCATCGCGATGCCGCTGGTCATCAAGTCGCATATCGTTTGTGCCTTCTCGATCTTGTTCGTGTTCCCGTTCACGCGACTCGTGCACCTGCTCGTCGCGCCGCTGCACTACATCATGCGGCCCTATCAGGTCGTGATCTGGTACTGGGACCGGAAGAAGATCCGCGATGCCGGCACGCCATGGTCGGAGGCCCGGCCGCGGAATAACTGATTTCCACCTTCTGATCGGGTTGACTGAATAAGCGAGGGCTTGACGCTCGGCTCGACTTTGGGTGACATGTAGACACGATCCACGCACGGGGAGGTAGCGGGTGTGGAGCAAGTAGCAACTGCGCAATCCCACAAAGCGCTGTTTTTGAATACGCTGGCGTTTACCGTCTGTTTCGCGGCCTGGATGCTTAACGGCGTGCTGGTGACGTTTCTGGCCAGCAATGACGTGTTCGACTGGGGTCCGGTCGAAATCGGCTGGCTCATGGGTATCCCGGTTCTGACCGGCGCACTATTCCGGCTGCCGGCCGGCATCCTGACCGACAAGTATGGCGGCAAACCGGTTTACGGTTGCCTGCTGTTGTTCTGCGCCATCCCGATGTACCTGCTGTCCTATGCCGACAGTTTCCTGTGGTTCGCTCTGTGCAGCGCGGGATTCGGCCTCTGCGGCGTGAGTTTCTCGATCGGCATTGCGTTTTCATCGGTCTGGTATCCGAAAAAGAACCAGGGCTTTGCGCTTGGTATTTTCGGTGCCGGCAATGCCGGCGCCGCGCTGACCACAATGATTGCGCCGACCGTGCTGAACAACATTACCGACAACGGCGCCAATATCGACGCGTGGCGGCAACTGCCCGTGTTTTATGCGGCGATCCTGGCGGTCATGGGCGTTATTTTCTTTCTGTTTACGACCAATAAGAAGCCGACGATTCAGCTCGGCACGATGGCCGAGATCCTGGCGCCGCTGAAGGAGCCGCGAGTCTGGCGTTTCGGGTTGTATTACTTCCTCGTCTTCGGTTGTTTCGTCGCGTTTTCGCAGTGGCTGGTGCCGTATTTTGTCAACGTCTATACGCTGTCGCTGGTCACGGCGGGCCTGTTGGCATCTGCCTTCAGCCTGCCGTCGGGCATCATACGCGCGCTCGGCGGCTGGATGTCCGATGTCATGGGCGCGCGGGCCGTCATGTACTGGGTGCTCGGACTGTCGGTCGCGATCAGTTTTATGCTCGTGATCCCCAAGATGGAAATCTATTCGCCCGGCGAGGGCATCATGGCCTCACGCGCAGGCACGGTGACCGAGGTTACCGAATCGAGCGTGACCGTCGGCAACAAGCGTTACGAACTGGTGAAACAGGATCGTTCGTTCGACGATCTGGACAGTCGTATCCTCGTCTTTCCGACGAAGATGGTCTGGCAGGAACCGGTCGTCGAGTTGGGTCAGGTCGTCGACCGTCGTGAACTGATCGCCAAGGGCGTGACGAAGATCTACTTTCAGGCCAACGTCTGGATATTCGCGTTTTTCGTCGTCATTCTCGGCAGCGTCTGGGGAATCGGCAAGGCAGCCGTCTATAAGCATATTCCGGACTATTACCCCGATCAGGTCGGGGTCGTCGGCGGCATGGTCGGCGTTATCGGCGGGCTGGGCGGCTTTGTCTGCCCGATTATTTTCGGTTATCTGCTCGAAAGCACGGGTCTGTGGACCAGTTGCTGGATGTTCATGTGGCTGATATCCGTGATCTGCCTGTTCTGGATGCATAATGCGATCCAGATCGTGGAACGCCGGGAGCGTCCCGAGGTCCAGAAGAGAATCTGATACAGGGATACAAACGTATGTCACGTGTATTGCATGAGTGGAATGTAGAAGAGCCGCAATTCTGGGAGCAGACCGGAAAATCGATTGCGTCCAGAAACCTGTGGATTTCGATTCCGTGCCTGCTGCTGGCGTTTTCGGTCTGGCTCGTCTGGAGCGTCGTCGTTGCGAAGCTGCCGGCGGTCGGATTCAAGTACACGACGAATGAATTGTTTTGGCTCGCCTCGCTGCCCGGATTGTCGGGCGCGACGCTGCGTATCTTCTACTCGTTCATGGTGCCGATTTTCGGTGGCCGGTTGTGGACCACGCTAACGACTGCCTCGTTGCTGATTCCGGCGATCGGCATCGGGATCGCGGTGCAAAACCCGGAAACGCCATACGTCATGTTTCTCGCCCTCGCCTTGCTGTGCGGCTTCGGCGGCGGCAACTTCGCGAGTTCGATGGCCAATATCAGCTTCTTCTTTCCGAAGCGCGCCAAGGGCCACGCACTCGCGCTCAATGCGGGCCTCGGCAACGCCGGCGTCAGCATCATGCAGTTCCTGATCCCGGTCGTGATCACGGCCGGCGTATTCGGTGCGATAGGCGGTGAACCGCAGGCGCTCGACAACGGCGGCGAACTGTGGGTCCAGAACGCCGGCTATGTCTGGGTACCGTTTCTCGTCGTAGCGACGCTGGCCGCATGGTTTGGCATGAACGACCTCGCATCGGCCAAGGCGTCGTTCAAGGAGCAGTCGGTCATCTTCAGTCGCAAGCACAACTGGATCATGTGCCTGCTGTATACCGGCACCTTCGGCTCATTTATTGGTTATTCGGCCGGGTTCCCGCTGCTGTCGCAACTCATGTTTCCGGATATCAACGCGCTGAAATTCGCCTTCCTGGGACCGCTGGTCGGCGCGTTGTCGCGGGCCGGAACGGGATGGATCTCGGACAAATACGGCGGCGGCCGGGTGACGTTCTGGACGTTCGTCGGCATGGTTGCGGCGGTGTTCGGTGTCATTTTCTTTCTCGGCATCAGGGAACAGCCCGGCGCCTACTGGGGCTTTTTCTCGATGTTCATCGTGCTGTTCTTCCTGACGGGCGTCGGTAACGCGTCGACGTTCCAGATGATTCCGGTCATCATGGGTCGCGAGCTGCCGAGGCTGATGCCCGGCGTATCGAAGCAGGAGTTGACCCGCCATGTCGACAAGGAATCGGCGGCGATCATCGGATTCACGTCGGCCATTGCGGCCTATGGCGCATTCTTCATTCCGAAGGCTTACGGCACGTCTATCGCGATGACCGGCGGCCCGCAGGCCGCGCTGTGGGGATTTCTCGCATTCTATGTTCTGTGCGTGGCGGTTACCTGGATGTCCTACACGCGGCGTAGCGGCCTGCTGTACGCTGTCGAACGCGGTATCTCCGCGCCCGCCACGGCACAGCGCGCATGAGATGACCGAATTTTCTATTCACTAGCCGGCGCCGACGGGCTCCGCGACCGCACGGGTGCGGGTTCGCTGCAAGCGTTGGGCTGCCTTTCCCTGCAGGGTGTGGGCCGATCACATCGGGTTTTCGATCGATCGGCATGGCTGAGAATCCCTGTCACGCGAAATCGAAGGGTATCTTTCGATGTCTCGCGGAGGGTGTTTTTGGTGGCGAATCTTTGTCAGGTGATCGTACCTACATGCCTCACGGATATTACGTATTACGACGCCGAGGTATCGGCGATACGTTTCCCATCAGCAGAGGAGCGTCTCGCAACGGGCAGTGGGCGGATGTGTTCTCCGACTCTGGATTTTTGACTGTAACAGAGATGATTTCACCAAGCGTCGGCCTGCGACCGCGATCGATCTCTGAAGGACTATTCTAGCGCTGCGCACGACTATGGGTATGCAGGAATCAACCGCGAGGCGCTTGATCGATCCGCTGGGCCGAACGATCGACTATGTTCGGCTGTCCGTGACCGATAAGTGCAATCTGCGCTGCACGTATTGCATGCCCGAGAACAATCGGGACTTCGAGCGACGCGAGCGATACCTGACCTTTGCCGAGATTGAGCGTGTGATCCGGGCTTTTTCCGAGCTCGGGGTGCGGCGGGTGCGCATTACTGGCGGCGAACCCCTGGTGCGGGCGGGTATTCCCGACCTTGCGAGTCGGCTGGCGGCGCTGCCCGGTGTCGACGACTTGTCGCTGAGCACCAATGCGGTCCTGCTCGCCAATCAGGCAGAGGCTTTGCACGGCGCGGGTATCGGCCGCCTGAATATCAGTCTGGATACGTTGCGTCGCGACCGGTTCCGGCAGATTACCGGGAACGACGATCTGGGCCGCGTGCTCGACGGGCTGCAGGTCGCCAGCCGGACCGGGTTCGAACCGATCAAGATCAACATGCTGGCACTCCGCGGCCAGAACGACGACGAATTCATCGATATGGCCGAGTTCTGTATCGAACACGGGTTCAGCCTGCGATTTATCGAAACCATGCCGATGGGCACAGCCGGCCGCGCCGCCACGGACCACTATCTGCCGTTGAGCGATGTCAAGGCAGAGCTCGCGTCGCGATTCGATCTCGTCCCCAGCGTCATGTCCGGCGGCGGTCCCGCGCGCTATTTTCGTATTGACGGCAGTCGAACAAACATCGGCTTCATTACGCCGATCTCGCGGCATTTCTGCGATACCTGCAATCGTGTGCGCCTGTCCGTGGACGGCACGCTACACCTGTGCCTGGGGCAGGCGCACAGCGTTCCGCTAAGGCCGTTGTTGCGCGCGGGTATCGACGACGAAGAACTGCAGAATGTGATCGTCGAGGCGCTGAAGCTGAAACCGGCCCGCCATGAATTTGGCGAAAAACCGGAACAGATCGTGCGTTTTATGTCGGTGACGGGCGGTTAGTTTGAATTCCGTTGGCCCATTGTTGTGTATACCGAAGTTGACCTGATGCTTTTTTTGCCGGACCCGTTACATCGATCCGAAACTTAGTGTAGTTTTCTGTTCCCTCCCCCCAATATGGGGCTTCAATAAGGTGACTGTATGATGATGTTCAGAGACAAAACCCAATCACGTGCCGGCCGCGCCGGTGCGGCCATGGCCGCAGCGCTGGTCGGAGCCCTGATGGCGATGCCCGCCGCCGGCGCCATGGATATTGCCGAGGAGCTGACGAACACGTTCAAGAACGGCGAGTTCGACGTGAACTTCCGTTATCGCTACGAGTTCGTCGATCAGGACGATAATGGCCTGCGTGACGCGAACGCGTCGACGCTGCGCACACGTCTCGTCTACAAGACCGCCAAATGGTATGACCTGGATCTGACGCTGAATCTGGACGACGTGCGCACGATAGTCGGCAGCAACTTCAATGACACGCGCAACGGCAAGAGCCAGTACCAGACCGTCGCGGATCCGAAGGGGGCGAATCTGAATATCGCGGCCCTGACCTACACCGGGCTGGAGAATACGACGTTTGTCCTGGGTCGGCAGCGCATCCTGCGCAACAACGTTCGGTTCATCGGCAATGTCGGCTGGCGGCAGAACGAGCAGACCTACGACGGGCTCTCGGCGACGTACAAGGATGATGTATTCCAGGCCTCCTACGCCTATATCGACCGCGTCAACCGGATTTTCGGGCCCGAGGCCGGCTCGCCGACGGATGCGTTCCACAGCAATTCGCACCTGCTGGACGCGTCTTACACGCTGAATGAAGCGCTGTCCGTGGCCGTCTATGGTTATCTGCTGGACTTCAAGAATGGGGCAAGTTCCTCGAACCAGACGTTCGGCGTCCGCTTCACGGGCATGCCGAGAATCAATGAAGATATGGCCGTGACGTATACCGCCGAGTATGCGACGCAGGACGACTACGAAGACAATACGACGAACTATGATGCCGATTATGTGCTGGCCGAACTGGGCCTCAAGTGGAAGCAGTATGCGATCAAAGCGGGCTATGAGTTACTGGAGGGCAACGGGTTAGCCGGTCAGTCGTTCCAGACGCCGCTGGCAACACTGCACGCCCACAACGGCTGGGCCGACAAGTTCCTGTCGACGCCGGACGCCGGGTTGCAGGACATCTCGTTGACGGCATCTGCAAAGGTATCGAAGGGTTCGGTCAGCGTGGTCCTGCATGACTATGAGGCCGATACCGGCGGCGTGGATTACGGTAACGAGATCGACTTTGTCGTCAAGTGGCCGCTCGCCGAGAACATTTCGGTACTCGGCAAGGTCGCGCTCTACAATGCCGACAATAGCCCCGGCAATCCGACGACCGCGAACCTCGGTCAGGATACGACGAAAGCCTGGGTCATGCTGACGGCCGGATTCTGACCGCCAGCCGCCAGTCGGCGTAATGACGAGGGCCGGAGTCGATGACTCCGGCCCTTTTTTGTTTTTCGGGATGCGGGGGCAAATCCCGGCCTATCAGGGAATCTCGGTGCCGCGGTGTGCGAAATCGGGTGTCAGACACCAAATTCTGCGTTCCTTCTTTCAGGCACCCGCTGGAATAATCTGGTGTCTGACACTAATTTCGGACATCAATTTCGATCTGTCCCCAAACCCGGAAACTACCACGGAATTACCGTGCCACGGTGTGACAGGAACGTGCCGGTCAGTTCCAGTCCGTATTGATCAATGATGTTGATCACCGCCTCGGCGCTGTCCTGCGGGGTCATCAGTTTGAACTGGACGCCGGCGCGGTCCAGCGCGAGGTTCATCATGTCGGTATCGACGGCACCCGGTGAAATGATGGCGACCGTGATACCGCGTTTCTTCAGTGCCTTCGAATTGGACCGCATGCCCATGTTCAGCGCGGCTTTACTGATGTTGTAGAACACGATCGCCGGGCTGCGGACGCTGGTGATCGAGCCCTGTGAACTGGTGATTGCGACGATCTTCTTCATCGTGCTTCGTTCGACGCTGTCGGCAAATGCCTCGGCCATCTTCATCGGCCCGATAACGTTCACGGCAAACACGCGCTCCATGAGTTCGTAGTCAAAGGTGCCGAAGTTCTGGTCGTTCGGCTCACCGAGTATCGCCGCGTTGTTCAGCAGGACATCGATCGGCGTGTCGGCGTATTTCGCGGCCAGTGCGTCGATCTGTTCGTGATCGAGGAGGTCGAGGCGTTCGATTTTCACACGCGGGTTATCCCGCACGAGTGCGTTGAGTTCATCGGCCTTCGCCGGCTTGCGGGCCGTCGCGATCACGGTCCAGCCGCGCCTGGCATAGTTGCGGGCCAGGTCCAGTCCGATGCCGCGGTTTGCACCGGTAATCAGCACGGTGCCCCGTGCGTCGCTGCGCAGCGATGCATCGAGCTGGATCGATTCGGTTTTCGGTGATCCGCCGGTGTGGCCACCGGCCAACGCGATCGATCCGGGTCCCGCGACCACTGCCAGGGCCAGAGAAAGGGTATAGGTCAGGATCGGCAAGGGTCGTGTCGTCGTGGCTCGGTTCATATCGGTCCTCCGGTTCGCTGTCGACTGTGGTCGGCCGAGCTTAGCAGGACCGGCCCGGTGGTCAGCAGGGTTTTGCCGCATCCATCCACTTCAGCGCGGCTCACCTGCCTTGACGCGGCCAGCCGGGTCCGGTTTGATGGGCGCTGGCGTCAATCTGACCGGCGCCGGGAGATCGCACCGTGTTGCTGCATTCGTTCTTTATTACGCCGAATAATCGCAAGGTCGAAGCGTTCATCAAACATTTCGATCTGGATGTCGACATTCACCAGGTCAATTTTCGTGAACACGAGAATCAGACCGAGGCATTTCTGGCCATGAATCCGATGGGCAAGGTGCCCGTGCTCGTCGACGGCGACCTGAACCTGTGGGAATCGAACGCCATCCTGACCTACCTGGCAACGATGTTTCCCGCGACGAACGCGCTACCGACGGACGCCCGGGCACGGGCTGACGTCGATCGATGGCTGCACTGGCAGAGTTGCCACCTGATGCCGGCGATGGGCCGGCTCAAGACCGACGACGACGCGGACCCGGAGGAGGTGCTCAAGCCCCTGTTCCGAGTGCTCGACATCCAGTTGCGGGACAAGGAATTTGTCTGCGGCGCGCTCAGCGTCGCGGATTTTGCGATTGCCGCCTATACGCTGACCAAGCTCGGCCGAAAGCTCGATTATTCCGACGTGCCGAATGTCGCCGCCTGGCGCGAGCGCGTCGCGAGTCTGAAGGGCTTCGTCGAGACGCAGTACAAGGATCCCGGCATGCCGGGCGGTCCGCCCAGGTAGCGTAATGGCAGGGAGTGAGGATCGTGTCCGGAGCCGATGAATGGATGCCGGCGGACCATGATGAGTTTGTCGACCGCGAGATGGCGGAGGCCGAGTGGCATATCGAGAATGCGACGCTCGACGTCAGCCGGTTCATGCGGCCCGTGTCGGTGGGTGCGGTCATTGGCGATGCGGACGTCTTCACGCCGGACGGGGAACCGTCGACGTTGTCGGCCCTGTGGGCGCGCCGGCCGGCGCTGATCATCGGCGGCTCTTTGACCTGCCCGCCGTCGCGCCGCCTGAACCCGGCAACGACGGCCATTGCCGCGCATTTGGCCGATCGTGTGCGGGTTATCGTACTGTACGTTGTCGATGCGCATCCGGACGGTGATCTGTGCCCCTATACCGGGACGACATGGCCGCACCAGACGAACCAGGCGGAGAAGATCCTGATTCGCCAGCCTCGCGATCAGGCTGAGCGTTGCAGGCGTGCCCGCGAGTACCGCGATCTGCTGCGGCTGCGAGCCGAGGTGGTCGTCGACAATATGGACAACACCGCATGGGCGGCGCTCGGTCGGTCACCGAATGCGGCCGTGCTCGTCGACACCGACGGCCGCTGCCGTGCCTGGCAGGACTGGTTTCGGCCCGACCGCATCGAGGCGCTGGTCGCCGCCGGGCTGGCCGACTGATCGTTACAGGCCTCGCTGCCACTCCGCGCGCAGGTTCGCGCCGTCGGGTCGCTCGATGGCCGCGCGGACGCGGCTCAGCAGTTCCGCCTTGTCTTTGCCGAGGGTTCCCCTGAGCACGAGATAATTCGATGCGTGATCGCTGCGGAAGATGGTTTTCTGCAGGTCCAGTGCGTCGAGCAGTTGGTACATCTCCCGAAACAGACCCGGTTGATCCAGCGGCTCGAACGTCCCGTTGAAGCCGGCTTCATAGCGCGCCGTGCCGAGCGGGAAGCTGATGACGAGCGTCGACAGATAGTCCGGTTGTGCGGCATTGCACAGGCGAGCCGAATTCAGGGCATGCTGTTCGCTGTAGCGTGTGCCGCCCATGCCGTTGAGAATCATGACCGAACTCTTGGCGCCGGCCGCCGTGATCTTCTGCAGTGCGGCCAGCGAGGTGTCGAAGGTCTCCCCCTTGTGCACGCGGTCGAGAATGAGGTCGTCGCCGCTTTCGCAACCCACGTAGTACAGGCTAAGGCCCAGCGACCGCAATTCTTCGAGTTCGCCGACGGACTTGTGGTGCAGGTTGCGCGGCAGGCAGTAGGAAGCGACGCGTTGCACCTCCGGCAGGTGTCGCCGAATGCTCGTGAGGATCAGCCGCAGGCGCCGCACCGACAGCGTCATCGCGTCACCGTCGGCGAGAAAAATACGCCGGATCGGCCGGCCGGCAGCTGCGACGGCCGCGAGTTCGGTGTCGATCTCCGCCTGCGGTTTCAGGCGGAACCGTTTCTGGGGTTGCGTATACATGTCGCAGAACGAACATCGGTTCCACGAGCAGCCGTTCGTGACCTGCACGATCAGCGAACGGGCTTCCGACGGCGGGCGATACAGCGGTTCGATATAGTCCATACGCCATTATAGTGATCGCGAAGGCGCGTCGTCGTGGGGTATCATTGACCGCCGAATTCGATGTATCCGGACCCGCGCCGATGTTCTCCCAACTCCTGAGCTACGCCTTTCGACCTTTCTTTCTGCTGGGATCGTTGTTTACGATCATCGTGATGCTGCTGTGGGTCCTGGCGCTGGCCGGCATCGGGCCTGTTGCGCTGCATGCAAGTCCGATGCTGTGGCATGCCCACGAGATGCTGTTCGGTTTCGCGATGGCGATTATTGCCGGCTTTGTCCTGACGGCTGTCGCGGTCTGGACGGGTCGCACGCGCCTGCATGGCGCGCCGCTCGGCTGGCTCATCGTCGCGTGGCTGGCCGGCCGTGGGGCAATGTCCGTGTCCGGCGCGCTGCCGGCGGCCGTCGTCGGGTTGCTCGATATGGTTTTCCCGGTGCTGGTGTGCCTGTTTTTCGGCCGCGAGGTCCTGGCGGCGGGAAATCGCCGCAACTACGTCGTCGTCGGCATCGTCGTCGCGATTGCGATACTGAACGTGCTCTACCACGTCGGCGCCGCCGGCATTGCGCCCGGACTGGACCGGACGGCGCTGCTGTTGATGATCCATGTCGTGCTCGTGCTGATTACGGCGATCGGCGGCCGCATCGTGCCGAGCTTCACGGCCAACTGGCTCCGGGCTCGCGGGCAGGAGCGTTTTCCGCGCACGTCGGCGACGATCGACGCCGTGACGCTGGCGCTGACCGTGGTCGCCGGTATCGCCATCACGCTGGCGCCGCAGAGCCCGATGACCGGCATCATCGCACTGGTGACGGCCGTCGCGCACGGCCTTCGCCTTAGTCGCTGGTCCGGCCTCGCGACGACGGCCGAACCGATGCTGTTCGTATTGCATGTCGCCTACCTGTGGTTCCCGATCGGTTACCTGCTGGTCGCATGGTCGGCCCTCGGCTCGATGCTCGGTTCGGTCTATCCGCCATCCGTCGCGCTGCATGCGCTGACGATGGGTGCGATCGGTACCATGGTTCTGGCGATGTCGACGCGGGTGTCGCTCGGGCACACGGGTCGCGTGCCGCAGGCGGCGCGATTGACGGTGATCGGTTATTACCTGCTGAACCTGGCGGTGATCATCCGCCTCGTCGGCCCGTTGTTCGGCGCGCAATACATGCGCAGCGTCGAAGTTGCCGCGGTCGCATGGATCACGACATTCCTGCTGTTCCTCTGGGTGTACTGGCCGATCCTGACGCAGCCGCGGGCCGATTGAGATGAAGGTGCTGGCAATCATCGGTTCCCCGACCGGGGCCGACGGATTCACTTACCGATCGGTGCAGGCGCTCGAGCAGAGCCTGGCGCAGCGAACTGATGTCACCTTTGATTACCGGTTCCTCGGCGAACGCCCGCTGCCGCTGTGTCGTGGCCGGCTCAGTTGCGTCCGCGACGGCGAACAGCAATGCCCGTTTCGAGACGACCTGATGCCGCTCGAACAGGCGATGCATGCCGCGGATGTCGTGGTGTTCGCGTCGCCGGTCCACTGCTTCAACGCCTCGGCATTGATGAAGAACCTGTTCGACCTGTTCGTCTACCAGATGCATCGGCCCGATTTCTTCGCCCGGCGTGCCGTCGTCGTGACCACGGCCGCCGGCGCGGGGCAGAAGGGGGTGCTCGATTATCTGGAACGCACCGTGGCCAACTGGGGGTTCTGGGTCGTCGGTCGACTCGGCACGCATGCCGGGTTGTTCGATGAGCCGAAGTACCAGGCGCGGCTGACAAAAGCCGCCGATGCGTTGGCGGACCGGCTCATCGCCACGACGGGTCAGCCCCGCCCGGCGCCCGGCCTCGTCGACCTGATCGGTTTTCGCGTCTGGCGCTCGGTGGTGACGCGCACGCGACAGGAATCACCGTATGACTGGGCGCAATGGCAGGAACGCGGGTGGCTGGACCGCTCCTGGTACCTGCCGGGTCGCGTCAATCGGGTCGCGAACGCCCTGGCCGCCGGCATCGAGTGGTTTATCGGCGCCGCGATCGCCAACGTGTGGGTTCGGCCGGTGCGGTGATGCGGCTCAGCTGACGTCCAGCGAATCCATCGGGCGGTTCGTCGCCGCGCCGGCGATCTTCCAGCCGGTATTGTCCTTGTTGATCAGAAAATACATCTCGGAGAAATCGTGCACTCTGGGTGCGGCTGCCTTTTTCAGCAGGGTCTCGACATGCGTGTCGGTCCAGACCACCGCCAGTTCACCATCGACGACGATATTCTTGATCGTGATTGTGCGGGTATAGGATGCGGTGTTCGGCAACAGAATTGCGGAGGCGGTCTGCCACAACTCGACCATGCCCTCGGTCAGCGGGTGGTCGAGCGGCATGCCCGGATGAGCGGGGCGCAACTGGAACTGCACGCCGCCGTCGGCAACCAGCGCCAGGGCGTCGTCGATCTTCAGCACGCTGAGCGCCGCATTGAAGTCGCTGACGACCCGTGCGGCCGGGTGCTCAGTGTCGGCCGCCTGGACGGGCGCAGAGAATCCGCCGAACCAGGCCAGGCAGACAATGATGAGAAGATGGCGTCTGTACATGTCGGGCTCCTATGTATACATGCATGTATTTTTTTATCAGCTTGACGACAAGTTCCCACGGCCAATAGTGTGGAAAATACGTAGACGGGTGATGCCGCGTCTGGCGGCCGGTGGCAGTGATTCGCTGCGCCGTCGGCGATCGGCCCGAATAAGGCAATCGATATGAATATTGCGGTGACTGCGGCCTCGGGCCGCCTGGGCCGGGCGACGCTGGCCGCGCTGAAGCGTGACCTGGGTGGCGATGCCGTTGTCGGTATCGCCCGTGATCCCGCGCGTATCGCTGTGCCCGGGGTCGCCGCGCGGGCGGGCGACTACGGCTCGATCGCACAGATGGCCACGGCGCTCGACGGCATCGAGTCGGTGGTCATGATTTCCGCGCCGGTCGTCGCCGGCACCGACCGGGTCACGATGCATCGAAATGTCATCGCGGCGGCCCGGCGTGCCGGCGTGCGCAAGATCGTTTTTACCAGCGTGATCGGCGGGCCGGGCGAAGAAGCCACGATGTTTTATGTGACCCAGCAGATCAACCGGCAAACCGAGGCGGATCTGGCCGCCGCCGGCCTGGACTGGATCGTCGCTCGCAACGGCCTGTATCTCGACCTCGACCTGGGCCATATCATCCGTGCGGATGCCGGTGGCGTGTACCGGAACAACGGGGGCGACGGTCGCTGCGGATACATCTCGATCGACGAACTCGGCGTCGCGACGGCCCGGCTGGCGGCGCGCGAACACTGCAACGGCCGGATCGTGAATCTGACCAGCGAGAACCGCACGCAGGCCGAACTCGTCGCGCTCGCCAACGACGTTTTTGGCCTCGACGTTGGCTACGAGCCCATCACGGTCGAGCAGAATATCGCGCGTTTCATGGCCGATGAGCACATTGCCGCGCGCGGCGAGGGTGTTGCCCGAATGCTGACCGGCTGCTTCGAGTGCATCCAAAGCGGCGCCTTCGACGTGCCGAGCCATTTTGCCGAAGCGGCGGGCCGCCCCGCAACATCCATTCGCGACCAGATGGTCGCGATCCGTGAACGCGGCTGAGCGCCGCACACTGGAAGAGCTGGCCGAATGCCGATCTTTGCCTATCAATGCCGCGGCTGCGGACACCGGTTCGATGAACTGCAGCGGCTCGGAGCGCCGCCGCTGACCGACTGCCCCGAGTGCGGCCGGCCGGAACTCGACAAGTTGCTGTCGGCGCCGAACTTCCACCTCAAGGGCGGCGGCTGGCGCAAGTCCGATGCGGCGCCGAAGGCGCCGTCCACCCGGCCGAAATTCGCGCATACGTTTGATTCGCCGGTACCGCACGCCGATCATCACGATCACAGCCATGGCCATAGCCACAGCCACAGCCACAGCGAGGATTCAGGCGGCGCGACTGCGCCGGGACCGCCTCACGACCACGACCACGATCACTGATGCGTGGCCGGCGCCGCGCGGCGACCGCCGGTTCCGCTGCGCTCGAAGTAACGCTGCGTGACGAGTGCGCCGACCATGTCGCCTTCGACGTTGACGGCGGTCCGGATCGTGTCGAGCGGTCGCTCGACGACGAGCAGAATGCCGATGGCCTCGAGCGGTATGCCGGCGCCCAGCAGCACCATCTGCATGCCGGCCATCGAGCCGGACGGCATGCCGGGTGCGCCGATCGACGAGACCATGGCCATAAAGAAGATCGTGATCATGCCGATCGTGCCCAGGTCCACGCCAAACAGGTAGGCCAGAAAGACGGCCGCGATACCCTCATACAGCGCCGTGCCGTCCATGTTCATCGTCGCGCCGAGCGGGAAAACAAAACCTGACACGGTCTTGGATACGCCGAACTCGTCTTCGCAGACCTGCATGCTGACCGGCAGTGTCGCGGCGCTCGATGCGGTTGCAAACGCCACCATCAGTGGTTTGCCGGCCTTGCGGAAGAATTCTGACGGGCCGACGCCGCCGAGGTAGCGCGCAATCAGCGGCAGCACGACGAGGCCGTGCAGCAGCGTGCCGCCGACGACGACCGCGCAGAAGCCGAGCAGTGAGTGCAACAGCGTGCCGCCGCTTCGCAGTGTCACGTCGAACAGGATCGCGAAGATGCCCAGCGGCGTTGTCAGGATGACCCACGACAAGACCTTGTGCAGCAACCGGTTGATGTGATGCACGCCGGTGACCAGCGGACTGTCTGGTGGCACAGCCAGCAGCAGCGCGAGGCCGAGGATGAATGCGTTGGTCGCGATACCGAGGATATTCAGTTCGGCGAGCGCCGCAAACGGGTTCGTGAAAGCGGCGGCGAGCAGGTTGGTCAGCACGCGAATGATCGACCCGGTGCCGGTGTCGATGAACTGCGGCATCACGCCGTATGCGTCGTCGGCCAGTGTCTCGATCGTCATGCGTTCGACCGTGCCGACCCACGGGTGAATGAAGATCACGACGGTCAGGCCGATGCAGATCGCGATGATTGTCGTGCCGAGGTAGTACAGCATCGTGACGCCGCCGAGCGTCTTGAGCCGATGTGCATCACCGATGCTGAGCAGGCCGCCGATCAGGGAAAAGAAAATAACCGGTGCGACCAACATGCGCAGCAGCGCCAGAAACGTCGTCTTGACGAGTTGGATGAGATCGAAGAACGCCGGCGGTGCCGGGTCGCTGGCCCAGCCGGGATCACCGCCGACGAGGGCTGCGACATAGCCGAGGACGCCGCCGGCAAATACCCAAAAGGTCAGATTTTTCGTCAGTTTCTTGAACACGCGTGCCGCACTATACCGAAGATGGTGTCGCCCGGGCCCGTCGGTGGCGGAGCGCTTTCAATCCGCGCCGCTGCGCCCAATAATCCGGACTCGGGCCGGTGCGACAGGCTGCCGGACGCGCGATACGGGTGACATTGGGAAACAGCATGGCGACACTGGCTGAACTGGAAGAACGCAAGCGGGAACTCGAGGCACGGCTGGCTGCCGGCGACCTGACCGCCGAGGCGGCGCTCGCGCGTCTGGACGGGGCCATCTCGGCACGGACCCGGCAGATTCAGCACAGTCGCAAGCGGCTCGCGGCCGCGCACGATGCGGTGAAGGCGGGCATGGCGCCGGACGAGGCCCGCAAGCGACGTACCGGTCCCGGGACGGCGAAAAAGAAACCCGCCGGGCCGATCAACCGTTTTTAGCCGGCCAATTGGCCCGAAAATCCCGTTAGCCGGCCGGCGGCGGGTTGAGTCGTGATGGCACGGGCAGAGGAAGCAGCGGGTATGGGTCACTACATCAACGGAAGCCGGTTGCCCGCCTATGGCCGGCCGGCGAGATTTCCGGCTCGCGCGGTCAGGTGTAGCGCGTGATCACCATTTTTCGTTCGATTCGTGACCAGGAGGCCATTGACCGGGCGCTCGTGTTGTTGTCGATGGGCATCGAGCATGAGATTGATCAGGGCATGTTCGGCACGCGCCTGGCCGTGCCCGCCCATGCAGAGGCGCAGGCACGTGAGCAATTGCGCCTGTGGGAACGGGAAAATAACCGGTCACGGCCGCTCGCGACGCATGTGCCGGCGCAGCCGGGCGCGCGGGCCGCGGCGCTGGCGTGGTCGGCGCTGCTGCTTTTTGCCTACGGCGTACAGGTGCGTTATGCGCTCGATATCGACTGGTTGACCGCCGGTCGCGTCGACGTCGCTGCGGTCCGCGCCGGTGAGTGGTGGCGCGCCGTGACCGCGCTGACGTTGCATGCGGATATCGCGCACGTGCTCGTCAACGTCGGCTTCGGTGCGGTGTTCGTCGGGCTGCTGGCGAGGGAAACGGGCGGCGGTCTCGCGGCCTGCCTGATCCTGTTGTGCGGGGCGGTCGGCAACCTGATGAACGTCGCCCTGCAGCGTGCCGCGCACACGTCGATCGGCGCATCGACTGCCGTGTTCGCTGCACTCGGATTACTGGCCGCCTGGTTGTGGCTCGGCCGCCGGCTCGACCAGACCGGTTGGGCGCGCCGCTCGGCGCCGCTGGTCGGGGCAATCATTCTGCTGGGCTGGCTGGGTACCGGCGACGAGCGCACGGATATCGTCGCGCACCTGACCGGATTTGTCGCCGGGTTTGTCGTCGGCGCGGTGCTGGGCAGACGCGCCGGGCGGCTGCACACGTCGGCTCGGCGCGAAGCGGGCATGGGCGCCGGCGCCCTGGCGGCCATCGCCGTGGCCTGGTGGTTTGCGCTGGGATGACGACATGGAGTCACCTGCGGCGACTTGCCGGCGCGCCCGTCATTGACGATCGACCAGCAATGGCCGGGGGCCGGGCTCGCACCCAGTCCCCGGTCCGTCAGGTACTGATCGCAAAGTCATGCAGGCAGGACGCGTAAGCAATCCCGACCGCAATCAGGATCGTGACCAGCGCTATGCGCTCGATCATTCTTCCGTTCATGACGTCCTCCTCGCTTTTTACATGGGGCACAAAAAAGCCCCGGTCAACCATGCCGACCGGGGCTGTGATCTCCGGAAGGCCAGAATGCCTTCCGAACGTATTCGGAAAGCGTCAGTTCATCGCCATGCAGGCATGCACGCCGGTCATCGACAGGCGACAACAGGTCGCCGAACGCGACGGCGATCCGTCGCGCAGGACGGATGCGATGGTGAATTTTTGTGTGCACATATTCATGGGGGCGCGTACTCTAACAGAGCATTGACGCATGTCAACCGCGATCGCGCGACCGATGGCGGGATCCGTGCGAAAATCCAATCGGGAGATACACGGCGTATCATGAACAGACAAAGTTCGTTGATGCCGGGCGGCAAGCGACCGGAAAGGAGGTCGGCAGCATGATTACCTATTTCTACTGGGCGATATTTTTCGCGATGGCAGGTCTTGTCCTGTACGGTATCGGCGGCCGGCTCGATCGCTGGCGACTGGCGTTCGGCGTGGCAGTCGTCGTCATGCTGTTCGGCTGGGCTGCCTATTTCTTCTATTTTCAACAGGTGTTCGTCAAGCGCTGGGGCGGCGTCATGGCGATCACGGTGCCGGCCGGTCAGATGCACATCGCAACGACATGGAAAGACGACAACCTGTGGATCGAAAATTTCGATCCGGCGACGAACCGCTGTATTTTTTCCGAATATTCCAAGGGCAACCTGTTGCAGGGGCGCGTCACGATCAAGAACTGTAATCCGCTGATGCCGCAGGCGGCTGCTCCGCTGTTGTCCGGACGGTCGTCCGGCGCACGGTCCGATCCTTCGTCGGACCAAGCCGGGAACCGGTGACCTGCGGATGAGCAGGATTGGTTTATCCTGGTGGCTGGTCATGGCCGGATTCGGCGTGTCGGCGGCGTTCGCCGGGGCGCCCGACGACGGGTTGGCGGCGGCGCGGGGCGCTGTCGATCGCTTCGGCGCGGCGCTGCAGGCCACGCTGGGCGCAGCGCTCGCGACCGGCGATCCGGTCGCCGCCATCGGCGTCTGCAATGAACAGGCGCCCGGGATCGCCGCGCAGTCCGGTGCCGCAGCGGGCCTGCAACTCGGCCGGGTCAGCCGGCGGCCGCGCAACCCGGCCAATGCGCCGACCCACTGGCAGCGGGGCGTGCTCGAACAATGGGCCACGGAGCTGGCCGCCGGCGCTGATCTGGCCGGTCGCGAAGAATTCGTCCCCACGCCCGACGGCGGATTTCGATATCTGCGGCCGATTATCATCCGGCCGCCGTGCCTCGTGTGTCACGGCACGGCCGTGGCGCCGGCGGTGGCCGCCGAGCTGCGCAAGAAGTATCCCGACGACCGGGCCACGGGTTATCGGCTCGGCGAACTGCGTGGTGCGTTCACCGCGGCCCGTTAGGTGCGCCTATTCGTTGCCGCCGGCTTCCGGGTATTGGACTGATCGATAATGGCTCGACGGACGAAAGGTCAGGCGGCATGGTGGTGCCTGGTGGCGGGTAGCCTGTTGGCTGCGGCGCCGCTCGCGCGCGCCGATTATTTCGACGATGTCGGCATCTCGGCGTTGCGCGATGAATTCGGTGCGGCGCTGCCAGTCGCGTCCGACGTGCCCGTGATGATCGTGGAGGCGGATCGTGATGCCGATCCGGGTAACGTGGAGTATGCGCCCGATCCCGATTACCCGGAGTTCGAGGGTCAGATCCTGACCGTCGGTGAGGGTGGCCCGCGTGTCTACGCACCGTTTTCTGCGCATGCAACGGGGGTCGGTCGGCGATTCTTCGGGCTGCGCTCGTCGGTTGCGCCGGGAATTGACCGGATCGCGGTCTATTCGACGCTGAACTGGCTTGGACCTGCGTTTTTGCGTCTGGGCGAAATCCGCGGGCCGAAGGCGGCGGTCAGTCGCGTCGCCGCGCATGCGTGGGTCGGCAGTGCCGACAGCGATATCACCGGCGCGGCCAATGCCGAGACGTTGCGGCGGGTCGACTGGCTGATCGAACGCGATGAGTTGCTGCATGTCGTGGGCTTCAACGGCAGCCGCAGCGCGCCGCTGCTGGCCGATGCTGGCAATGTGCTCGCCGTCGCCCACACCGGGACAGACCGCCACCGGGCAACGCTTGCCATCGACGCCGACTACGTCGCCGGGCGCACGCGACCTCATCTCGTCGCGCCGGACAAGACGCCGAGCGGCGCCACCGGACGCATCGCCTCGGTGGCAGCCATGCTGATCGGTGCCGGCCACGACGACCCGTCGCTGTCGCGCGGGTCGACCAAAACGCGCACGGGTTGGCGTATTTACAATGCCGAACGGGCCGAGGTGATCCGGGCCGTGCTGATGAGCGGCGCCGACCGGATCACGGCGAACGGCGACGGGGCGAATATCACCGATTATCGCGTTGCCGAGGGCGATCGGATGGATAACGGGCTGGATAGACGCTACGGCGCCGGGCAGCTCAATGCCCAGCGCAGCTATCGGATCCTGACGGCCGGCGAGCAGGACAGTCGCGAGGACGGCGCGGCCGGCGGACGCATCGCACCGATCGGATTCGATTACGACGCATCGTTTGGCGGCGCGGGCGGCAGCAATGCGCAGGCGACCTATGCGTTGGTGACCGGTGCGGGCGGCGGGGTGCTGACCGCCACCCTGGTCTGGAACCTGGAGATCGTCGGCGGTGCGCTGTTCTTCGACCCGACGGGGGTCCGACACGACCTGGACCTGTTCCTCGACGACGTGTCGGGCGGCCGGCGCCGGGCGGTTGCCGCGTCCCGCGGCAGCCTCGACAATAACGAGACGCTGCACGTGACGCTTGCGCCCGGACGTCGTTATGAGATTCGCGTGCGCCCCGGCGACGATCAGCGGCCGTTCGACCGGGATTATGCTCTCGCCTGGCAGGTGACGGCCGGGGCGGCGGCGGTCGGACCGGCCGGCGATCCGGGCCCGTCGCCGCACGGTCCGGTGCGCCCGGGATCCTGATCTCCGGTATACTGCGCCGCCCCTTCCGACCCAGGCCTATGTCCGACCACGAGCAAGAAACGGCGCGCCGACGGACGTTTGCGATCATCTCGCATCCGGACGCCGGCAAGACGACGCTGACCGAAAAGCTGTTGCTGTTCGGCGGGGCGATTCGCGAGGCCGGGTCGGTCAAGTCGCGCAAGACCACGCGCCATGCAACATCGGACTGGATGGCGCTCGAGCGCGAGCGCGGCATCTCGGTGACATCATCGGTGATGCAATTCCCGTATGCGGGGCGCATCGTCAACCTGCTCGATACGCCCGGCCATGCCGACTTCTCCGAGGACACGTACCGCGTGCTGACTGCGGTCGACTCGGCGCTGATGGTCATCGACTGCGCCAAGGGCGTCGAGGAGCGAACCATCAAGCTCATGGACGTCTGTCGGTTGCGTGATACGCCGATCATGACGTTCATCAACAAGCTTGATCGTGAAGGCCGGGATCCGCTCGAACTGCTCGACGAGGTCGAATCGATACTGAAAATCGAGTGTACGCCGATTACCTGGCCGATCGGCATGGGGTCGCGACTGCAGGGGATCTATCATTTTCTGACCAACGAGGTGCACCTGTACGAGAGCGGCCGCAATTTCACCCGCCAGGATTCGACGCGTTTCGCGTCGCTCGATGATGCCGGGCTTGTCGAACGGATCGGCGCCGATGTCGTTGCGGAATTACGGGAGGAACTCGAGCTGTTGCAGGGCGCGTCCCATGCGTTCGATGTGCAGGCATACCTGGCCGGTCGTCAGACGCCGGTCTTTTTCGGTTCGGCCGTCAGCAGCTTCGGCGTTGAACCGTTGCTCGATTTTTTCGTCGAGCACGCGCCGGCGCCGCATGAGCAGATGACCCGGACGCGGACGGTCGCGGCGACCGAAACCGACCTGACCGGGTTCGTGTTCAAGATACAGGCCAATATGGATCCGAAACACCGCGACCGGGTCGGCTTCATGCGCGTTTGTTCGGGCAGCTACAAGCCCGGTGATACGCTGTTTCATGTGCGCAGCGGCCGCAATGCGCGGGTCTCCGATGCGCTGACGTTCATGGCCTCGGATCGGGTGAGTGTCACCGAGGCCTATCCGGGCGATATCGTCGGGCTCAAGAATTACGGCACGATTGCCGTCGGCGATACGTTTACGCAGGGTGAGTCGCTGCAGTTTACGGGCCTGCCGAGCTTTGCGCCCGAGTTGTTTCGGCGTCCGCAGTTGCGGGATCCGCTGCGGGCCAAGGCGCTGCAGAAGGGCATCGATCAACTGTGCGAGGAAGGCGCGGCCCAGTTGTTTCGCCCGCTGGCCTCCAACGACCTCGTGCTCGGGGCCATCGGCGTGTTGCAGTTCGACGTCGTGGCCTATCGCCTGCGTGACGAGTACAACGTGGCGGCGCAATTCGAGGCGGTCAACGTCTTCACCGCACGCTGGGTCTCGAGCGACGATCCGGAAAAGTTTGCCGAGTTCTGCAAGCGCGAGGTCCGCTATCTCGCCGTCGATGCCGCGGGCAGCATGACCTACCTGGCGCCGAGCATGGCGAATCTGCAGGTCACGCAGGATCGCTGGCCGGCGATCCGTTTCGCCGCTACCCGCGATATCGGCTGACCGGCCGCAATCCGGACAGGCGGCGGAAAATTCGGATCCGCGCGGCGGCGCCGGACGAATCCGTATTAGGATCGTCGCGTAGCAGTGAACACCGGGCGGGCGCCTGTCCGCCCCGGCGATCCGGAGGTAGCGATTCGATGCAGACATCCGGTACACGACGGCGCACGGTCCGCGCGATAGCCGCGCAGCGCCCGGCGTCCGGACGCGGTGTCGCGGGGGCGGCCGATGCTCCGTAACTCGATGCAGGCGTGGGGCGCCATTGCCAAAACCCTGCACTGGTCGATGCTGGCGCTGTTTCTGGTGCAGATTCCGCTCGGCTGGGCGGCGGTCTCATGGCGCTTGTCGCCGCTGAAAATCGATCTGTTCGTCTGGCATAAATCGACGGGGATCCTGCTGCTGGCGCTGGCGACGATACGAATCGCCTGGCGGCTGGCGAATCCGCCGCCGCCGTCGGTGGATGGATTGCCCCGCTGGGAACAACGGGCCGGCGCCGCGAGTCATGCGGCGCTGTACGTGCTGATCGTCTCGATCCCGATGTCCGGTTGGGTCATCAACTCGGCCGCGAATATTCCGCTGAACGTGTTCTGGTTGTTTCCGTTGCCGGATATTACGGCGCCGGACAAGGCGCTGGCCGACATTGCCGCGCGCGTGCATTTCGGTCTCTATGTTGCGTTGTCCGTGCTGGTCTGCCTGCATATCGGCGCGGCGCTGAGACATCATTTCGTTCGCCGCAACAACATACTCGTGCGCATGCTGCCGGGACGCTGGTCATGACCGGTGCGCGCGGCATCGTGGTGCTTTTCCTGTGTCTTGCGGCTGCCGGCGCTGCCGCGGCGGACTGGCGCATGCTCGCCGACGACAGTCGGCTCGAGTTCGTCGTTGCGTATTCCGGTCAGCCGGCGCCCGGCGTGTTTCGCCGGTTTGCGACCGAGCTGCAATTCGACCCGGCACGCCCGGCCGACGGGCGGTTGCGCGTGACGGTGGCGACGCTGAGCGCTGATCTCGACAGCGCCGACATCAACGAGGCGATCGCGGCTCCGGAGTGGTTCGACTTCGCGCATTTCGCCGCGGCGCACTTCGACAGCGAGACTATTGCCGCCGATGATGATGGCGGATTCGTCGCGACCGGCCGGTTGCGGCTCAAGGGTATCGAGCGGGCCATCGTCGTACCGTTTGCGTGGACGCAAGCCGGCGACCGCGCGGTCATGCGTGGCGAACTGGTGCTGCGGCGTAGCTGGTTCGGCATCGGCACCGGCGAGTGGGCCGCGACGGATATCATCGGCGATGATGTGCGCGTCCGTTTTGACGTCGCATTAGAAGGAGTCACCGAGTGACCAACATGCGCGTGACCGGCGTGCCGAGCGGGATCATTGTGCTGGCGGCAGCGGCGTTGCTGACCGTGACCGGTTGCGTGACGCGGCCGGAGCCGCCGCCGGTGGCCGCCGGCGCACCGGCGATATTTCCGGATGCGCTCTACCGTGACGCGGCGGCGCGCGGCGAACCGGTGGCGGTCATCGACCCGGATCGCTCGCGGGTGCGGATCCTCGTCTATCGTGACGGTGCGCTGGCGCGACTCGGACACGATCACGCGGTGACCTCCGGACCGATTCGCGGTTATCTGTGGTGGCGCGGGGATGATGGCGCGGGACGCGCGGACCTGTACCTGATTCTGTCGGAGCTGATCGTCGATGCGCCGGAAGCCCGCGCGGCGGCGGGCCTGCCGGACGGACCGACCGCTGCGGATATCGACGGCACCCGGCGCAACATGCTCGCGAGCCTGGAGGCTGATCGCTACCCGCAGGTCTGGTTGCAGGTGTCGATGCCGCCGGCCGATACCGGGGAGTTGTCGAGCGCGCGAGACGCGGAAGTCGACCTGACCTGGCACGGTACGAAGCGGCGACTGGCGGTGCCGGCCCGGATCGTTGCGGACGGCGACGCCTGGCGCGTTACCGGGACGTTCACGCTGCGTCAGTCCGACTTCGGCATCACGCCGTTCAGCGTGCTGGGCGGCGCGCTGGCCGTGCGGGACGAGCTCGATCTGAGTTTCGATCTGCATTTCGTCGAATTCTGAGCCGGGTTCCGGGCAACGCCGCGTCGGCGCCGCGACGTGCGATGCAACGGCCTGCCCGGCGGCACGTTCCGGGAACCGCGGTCGTTTGTTATGCTGCAACCATGTCGGAGTTGCGTTGCTATCGATGTGGTTCATCATTGGCGGCTTTGTCGTTGCCGCTGCTGCGGCTCGATGAATGCCCCGACTGCACGGTGTCGTTGCATTGCTGCCGAATGTGCGTGTTTTTTGACCCTAACGTCGTCCGCCAGTGTCGGGAAGACGACGCGGAAGACGTCAAAGACAAATTCACCGCGAATTTCTGCGCCTGGTTCAAGCCCGGCGCGGATCGCTACGATCCGTCTTTTACGGCGGCGGAGAGTGGGGCGAAGTCGCAACTCGATGCCTTGTTCGGCGACGGCGGGACCGACGGCCCGGACGCGTCGACGGACGATGCCGAGGATCTGTTTCGCCGGTGAACCGGCGGCGGGTCGGCCTTACGACGACCAGGCCGGCGACAGGTACAGGCCGACGACGCTCAGAAAGCCGGTTGTCCAGACCAGCGACCGGACTGTTGCCCAGTTCGCGATATAGACGATCCCGTGCGTCAGGCGCATCAGCAGGAATACGCCGGCCAGCACGTCGATCAGCAGCGGATTGGCGCCGGCCAGGTGCGCGACGATGACGCCGGCGGCGAACGGCGGGAACGCCTCGTAGGCATTCTGCTGCGCCCAGTTGGCGCGCTGGGCCCAGCCGGTGGCGCGGGCCAGCGAATCGCGCGGGGTCGCGTTGTCGAAATCGTCAACGCCGGTTTTCGCGATGCCGGCCCAGATCACGGGCAGGAATGCGGCCAGTACGACACACCAAAAAGCGAAAGTCATCGTCGTCTATCCTCCATTGGTTACCAGCAAGAGAACACCGAGCATTGCGCCATCCACGCCTTGCGCGTGACCAGCGCGAGCCCGACGGCGAAGCCGACAATCGCGAAGCCGATCTCGTACGGCAGCGTAATGCGCCCGGGTTGCATCAGCAGCAGACCGCTGCGCAGCGCGTACAGGGAAACATTACCGATCACGATCATCAGCACGATGGTCGTTGCCCAGATTTGTAACGGCCGCGAAGCACTGCGGCCGTGCGAGGCGGACAGCAGCTTCACACGCAACCGCACACACAGATACAGCAGCCAGCCGAGGGCGATGCCGGCAACGGCCGAGATGACCCATTCAATCATGGTACGCGCGCTTTACGTGTCGGCGGCGATCGGTCATCCTCGGCTGGCCCGGTTCTCAGGTCTCGTCGGCGCGTCGTTCAGTCTTTACCGTGGCCGTGCGATCCTTGCGGAACCACTCGGTATAGATCAGGGCCACCAGGCAGCTCAGGGCGACGATGACGGCCAGGGCGGATACGACGATTTCCATAATGATGACTCCTGTCGGCTCTTGCGGGGCGACGGTGCCGGCGGTCTACCCGCGGGTCATGCCCCTGTTTCTATGACATACATGACCGATACGCAAGGACGGACCGAATGGATCATCTCCGGGGCGCATCACCGGGGGGGCATTACCGGGGGGCATCATCGCCGGGGGGTATTGCCGGGCCCGGAGAACGTCCCTGCCTTCGGCCGGGTCTGCTGCGGCGATCGCAGGGGGGTGCGGGGGGGTATCGCCTCGATCCGGGGGGAGGATCGATCAGCAGGCCGGCCGAAGCGGGACTTTCGCTTGGAGGACTGGGCAGTTTTCTTGTTGTATGCCCTGTATTCGGCGGCGGCAGCGAATTGGATCACCGCCGTACCCGAATTGTCCGGCCGCGCCCGGTCGGGCGTGGTATCAGGCTCAGGGGGCCTGGATCGAGGCCAGGTAGTCGACCAGCCCGTCGAGGATCCGGTCGACGCGGGGTTCGGAAAAATCCCCGGCGCCTTCGCTGATCCAGAACTCGAAGCCCCAGACCGGCATCTGCTGCGTGCCGTGGGCATCGATCTGCCAGCGCCCGTCAATCGCGTTCTTGATGATCTGGCGGGGAAACTTGCCGCCACGCCGTGCCGCGATCCCGGTCAGGTCCGGAACCGGTTTGGCAATGGCTGTGGCCACGGGGCCGTCGCCGCGTCCGCCGTCGCCATGACAGGCGGCGCAGTAACGCACGAAATTCTCTTCCCCGGTGCTGTCGATGACTTCCGTTGCCATGGCCGTCGCGTTCAGCAGCGACAGTGCGATGACGGTGAAAACGGGCAGATGGTTTGGCATGGGAATAGTCCTCGTCGGGAACGGTGGCGGCTGGTCGCCGTCTGTCGGTGATCATCGGCAAGACCGGCCCCTGCTGTCAACGTGCGAGCGGACATCTCTTGCGTGATCCGGGCGCCGACGCTCAGCGCCGGGCTCTGTGACCCTTGCCGGTCGGCGGGATGAACACATCGGGTTGCCAGGCATAGTCCGGGTTTTCAGGCGGCACATCGTGCGCGTAGGCCTTCCAGGTCTCGACGCGGCTGATGCCCGGATTCCAGTGATCGGGCAGCGTCAGGAACTCGGGGGCGTGTTTTTCGATATACGCGAGCACCTTCGGCGGCACATCGGCAATGCCGCCGAGCCCCTTGTGGCTGAACATGCGGCCGAACAGCGCACCGTTCGCGTACGGCGTGCCGCCCATCTCCATAAACGGCCAGAACTGCGAGATACGCGAGAACCCGGCCGTAAAGCGCACCGACGGGATATCGCGATCCTCCATTTGGCGGCGCGAGCACGTGAACGTGAAGTGCTCGGACGGCGAAACGTGCGCGCCCGTCGACGAGCGCGGCCAGCCCTCGGGCGTGACCGGGTTCGTATACTGGTGCGTGTAATCCCATGACAGCATCATGTCGTCGCCATAGAACTGGAACGGCAGGATGAACGGATATTCGCCTTTCTCGTCGGGAAATACAGTGCCCTCGTTCATCAGCGTCGGTGAATCGCCCTCGGCGCCGAAGAAGAATTTCGGAATCTGCTTGCCGATTTTTCCGACCAGGACATCGTTGTAGAAGTGATAGACCTCGACCGTCCGATCGGTAAACGGGTTATGCCACATTTCGAGGATGTCCCCGGTGGCAAGGTCGGTAAAGTAGCCCGTTTCGCGCGATTTGACCCACAGGTCGCCGGCCGCGTCGATCTTCGCGAGCAGCACGCCGGTGCCGGTATAGCCGAAGACCGGCACCATGCGCCGGTCGCCGATGCGCGCGTACATCAGGCCGTGGAATCCGCCGATGACCGGTTCGTCATAGCCGGCCCACAGCTTGCCGAACGCATACAGGTTGTCGGCCGGGTCCGCGTAGTCGAGTCCGCCGCGCGCGCGCGGTCCCGGTGCAGCGGCCGATATGCCCGGCGTCAGGCCGGCCAGCCCGAGTGCGAGCGAGCCCTTCAGTGCCGCACGGCGATCGATGGTCAGGTCGGAAATGAAGTTGCTCGGCATGATGTCCCTCTTTTTCTCTGATCGGTAATCGACGCCCGTCCGGCGACACGGTTGACCCAAGATAATGTGATTTTAATCCCGCGTCGATGTCCGGGCGGTCGGCGACTACGCTGGAATCGGTTTGGCCGGCGTGAAACGCCGGCGCCGGTGTGCGTAGAATGCGTGCATGCTGCGCAATACACGAGATTCCTGGGGCAGCCTGGCGCGCGGGCTGCACTGGTCGGTCGTCACGCTGGTGATCGTCCAGATCCCGCTCGGCTTCTACATGGTCGAGGTCTACGAGCAATACACGAAGACCTACGCGGACGACACGCTGGTCATGCGGACGTCGATGGGTCATCACACGATCGGCCTGCTGGTTTTGTCGATTGCGCTGTTCCGGCTGGCCTGGCGCCTCACGAATCAGACGCCGGGTTTGCCCGCAAGCCTGCGGACATACCAGCGCTACCTGGCCCGATTCACGCACGTGATGCTGTACGTCATCATGATCGTCTATCCGCTATCGGGCTGGGCCGCATTGTCGGCTTACGAGGGTGAGTTTCCGATCTTCTTCTTCGGTTGGGACGGCGTGCCGCGTATCGTGCCGCAGGTCGTCGAAGGCGAACCGTTCGACTACCCGTTCTTCGCCGAAATTCACCGCAACCTGTGGCGCAGCGGCGGCCTGCTGCTCGGCCTGCATGTCATCGGTGCACTGTGGCACCAGTTCGTCGCCCGCGATGGTGTACTGCGCCGGATGTTGCGGGGGAGCTAGGGTCTCGTTCCGGCAAGTCTGGTGTCACGTTGCCGGGAAACATTGGCTGACCGTTCCCGAGGCCGGCAGGGAGTTCCGGCTACCGTGCTGATTGCGCCGGATCGCGGCGGCGGATATTGCGCGGCGTAATGTAGCCGTCGGCGTCCTTCGCCGCGACGCCGCAGGCCGGGCTGCCGATGCAGCGCCGACGATGACAAATCGGTAATGCACAGGAAAGCATGGGGTCATGCCCCCGCAGCAATAATCTCTTCGATGGTCGCCGAATCACCTCGAGCGGCCAGCCTCCCCCAGAGTGCAGCCCCGTCATCCCCTGACGGGGCTGCTTTTTTTTCGGCGCTGGTTCGGGTCGCCCGTCCGGCAGCGTGGCATGCGGTCAATGTGCATCACCGAGCCGTGTCGTGATGCGAGCGGCAAGCCGAAACAGCAGCGGCGTGATGATCGCCCAGATAATGGCGAGCGGGACGGCAACCACCCAGAGACTTGCGCCGAGGTCCGCGGCGCCGAGTTTGGCGCCGCCGATATAGGCGAGCGGCCCGCCGACGGCGCCGGCCGCGGCCGCGAGCCAGCCGTGGCCGTGTAGCCAACCGAGGCAGTGATTGACGGCCAGCGCGAGATTGGCCCACAGCACCAGCATCCACAGCGGCGCAAAGCCGGGCACCGGAAACGGCGTCACGACACGCAGCAGGCCGGACTGCACGATTAGCGTGTCACAGATCATGCCTGCGACGACCGCAATGGCCAGCAGGATAAAGTCCGCTCTCGGTCGCGGCACCAGCAGGCCGTGGACCGTGGCGAACACGCCAATGGCGGCCAGGCCCGGCCAGGTCAGTCCGCGGGCCGCGCCGTACACGGCAATCAGCCAGACCGCCTGGAACAGGATGAAATTGATGAATCTGACCCACGTTGCCGATACCGCGCCGTCGCGCCTGGCTGGTGCCGGCGGATTCATACTGCGCGTTCCCCGCGTGGCGGCCGGCTGAGGTAAGGTGGAGTGGCATCGCACACGGGCCGGGATGCGCGCCGACGGCCGGTCATCCGGTCTCGCCTCGCGGCCGTACAGGTGTTCGACAGGTCAACGAACATGATCGCCGGAGGGTACGCCATTGATTATCTGGATTACAGGTGCGAGCAGCGGGCTGGGTCGGGAACTGGCGGCGCAGTATGTCCGTGACGGTCACCGGGTCTGCGTCAGCGCGCGCGGTGTCGAGGCGCTCGAAGCGCTGGCCGGCGAACATGCGCCCGGTGAAATCGGCGTGTACCCGCTGGATATCACGGACGCGGCGGCCGCGCAGGCGGTCTTCGACCGGATCGTCGCCGATGTGGGTGTGCCGGACCTGTGCATATTGAATGCGGGCACGCATGTCCCCGATCGCGTCACCGCTATCGATCCGGAGCGCTTCCGCCAGGTCATGACAATCAATGTCTACGGCACCGTGACCTGCCTGGCCGCGCTGATGCCGGCATTTATCGCGCGCGGCAGCGGCCATGTCGCCGTCGTGTCCTCGGTGGCCGGTTACCGCGGCCTGCCGTACGCGGCGGCCTACGGCGCGAGCAAGGCGGCGCTGATCAACATGTGTGAAGGCATGCAGCCGGAGCTGGCGGCCTGCGGCGTACGGCTGAGCGTCGTCAACCCGGGCTTCGTGCGCACGCCGCTGACCGACCGCAACCGGTTTTCGATGCCGTTCCTGATGGAGGTCGATGACGCGGCCCGGAGCATGCGCCGCGGGCTGGCCAGCGGCCGTTTCGAGATTACCTTCCCGAAGCGCTTTACGTGGCTGCTGAAAGGGTTCCGTCTGCTGCCGATCGCCGTATACCTGTGGTTTACGCGGCGCCTGCTGCGCAAAGGCTGAATGGTCGGCCAACTCGTTACGGCTCGGCACGCTCAAACGACAGGAAGACCGTGCCGAGTTTGAATCCCCAGCGGGTGATGGTTGCCTTGTTCAGCAGCGTTCCGTTGGGTTGCAAAAACATCCAGTCGTCAAAATGCACCTTCCACGTGCCGTCCCCGACCGCGAGATTGAAATCGTATTTCCAGTGGAACGCGTTGCCGCCGGTCCGTCCGTCGGCGGTGCCGACCGCGTTGGCCGTCGTGCCCGTGTAACGGGCCTCGGCCGTCTTCTCGATGATCCAGATGCGCTCCTCGGTCTCCCCGTCGTCGTAGACAAAGTCTTCGGTCAGCGTCAGCGTCCGGCCGTCCCAGGCGCCGCTGATATCGACGACGAACTGCCGCTGGACCCGTCCGAAGCGGTCCTCGAAGAGCCCGGTCGCCCGTGTCGAGCCGGCAAAATAGTCCTCGAGCACGAACCGCGGCGTGTTGCCGGCGAATTCGTCGATCTGCATCGTGCCGCAGCCGCCGGCGAGCAGCAGTACCGATGCGCACACTAGCCACCTGTTCATCATGGTCTCCTTGAATTGTCTGCTATCGGTTTGGCGATAATGAAATGCCCGACATCGATGGTCTTGCGGCGGAAGCCCGCCTCGCAATAACACAGGTAATACTCCCACAGCCGGCGAAACCGCGTCGTGTAGCCGAGCGCGGCGATCGCGTCCCAGTGGCGCAGGAAGCTGCGACGCCAGATGCGCAGCGTCTTTGCATAGGAATCCCCGAACATCCGTTCGGAGGTCATGCGCAAGCCGGCGCGCCGTACCTCGTCACGCAGCCGCTCCGGTGACGGCAGCATGCCGCCGGGGAAAATATATTTCTGGATGAAATCGGTGTTCTCCCGGTAGTTGCCGAACCGTGCGTCATCGATCGTAATGATCTGCAGGCCGGCGCGACCGCCCGGTGCGAGCCGGTTGTGGATCTGGTCGAAGTAGTTCGGCCAGTGGGCCTCGCCGACGGCCTCGAACATCTCGATGGATGCGATCCGGTCGAACCGGCCGCCGATCTCGCGATAATCCTGGTAACGCAGGTCGACAAGGTGGGCGAGACCGGCCTGCGCGATGCGGGAGCGGGCATAGTTCAGCTGCTCGCGCGATAGCGTCAGGCACGTGACGTGACAACCATAGGTGCGTGCGACGTATTCTGCGAACCCGCCCCAGCCGCAGCCGATTTCCAGCACCCGGTGCTGCGGCTCGATATCCAGCGCGTCGGCCAGCTGTCGATACTTGTTCTGCTGTGCGCTCTCCAGGTCGGTATGCGCGTCGTCGAACAGTGCCGACGAGTAAGTCATACCGGGATCGAGCCACCGGGCATAGAAATCGTTGCCGAGATCGTAGTGATAGGCGATATTTTTCCGGCTGCCGGTCTTTGTGTTCGCCCGCAGCGCATGCTGGATGCGGTTCCAGATCCGGGCGATGCTCCAGCGGTTTATCTGCGCCTCCAGCGCGTCCATATTGGCGGCCATCAGTTCGAGCAGTTGGGTCAGATCGGGGCTGTCCCATTCCTGCTCGATGTAGCTCTCGGCAAATCCGACCGACTGGCTGCGCAGCATCCTCCGGAGCGCCCGGTAGGAGTGCAGTTGCCAGGCCGCATGAAATGCCCGGCCATCGATGGCGTCGCGCGCGCCGGACCAGGTGGCGGCGTTGCCGGACGGGAACGTGACGGTCAGTCGGCCGCGATGCAGATGCCGGAGCGCGAGCGCAAAGATTCGTTCCAGTCGGTTGCCGCCGATCGCCAGCGGGGATTGCGACCGGTCGAGTGTATTGGCTTTGTGCGGATGCATCTCCAACTCCATGAATGGTTAACGTTGCGGACCGTCGACGAGCGTGACTTCGTGTTCCGGCGCGGGCGGGCGTGTCGTCAGCCCGATGCCCTTGAGCCAGAGCTTGAGCGCTTCCCAGTGAATGCCGCCGATGACCTTGAGCGTCAGCAGCGGGAAGCGGACGAGGGTGGCGAGCAGTTGACCGTCTGTCAGCGCCGAGAACGTGCCCCGAACCCATGCGTCCAGGACCGGGCCGTCCGCGTCGGTCTGGTGAATGTGCAGAAACAGGCGGTCGTCAGGTTTCCGGATGCGGAAGAAATAGCGGCCTTCGACATTCAGAAACGGTGAGACGTAAAAGCGTTTCTCGCAGTCGTGTCGATACAGCCCGTCGCGCGGCGTGTCGGTGCGGAACAGGTAGCCGTGGCGTTCGCCGAACGTGTTGCTGACCGCGTACAGGATCGCGGTGAGCGACCCGGCGCGGTCCTCACAGAAATAGACCGTCAGCGGATTGAATGCGTAGCCGAGGATGCGCGGCAGGCACAGGATCCGGATGCGCCCGCCGTCGGGCGCGCAACCGGCGCGCCGCAGGTGCTCCTCGACCCACGGACGCAGCGGTGCATCGGTGCCGGGGCCATGATCGCGCGCGAAGAAGCTGAACAGGTTGAAGCGATTGACCGAGAACCATTTCAGGCGACGGTCCAACTGCTCGAGTTCGTCGAGGTCGAGCAGCAGGTAAAACGCACCGTACCGCAGCCGGTGCCGTTTCGGCCGGGAGCGCCGGTGCGTGATGCACACCCGGTACAGGGCTGAATGCGATTCGTTCATGCCGCCCGCGTCGTCCCGGCAATGGCCGGCGCCGGTGCGTCGGCGGGCCAGTGGATACGACTCGCGGCGTCGCTGAACGGCCACGGTCGACGGAGGCCGCCGAGCCGCTCGGCGACTGCCAGCCCGGCCTGGATGCCGTCCTCGTGAAAGCCATAGCCGAAGTAGGCGCCGGCGAACCAGGTACGGGCGCCGCCCTGCAGGGTCCAGAGTTCGCGCTGCGCATCGATGGCTGCCGCATCGAATATCGGATGCATGTAGTCGTAGGCGGCGACGACCCGGGCCGGGTCGATGTCGCGATTCGGATTCAGCGTGACGAACAGCGGTTCCGGCGTGTCCAGCGACTGCAGCAGGTTCATCCAGTACGTCACGCACAACAATGGTTCATCGGTCGATTGGTCGGGGGTTGCCGCGCCGATGTAGTTCCAGCTCGCCCACGCGCGTCGGCTGCGCGGCATCAGCCGGGCGTCGGTATGCAGCACGGCGCGATTGGCCTGGTAGCGAATGGCCCCGAGCAGGCGTTGCTCGTCCGCGCTCGGCTCGGCGAGCAGCGCGAGCGCTTCGTCGCTGTGGCAGGCCAGAATGACCTGGTCGTGGCGATTCCGGTGGCCCTGCGCCGTATGCAGCGTGACGCCGGCGGCGTCGCGTTCGATGTGCACGACGGGATCGCCGCAACGGATGCGATGTTTGAAACCGGCGGTCAGGCGCCGCACGTATTCGCGACTGCCGCCGTCTACGGTGCGCCACTCCGGGCGGTCGGTGAGCTGCAGGAGGCCGTGATTTTTGCAGAAACGCAGGAAGGCCAGCGTCGGGTAGGCCAGCATTTGCTCGGCGGAACTCGACCAGATCGCGCCGCCCATCGGCAGCAGGTGATCGTTGATAAAGGCTTCGCCGTAACCTTCGCTGTGCAGAAATTCGCCGAGCGGCAGCCGGCTCAGCGTGTCGTCGTCAACGAGCGTCGGCGCCTGGCGGTAGAACCGCAACAGGTCCTTCAGCATTCGGTAGAAGCGTGGTCGCACGAGATTTCGTCGTTGTGCGAACAAGCCGTTCAGATCGGTGCCTGAATACTCGAGCGCACCGTCGGACAGCGACGCGCCGAACGACATTTCGCTCGGTTTGGTCGGCACACCGAGGTGATCGAACAGCGCGACCAGATTCGGATAGTTGACCGGGTTGTAAACGATGAAACCGGTATCGACCGCAACCTCGACAGCGCCGATCGTGGCTTGCGTCGTATGGCTGTGACCGCCGGCATAGTCATTCTGTTCATAGACCGACACCGCATGCTGCGACCGGTGCAGTAGCCAGGCGGCCGACAGTCCGGCGATGCCGGTGCCGATGACGGCGACGTCCGGACGCCGGCCGGCCGGCGGCGTTTGCCGGGCACGGTCGTGGTGCGTGTCGGTTCCGATGGTCGATGGCTTCACTGGGGCCCCCGTTGTTGCAGTGCTTATCCCTGAATACGCTAGCGGTGGCCCATCGGATCACCGGACCGGCGGCCGGGCGGTCACCCGGCGTGATCCAACCGGCGGATCGCTCCGTATGAGGGTTATGAACTGCGCACAACCGATTCCGGTCATGGGCTTTACTGCATTACCCCGCAGATTGTTGCCTCGCAACGGTGGTAACATCATTGACTTCCAGCGGTATGTGGGGATTGCCTTGACCGACGAATCGAGTCCGGATCCGGCGACGGCCGGGCCGGCGGTCGACTTCGGCGCGCTAATAGTGCGTGTCGCAACCGATCGTGATCGGGCATCTTTCGTGCGTGTCTATGAATATTTTGCACCCCGCGTGAAGTCTTACCTGATCGGTCAGCGAGTGCCGGCCGATGTGGCTGACGAAGTCGTGCAGGAAGTCATGCTCGCGGTCTGGAACAAGGCCGGCCTGTTCAACCCGTCCAGGGCGGCGGCCAGCACGTGGATCTTCGCGATCGCACGCAACAAGCGCGTGGACCGAATCCGCAAGGACATGAATCCGGACCTCGATCCGCAGGACCCGAGCCTGATGCCCGCTGACTTCGCGGCCGCCGATGACAGCCTGCTGGACGGTCAGCGCAAGGTCGCGGTCGGTGCGGCGCTTGCCGAACTGCCGGAGGACCAGCGCGACGTCATCGAACTGTCGTTCATGAAGGGGCTGTCGCATTCGGAGATTGCCGGGCAACTCGGTTTGCCGCTCGGCACGGTCAAGTCACGCATCCGGCTGGCATTCCAGCGGTTGCGCGGTGAGTTGGGAGAAGTTTTGTGAACGCCACGACACACACGATTCAGGATGAATGGCTGCTGTCGTATGCGGCCGGCAGCCTGACGCCCGGCCGCTCCCTGCTGGTGGCCTCGCACGCCTCCTATCACAAGCAGATGCAGGCGAAGGTCGCCGATGCCGAACAAATCGGCGGCACGCTGCTCGAGCAAGCCGCGCCGGCTGCGGTCGATGCGGCGGTGCTGGAACGGTTACTGGAGCGGCTCGACAATGCGCCGACGCCCGTCGCCGAGCCAAAACCGCCGGCGCGCGGTATATTTCCACCGGCGCTTGCCGAACAGATCGGCACGGATATCGATGCGCTGAAATGGCGCTGGATGGGGCCGGGCATGCGCTACCTGCGGCTGTGGAACGGCCCCGAGGATGAGCGGGTCTGGCTGTTGCGCGCCCGCGGCGGAGCCGAGATGCCTGAGCACGGCCATAACGGTGATGAATGGACGCTGATTCTCAAGGGTAGTTATCGCACGCAATTTGGCCACTACCGCGTCGGTGACCTGGACATGTCCGATGAGGATATCGTGCATCAGCCCGTGATTGACGACGAGGACGAATGCATTTGCCTGGTCGTGACCCATGGCCCGATCCGAATGAAGACCCTGCTGGCGCGTGCCGCGCAGCCCTTTATCGGCCTCTGAATCGGCGGAAAGGCGTCGGAAATTGGTGTCCGGAAATTGGTGTCTGACCACTGCTGTCCCATCAAGTCACCGGTGTTTGACCTGGATCAGAGCTGGAATCGTTCATGCGTAAAGATCGCGCACGGGCCGACATGACGGAGCGGCACCTTTCCGAGACACGCCGTGAACACGTCCGTGTGGGCTTGGGGCCCGCGTCCCTGCGGGCCACTGTCTCGGAAAGGTGCCGCTCCGTCATGCCGGCCTGACAGGATGTGCAAGGTTGTGGGACAGCAGTGGTCTGACACCAATTTCCGGAATTAAGGGGACAGTTTACTTATCTCCAGAACCAACCGGTTGAAACTCGGCTTTTAAGGCTGAGGAGATAAGTAAACTGTCCCCTTAATTCCCCTTAATTCCTGAGCTACGGGGCCGCGGCCACCTCGGGTGCCGGTTCGGCGGCCGGCCGGCCGGCATCGAGAAACGCACGGACATCGCGGCCCGTTTCTGCACCGGCTTCCTGCACGGCCATGTGCCCGACGCCCGGATAGGAGATGAACGTCAGCGATTCGACATTCTC
>JAJFJS010000135.1 GCA_021773815.1 Gammaproteobacteria bacterium
CTTCACTAGTTCCGGCTGCATATATCCGTAATTGTCCGGTATATCCAGGACGGCCACTTTCCTATTGCCCAGGACCTCACGAAACTTTTTCGTTATCTTCGATCTGTGCGTTTGCTCCATTACTAGAACCGCATCTGCCCATTGAATCAAATCGCCACTAACCGGTGTGGGAGCGTCGGAGTTTGTGCCAGCGCCGATAGCTTCAACACCAGGGTATTCGCAAAATACAGCTTCTGCTGTCGCACTTCTTAGTCGATTCTCGCTACAGACGAAAAGCAACTTCATTTCTGTCCTCAGGCCCTATAACAGCTGATTCTAGTGCGCGCTCGAAAAGCACGCTTTTGTTTTCGGTTCATATTGTACTTTTTAGCCGGAAAGTCCCATGCGGTCAACAATCAGGGTGTCCGTTGTTTTCTTTGCGGTAAAACACAGGCACGGGAAAGCGTGCGAGCGCTTGTTGTGGATTGAGGTGGGTCGCGTGGTGAGCCACTAAATAGCTAAAAATACGCGGGAAATACAGCTGGAACTGAGCGGTCCGTATTTTCAACATAGCGAAACTGCCTGTTATTTTCGCGCTTTTGTTTTTGTACATTTTAGTTATCTGCTGCTGCACCTGCATGTCATGGACGATATCCCCGTAGCGATTCGACCCGTCCGGAAAAGATTTATCGATGAACTACGCCGATCGATACGCCGCCGGAATCTGGCATATACGACGGAGAAGACCTATGTCCACTGGATAAAGGTTTTTATTCGATTCAACAGGATGAGGCATCCCGACACGCTTGGGGCCCGACATGTGGATGCATTTCTATCCTGGATGGCGAATGAGCGTCATGCATCTCCCGGCACGCAGGCCATCGCATTAAATGCACTGGTCTTCCTGTTCGAGAAACATCTCGAGCGAGATTTGGGAGAGTTGGACTTCAGTCGGGCCAAACCACGCCACAGGGTTCCGCAAGTCCTGACCCACACGGAAGCGCTCGTCATCATTGGCGGCATGCGAGGGGTTTCGCGCCTGATGATCCAGATCATGTACGGCTCCGGTTTACGGCAGGCCGAATGCTGCGCGTTGCGCATCAAGGATGTCGATTTCGGCATGCGGGAGCTGATCGTCAGGGACGGGAAAGGCCGCAAAGATCGCAGGACGGTGCTTCCCCAGTCGCTCGAAATACCGTTGCACATCCAGATTGATGCCGTGCGTGAGCTGCATGCCACCGATATCGGGGAGGGCTTCGGCGAGGTCTATCTACCGCATCGGTTGACCGACAAGTATCCGCATGCTGCACGAGAAGCCGCGTGGCAGTTTTTGTTTCCGTCGGCATGCATTGGCGCCGATCCGCGCAACGGGCAAATGCGTCGACACCACATCCACCCTTCTACGGTTCGCCGCGCACTGAAGAAGGCCGTGCGTGCCAGCGGCATCCCGAAACCGGTGACCTGCCATACCTTTCGCCACAGCTTCGCTACCCGGTTACTGGAGAAAGGCTATGACCTGCGCACGATCCAGGAATTACTCGGCCATTCGAATATTTCGACCACCGAGATCTATACACACGTCCTGAACAAGGGCGGGCGCGGCGTTATCAGCCCGATCGACACTTGAGGGTCATCGGGCCCGGTGCAGCGATCACTTGCCATACGGGGCGAACCTCATCCGCCCGGCGTAACCGCTGCCGTGACGGACGGCCTTGATTACTTGACGAATCGCAGCGTGAAACGATCGCTCTCGCCGATGTCGAGGTAACGCTGTTCCTTGCCGGCCGCCAGCGTCGGCGGCAGTGTCCAGACGCCCCTCTCATAGTCTTTGGTGTCTTTCGGGTTGGCGTTGATCTCGGACCTGGCGACCAGCCGGAAACCGGCCTTCTCGGCCAGCGCGATCGCGTGTTCTTCAGTGACGTAGCCCTTGCCCGCCTTCGGATCCTGCGGGACCGCGGGATCGCCGCGATGTTCGACGACGCCGAGCGTGCCGCCGGGTTTGAGCGCGCGAAACATCGTGGCGAACATGGCGTCAGCAGAGCCGCGGCCCATCCAGTTATGGATATTGCGGAACGTCAGGATCATGTCGACGGATTCGGCGGGAGCGAAGTCCATCTTATCCGGAGGCATCAACACGGCCATCCGGACATTGCCATAGAGTTCCGGATGTTCGGCCAGCTTGGCGCGAAACCGCTCGACACCGCGGCGAACGAACTCGGACTCGGCATCCGGATCCCAGTGCGCGGCGATGTACTGGCCACTTTCGTTGAGATACGGGGCGAGGATTTCGGTATACCAGCCGCCCGCGGGCCAGATCTCGACGACATTCATGTCCCGGGCAATGCCGAAGAACTCGAGCGTTTCGGCCGGGTGCCGCGCGGCATTACGCGCGCGGTTTTCGGCTGACCGATGCGGCCCGGCGGCGATGTCGGCCAGACCTGACGCCGTCGTTTCCGCCTGCAGCCCCGCGGAGCCGGCCAGCAGCAGAGCCGCGCCAAGGGCCGTGATGATTCGGGTAGTTAATGACATGTCGCCGCTCCAGTCCGTTTTATAACGAGTAATCGGGCAGACTAGAGCATTGCACCGTTGCCGCCAAGGGCGGTCGTCGCCGAGACGTGACGAATTAAGCCTGGCCGTCAGGAGAAGACGGCAGCCTGAATATGGCTGACCTTGTCGGGCTGCGACAAGCGATAGAAGGTCCGCAGTTCGCCCAGCATCCCGGGGCGTGACAGACCATGCGGGAAGCGCCGCACGAGGGTACGGCAGAAGCGTGCGGCGAACGCGCTGGCGCTGCGGTAGCGCTCGCGTTCTGCCGGCCGCAGGTTGTCCGCGAACACCGGGTCACCAAACAGGCATTCGAACAGCGAGTCGCGCAGCGCGCTGTCGGGCTGGCCGGCCAGCACGGCCAGCGCACCGGCATATTTGTCGACCTCGGCCTGCATCTCGAGTTCATGCAGCGTAACGGAGCGGTCGGCTGTCGCATTCCATGCGACGTAATTGAAATGGCTGACGCCCTCGAGCACCGTGCAGAAATCGGCGAAGTTTCCGGGCTCGAGCCGTCGGCAGGGATCGCAATCCTGCAGACGCTCAAGCAGTTCGGGGGCCAGATACAGACTCAGCGCGAGTTCATCGCCGGACTGGCAGATCAGCAGCTTTTCCTCGGTGTCGCGCGCGGTCCCGGGCGCTTCGACAGCCCTCAGGAAGCAGCGGTCGGTGACGACATAGTCGAGCACATCGTGCAGCTGCTCGATGCCGTAGAGCTCGCTGAGCATGGTTTGCAACTGCTTCAGCATGGCCGCTCTCGGCTCAGTGCTTGCGGGGCTGCCCGGTCGGCGTCAGCGGATAGACACCGGATTTTCGCAGCAGACGCGCGGCGCGGCGGCTGCCGGTCTTGCGCCATAACTCGTAGTTGCGCAGCAGGTTGGCGTCGGTCGTTGCCCGCGCGGATTCGCGCATCTCGTTGAGGACATCGACCATGTCCTGGAATTTCTCGGCCAGTTCGACGAAGACGCCGCGCAGGGCACGCTCCCGGATCGTGTCACCGAGATGCAGCGACAGCGAGTGATAGGCGCCGCCGCCCATGTAGACGTAGTAGTCGACGTCGACGATCGCATGTTGCAGGTTATCGGCGAAGAATCCGGCCATGAACAGCGAGACATCACCCAGTCGCTGCAGCGTCGAATTGCGTTCGCTATCGGAGCGTGCATCGACAGCTTCGGCCAGCATGCCGGCCAGCGGCCGTAGCGCCGGTCCGTCGGGCGTCGCCTCGTACAGCGCTTCGGAGCGCGCAAACAACGTCAGCAGGTTGACGACGTAGTGGGTCGTGTGGTCATCGAGCACGATCTTGTTCGCGGCAATCGCCGAGTCCATCGATTCGTGAAAGAACGCCTGCAGGCTCTCGACCGGTTCGAGCCGGGGCAAACGGGTTTGCGTCATCTCACTCATGCGCCCTCCGCAGACCGGACCCGCGGTCGGGCCCTGACATGATCGATTTCGTGCATCGCCGGCGGTCATCATCACCGCTCGCCTGGGCGCGCGGCATCATGCTACCGGCATGTCTCCACCTTGTTTATAGCGCGATGTGCGGCGTACCGGCGTGATAACGGTCACGATAATGCCCATCAATCAGCCACCCGGATTTCGGCCCGGGCGCAAAGCCACGGGTCGCGTCAGACGCCGGCCCACCGTTCGGCGCGAGGAGGCGTTGCCCGCGCCGGCGGCGAAAACGGTTCGGGTCGCTGCGTGTCGGCGTGCACTGCAGATCCTCGATATAGTCATCCGGCAACCGGTGCATGTGCGCCCCCGCGACAACCAGCGACCGGTACCAGTCGAATGGTACCAGCGCGGGAATCCGCGCCCGCGCCGGTGCCCGGTAGCACCACGCACGGTAGCCGCGGCCGCTGTCGAGCCCGACCGGCCGGACGGCAATGCGCACATAACCGCGCCCCTCGATGGCATCGAGCGCGATCAGTGCAGACACCGGCAATCGAAACAGCACGCCGAACAGGCAGGCATCGGGCGTCGCCACGATGTTGCATTTGCCCGAACCGTCGCGGCCGCGTTTATCGAACGTCAGCCGGTGGTGCCCAAGGCGCGCACCCTCGACCGCGCAGACCGACGACAGGCGAGCGCGCAAACGCCCGGTGTGCATGTTCGAGCCGTAGGCGAGGTAATGCGTGATGCGGATCAAGACGCCGGCCGCCGCGCCGCTGCCGGTCAACCGGCGAGGGCAATGTCCGGCTCGATGTGCAGCAACGCAATACGGCACTCGATACGCTGCTGATCAAACCGGAAACTCTGCATCGCATGGCCTCGCGGCGTAAAACCGACAACGAACGACAGGCCCGGCTCTTCATCTGCGCCCGGCGCTACCGGGCCACCGGCTGGCGCGTCGCAGATGACGTAACCGGCATCGGTCGCTGTGGCGCCGGCGAGCGCACCCGCATCGAACAGATCGCACAGGAAACGCGAGACCTGGCCGCGCAACTCCGCGCGTGTCTCGCCGTCGTTGTGCTGAAACGCCGCCCAGCGCGTGCCGCGGGCGATACTCTCGATAACAAAAAGGACCACGCGCCGCAGGCGCAGGTCGTCCCATTCAATCTCGCAGCCACCGCCGCGGTTCATCGTGACAAGTCCGGTCAGTTCCATGCGGCCCGGCCCGACGCTGCACAAAGCATTGATACCGGCGCGTTTGAGCATGAGTTGGGCATTGTGATCGAGATCCGTTGCCGGCCGAATGCGCCCGCGAATGGCCAGCGTCGGTTCATCCGGCAGGTCCCGGACGCCGTCGCGCGCATCGTGGACGGCGAGCGCGCCGGCGACAAAGCCGGCAGCGCTGTTCACCTTGCCATCGACGCCATGCGGACGTGGGAAATACGTCATGACGTTCGGACTGGCGAAGCCGCTCTCGCGGCTCGCACGAATCACGTCATCGACATGGCGCCAGTGAGCGGGCGGATCGACGAGCAGCATCGCATTGCGCCGCCGGCAATACCGCTCGGCCGTGAACAACGCGACGGGACCGAGGTCAGGCAGATCGGGCACGAGGCACACGATATCGATCGACGGCAGTTGGTCGAGCGCAAACAGGCCGGTGCCCTCGGTATTGCAGCCGATCAGGTCGTAGTCCGTCAGACCATCGACATCCGGCCACGCCGGATCAACATAGATATAGGCGGCGCCGACCTCGATGCCCGAACGGAATGTAATCTCCGGACGCTGCTCGGGAATGGTGCCCGCAACGGCGACCAGTTCGGAACCGAGCAGCGCATGGCCGACGAATTCGGCATCGGCCGGATCGACGGACAGGCCACGGTAGATTTCCTGCCGCTCGACGATCGGCCGGTCCGGCGCGGCGAGCCGGTGGACGACGAGATTGAACCGGTGCGACCCGGACGGCGCGAGACCGTCGTAATCGACGGAGGCGCGCAGCCATTCGTACGGCCCGGGATTGACGGCTTGCAGAGTCAATACGCCCGCGGGCCCGGGCAACAGGATCCGGTGGCGACGCGCGGAACTGCAGACCCGGACGACAATCGCCTGTTGCGCACCGCTGGCGAAAAACTGGCGCAGCACGTCGAACAGGGCACCGTCATGACCGGGCGCCCCGAATCGCTTCAGGTATTCATCGACACTGCCGATCGCAACGGGGATACCGACCGGCCCGCGCGGTGCGGCGCCGATAAAGACGACAATGGTATCGCGGCGGACCGAAATCGGCTGGCCGCTGGACAGGCTTTCGGATACGAAGATTCCGCTGTTGGCCGTCTCTGACAACCAGCGCACCCTACATCAACAACAACGCGGTTAGTGTAAACGAGACCCGCGGCCAGTGCCATGGCGATACGCGGACGCAGCCGGACCGGACATTAATCGACGGCGGGCATCCCGGCTGGCTCGGCCGGCGCGTCGCCGGGCAGAATATTAACGACGTAACGCACATCGCGGGCATCGAACGCATCGTCGACGCGGCGGCGCTGCACGCGCAGCGGATAGCCGAGTTCATCGCCGGCAATCCGGAGCAGTCGTGCATCGTCGAGCGCGGGGCGTCTGTCATCCGTACCGACAAGACTCGAACGCGCCATCGGCAACAGCATCTCGGCCCACGGCCGGTTATCCTCATCCAGCGGGGCATGCGCTTCCAGGTACAGTTCGTCGCCGTCCCAGCCAAACAGCACCGGCTGATTGACGATCCGGACCGGGGTGCCGACGGGCACGTGATCGTAGACGTAGGCGATGTCTTCGGGAAACAGCCTGACGCAACCGTGGCTGACGCGCATGCCGACGCCGGCCGGCTTGTTGGTGCCGTGAATCAGGTAACCGGCGATACCCAGGCTCAGCACATGCCGGCCGAGCGGGTTGTCCGGCCCGGGCGGCACCTGGCGCGGCAGCGGATCGCCGGCGGCACGGTGTTCCTCGCGCACGGACCGGGGCACATACCAGATCGGATCGCGGGCCTTGGACACGACGGTCGTGGTGCCGGTCGGCGTCGACCAGCCGGCGCGCCCGATGCCGACCGGAAATGTCTCGACGACCTGCGGCTCGCCGTCAGCCACGGGCGGATACCAGAACAGGCGTTTGGCCGCGACGTTCAGCACGATACCGCGGCGCGGGGCCAGCGGCAGCACGTAGCGGGTCGGCAGTACAATGGCCGTGCCCGCGCCCGGCAACCACGGATCGATGCCGGGATTGGCGGCAACGAGATCGTCGTAACCGAGCCCGTACGCACGCGCGAAATCGACGAAGGTGTCGGTATATCGCGCCCGCACGACCTGGACCTGCCCGACAACGTCCTGACCTGCGACGAAAGTAAAGCGATTGGCGCCGAGTGGGGCGAGTTCGGGGCCCTGCTCCGGGACGAGGCCACCGTCATCGACGGCGCCGCCATCGAAGTGGCCGCAGGCGCCCAGCGACAGCATCACGAACGCGGCGATGGCGTTAGCGTTGGCGCGCATTACCGTGAACAGCGCGGGTCCCGTCCGGCCGTTTTGGCGCTGTTGTAGCGGACGAGGCTCGTCGGCAGTTGCGCGACCAGGTCCTCGATGCGCGTATTTGACGACGGATGCGTCGACAGGAATTCCGGCGGCGCACCCTTGTTTTTCTCCGCCATGTTCTTCCACAGCTGCACGCTCTGGCGTGGGTCGAATCCGGCATCGGCCATGTAGGCGAGGCCAATAACATCCGCCTCGCTCTCCTGCCCGCGACCATAAGGCAGCAGGATGCCGAGCTGCGCACCGATGTTGACGAGATCGCCGGCCGCACCGCCGCCCAGGGCGGCCCCGGCCGCGGCAGCGCCGACCTGCGTCGTCAGCGTGCGATTGGCGCGCTCGACCGAGTGTTGCAGAGTGACATGTGCAACTTCATGACCGATCACCGCGCCGAGTTGATCCTGGTTCTCGGTCACGGCCAGTATTCCCGTGAACACGCCGATCTTGCCGCCCGGCATCGCAAACGCATTGATCGCCTCGTCATCGAATATCTCAACGTCCCAATCGAGCTCCGAATACGGCGGCTCAAGCGTCGCGATGATCGCATCGGCAACGCAGATGACGTAGCGCCGGATTCCGATATCGTTGGACACCAACGTTTCTTCGCGCATCTTCGCGAACTGCTCGTCGGCCTGCAGCGCGATTTCCCGCTCACTGACCAGCGGCAGCGAACAGCCGGCCAGCAGAGCCGCCAGCAGGCCGATTCTCGCGATGCTCGTAATGACTTTGATCATAGCGTCTACCCGAATCCGGTTTGTTCAGCGAAAAATATTACGGCGCTGCCAGTCTTCAAACCACAGCACGATGCGACCGAGCGACGATTCGAATGCGGCCAGGACGCGTTCCTGCAGGGTCTGCTTGCCCTTGAACATCACCGAAAATACATCGGCGTCCTGCGCCGCCGCCAGCAGGTAGTCGTCACTCGTGCCCAGGCTATCGATCAGACCCAGATCAAGCGCCCGGGTTCCATACCAGTGCTCGCCGGTTGCCACCCGCTCGACGTCGAGCGCCGGGCGCTGTTCGGCCACGAGGCCCTTGAACAGCACGTGGATGTCCTCCAGTTCTTCCTTGAGCTTGGCGCGATCCTCGTCGGTATTCTTGCCGAACATCGTCACGGTGCGTTTGTATTTTCCGGCCGTAATCTGCTCGAAATCGACGCCGCGCGATTCGAGCGCCCGGTTGAAGTTCGGCAGTTGCGCGAGCACGCCGATCGAACCGATAACCGCGAACGGCGCAGCAACGATCCGGTCCGCGATGCAGGCCATCAGGTAGCCGCCGCTGGCCGCGACCTTGTCGACGATCACTGTCAGCGGTACGCCGCGCTCGGTGATGCGCGACAACTGCGAAGCCGCCAGGCCGTGCTCGTGCACGGCGCCGCCCGGGTTTTCGAGTCGCACGACGACCTCGTCGGCATTGGTTGCCATCGAGACGATCGCCGACACTTCCTCGCGCAGGTTCGCGACAGCGCTGGCCCGGATATCGCCCTTGAAGTCGACGACGAACACCCGGCGGCGCGGATCATCAATCTCGGCGACCGTTTTATCGGCCTGCTTGCGCGCTTTCTTTTCGGCCTTTGCGTATTTCTTCCACGCTGCCTTGTTCAGCACGGTACGGCGCACGGCATCGGCCGCATCGCGAAAGCTGTCATTGAGTTTTGTGATTTCCAGGCCGGCGCCGCCGGACGCGCGCCGCGACAGGCCGGCGACGAGAATCAGCACGATGCCGATCGCAACGATGACCGTCACGGCCTTGGCCAGAAAAAGTCCGTAATCGAGAAAAAACTCAGCCATGCTCCAGCAGACTCCTTAATTAACCGGCCGCCGTATCGAGGCCGACGTTATTTCCCTGCAGTGCGAGTTCGGCTCGATAGCTGGAACGCACCAGCGGGCCGGACACCACCTCGGTGAAGCCGCGCGCCAGCCCCTGCTCACGGTACGTAGCGAATTCATCCGGGTGCACGTAGCGCTCGATCGGCAGGTGATTCGGCGTCGGGCGCAGGTATTGGCCCAGCGTCAGGATATCGACACCAACGGCGCGCAGGTCGTCCATCGCCTCCAGCACCTCAACATCAGTTTCGCCGAGGCCGAGCATCAGGCTGCTCTTGGTCAGCAATTCCGGCTGCCGGCGTCCGGCCGCATCGAGCACGGCCAGCGATCGGCGGTAACCGGCGCGCGGGTCGCGGACCCTCGCGGTCAGGCGTTCGACGGTTTCGACGTTGTGCGCGAACACGGTCAGCGGCGCATCGACGACCACATGCACGGCTTCGGGCACGCCGCCGAAGTCCGGCGTCAACGCCTCGATCGCCGTCGCGGGATTGACCGCGTGGATGCGTTCGATACAGGCCGCATAATGGGCCGCCCCGCCATCGGCGATATCATCGCGATCGACCGACGTCAGCACGACGTAGCGCAGCCCCATCAGCCGCACGGACTCGGCCGCGTTGGCCGGTTCCGCCGGGTCGAGCACGCCGCCGGGATTGCCGGTATCGACCGCGCAAAACTTGCAGGCACGCGTGCAGACACTGCCCATCAGCATGATCGTCGCCGTGCCGCTGTTCCAGCATTCGCCGATATTCGGGCACATCGATTCCTGGCACACGGTCGCGAGTTTATGGTCACGGATGTTGCGGCCGATTTCCGCATAACCGGGCCCGCCGGGCAGTTTCGCGCGCAGCCACGCCGGTTTGCGGTCCGCGGCGACATCACTCCAGCCACGGTTCTTGTTCACGCCGTCCTTGATCGCTGAGACACCACCGGAATGGTACTTCTCGCCGCTCTTGACGATGGGAATGTCCTTGAATTGACTCACGAAAGATATGGTTCCGGACGCGTGCGGGGGCAGCCATTCTAACCGAATCCATGCCGGAATCGGCGTCGGCATCCGCGCTGGCCGGCCGCCGGAGGGCTGGTGGCCGACTCGTGCACCGTGGTAACCGGCGCAGTGGAATCCATTCTTCGCGTCAGGCCGGGGCATACGGCACCGATACTTGTGCGCCAGCGCGTCTCATCACCAAGGCCGTCGACCGATGCACCGGCGACCTCTGAAATTGGTGTCTGACACCACTGCTGTCCCACAACCTTGCACATCCTGTCAGGCTGGCATGACGGAGCGGCACCTTTCCGAGACTGTGGCCCGCAGGGACGCGGGCCCCAAGCCCACACGGTGTATAGACCGGAGACATAGGTAACACACTGTTCGGAGACATGGGTAACACTTATTTTGACGGCATGAGTCCTGAGAATGGAGAGGATCATGCCCTGGCAAGAGGTGAATACCGTGGATCTGAGACGAGAATTCGTGCA
>JAJFJS010000136.1 GCA_021773815.1 Gammaproteobacteria bacterium
TTCCGAGACTGTGGCCCGCAGGGACGCGGGCCCCAAGCCCACACGGACGTGTTCACGGCGTGTCTCGGAAAGGTGCCGCTCCGTCATGTCGGCCCGTTCCCGATCTTTACGCATGATCGATTCCAGCTTTGCTTTAGGTGAAACACCGGTGACTGGATGGGACAGCAGTGGTGTCAGACACCAATTATTGGCCACCAATTTTCTGGCGCTAATTTCAGCCCATCGACGCAGATCTGCAGGCAGTTCGCCTGGGTGCGACAGATGCCGCCGGCCCGGTTAATTGGTGTCTGACACCCATTAAGAAATCGGCAGCTTGTGGGTCGTGATGACGTACTCGGCGACCGGTTGCCCGCCGATCAGGTGCTCCTGAATGATCCGTTCGAGTACCGGCGGCGTGCAGGCTCGATACCAGGTGCCTTCCGGGTAGACGACGGCGATTGGGCCATCGACGCAGATCTGCAGGCAGTTGGCCTTGGTCCGATAGATGCCGCCGGCGCCGGTCAGGCGCAATTCGACCAGCCGCCTCTTCAGGTAATCCCATGACGCCAGGCCTTCGGCCTTGCCCGAGCACTTGGGTTTCGTCTGGTCGCAGCACAGGAAGATATGCCGGTGAATGACCGGGATACCGAGTCGTTTGATGATGTCATCGAGTGTGTCGGGAGTTGCGTCTGTCATCGTCGTGTCCGGTTCCGAACGCATCGTATTAAACGGCCGGCAGCCATGTCCGGTTTTCCGCGTTCCAGTATGATGACCCCGATCATATGCAAGAAGCCTCCGAAAAAGCCATTCTCTACGCGCTGCTGGCAAATATCGGCATTGCGTTTGCCAAGAGCTGGGGTGCCTGGTTCACTGGTTCGGGCAGCATGCTGGCCGAGGCGATCCATTCATATGCCGATGCCGGCAACCAGATCCTGCTGTTCGTCGGTCTGGTGCAGGCGCGGCGCCCGCCGGACGAGGAGCACCCGCTCGGCTACGGCAAGATCAGCTACTTCTGGGCCTTTATCGTGGCGATCATCCTGTTCAGTCTCGGCGGGCTGTTCTCGATCTATGAAGGCATCCACAAGTTGCAGGCGCCCGAACCGCTGGAGCAGGTCTGGGTCGCGCTGGTAATCCTCGGTGTCGCGTTCGTGCTCGAAGGCGCCAGCCTGCTCGGTGCGCTCCGCCAGATCAGGACGCTGCAGGCCGGTCGGTCATTCCGTGACTGGCTGACGGTGACGCGCAATGCCGAGCTCGTTGTCGTGCTCGGCGAAGACGTCGCGGCGGAAATCGGGCTCGCGCTCGCATTTATCTTCGTAGCCCTGGCCGGCTGGACCGGCGATACGCGTTTCGACGCGTTCGGCTCGATCTGCATCGGGATCGTGCTGATCGTCGTATCGATATTCGTTGCGATACGCATCAAGTCGCTGATTGTCGGGCGGTCCGCCGAGCCGCGGCTGCGCGCCTTGATCGAAGAAGTTATCGAGGAGGATCCGGCAATCGATTGTTTGCTCAAGACAATTACGCTGCAGATCGGGCCGAAGATCATGCTGGCGATCAAGATCAAAATGCGCTCGAACCTGACGATCGATGAGGCCGTGGCGCATATCAACGCGCTCGAGGTGCGGCTGAAGGACCGGGTGCCGGCGCTCGGCTGGTGCTTCGTCGAGCCGGATGTCCGTGATTAGGGTCTGCCTGCCGCCCGCGGACTGCTGATCGGCCGCCGGACGGCCGGGTGCCGCGCGCAGAATCGCCGGGGGCAAGGCCGGATGCCGTATTGCGGCAAAATCCCGGCAGGTGAAAAACCTTTTTAATCAATAACCTATTAGATTCATTTTTGACATAATCCTGTATTATTACGGGTAATGTTCAAACACGCGTGTGGGGGTTGCCGACTCGTATATACTTCGGCCCTCGCGATAAACGCTGTGACCGAGCCATCTAAAAACAGCCAAAACAAAGATGGCGAGCGACCGCAGCAAGGGTTAATAGCCCGAATTAAGACGGCCTTGAGGGGCTGTCTTCCACAATCAGAGTCAATGTCCGGCGTCCTGTTCAGTATGTGCCGAGGTCCCGTGTCGGGGAACCATTGTTCGGTAGGAATTGGTCAGGGCGCCGGACGCCCAGCCTGCCGGCACGCGGACGATTGAGATTCTGGTGGGATTGATTGCCCCGCTGGTGACCCGGCGGGTCGAGAGGCAAGACGACAGGCGGACCGGGCGTCCGCCCGGCCTGCCTGCCAGATCTTCGCTCAGAGGCCGAGCATCGCCGGCAGCGTCGCCAAGGGGATCAACAACGCGATGACGGCGAGCACAACCTCGTCTCTGCGATCGGTACTGGGTGTATTGTTGCGTCGGAACATGTGCCCGGCTCCAGGTAAATTGTTCATCAAATAGTTCATGGGCAGAATAATGGGGGCGAACGGCCGCTGAATCCTTTCAGGCCGGTAACAGGCTGTAACATTTTGTAACGGCTTTATCGCGGTTGAATTCAGAGGTTTACAATTCGTTTTGCAACGAGAATTCAACCTTCGCCCAAGCGGGGCGTATTAAAAACGACTGGCCCGCGAAAAACTGTGAACCATGCCAAAGATTCTGCTGATCGATGACGATGAAAAACTTGCCGGGCTGCTCGGTACGTTTTTCGAGCGGTTCGGCCTGGAGCTCATGTCGGCGCTGCGGCCGTCGGACGGCCTTGAGTTGCTGAAGGCCGAGAAACCGGACCTCGTCATCCTCGATGTCATGTTGCCCGAACAGGACGGGTTCGCGGTCTGCCGGGCGATCCGCAAGACCAGCGCCGTGCCGATTATCATGCTGACGGCGCGCGGCGAGGTCACCGACCGGATCGTCGGGCTCGAGATCGGCGCCGATGACTACCTGCCCAAGCCCTTTGAGCCGCGTGAACTGGTGGCGCGCATCCAGAATGTGCTGCGCCGGGCGGTGTCGGCGGAGCCCGACGGCGACGAGCTGCGATTCAGGGACTTGACGCTGGACAGCGAGCGACGAACCGTCGAACTGGATGGCAGCCCGCTGGAGCTAACGACGATGGAGTTCGAGCTGCTGGCGCTGTTCGCGCGCAACCCGGGCAAGCCATTGACGCGCGATGAGATCCTGAACGGGTTGCGCGGTATCGATGCGCAGATCTTCTCGCGCTCCGTCGATATTCTCGTCAGCCGGCTGCGCCAGAAGCTGAACGATACGGCCAAACAACCGCGGTTTATCAAGACGGTCTGGGGCCGCGGGTACACGTTCGTCGCCGAGGAGGCGGAAGCCGAATGATTCGCAAGGTGTTTCACCGTATCGCGCACTCGCTGTCGGCGCGTCTGCTCGGGATCTTCCTGCTGACCTCGCTGGTCTATGCGTTTTCGGCGCGTTTCGCCGTGGAACTGGTGCTGGATCGTGACTACCTGCGCGAGGTAGTGGGTTCTCATGTCGCGCTGCACACGACTTATCTGCTGCAGGATATCGGCCTGCCGCCGAGTATCGATCGCGCCGCGGAGATCGCGGCCAGCAACCCGCTCGATATCCGCATCATCGGCCCCTATGTCGACTGGGCATCGGATCCGGCGTTTCCCGATCTTCGCGATGTCGAATTCGCGCAGAGCAGTTATTTCGACTACGTCGAGCGGGATGTCTTCGAGACGCCCGACGGCCGTGATGTCTTGAGTGCGATGGGGTTTGCCCGGTACCAGGGCCATTCGTACGTTCGTATCGAGCTCGCTGACTACGAGATATTGCTCGCGTCGCCGAAAGTGTCCGTGCATCCGGGGTCGGATATGACCCCGCCGGTGCTCATCGGCCTGGTGTCGATCCTGGTGTTGTCGGCGTGTTTTTTCGCGGTGTCGTGGCTGATCCGGCCGATCAACTGGATCAAGGACGGCGCCCAGCAGATCGGCCAGGGTGACCTGGACTACCGTATACCGGTGCGACGAACCGACGACCTCGGTAGCCTGACGGTCGAGATCAACCGCATGGCCGACGACGTGCAGGGCATGCTTGAGGCCAAGCGGCAGATGCTGCTGGCGATCAGCCACGAGCTGCGTTCGCCGTTGACGCGCACCAAGGTGGCGCTCGAGTTTCTCGATGATGACGCGACGAAACAGAGCATCCTCGATGACGTCGTCGAGATGGAAAACCTGATCACCGACCTGCTCGAGAGCGAGCGGCTGAATACTCGTCATTCGAAGTTGCAGATCTCGTCGGTCAACGTCGTCCGGCTGATCGACGACCTGGTGCGCAATGATTTTCAGGATCAGCGTCCGCGCATCGATGTGCGGATGCCGGCCCAGCCGGTCGCCATGGACATCGACGAGACCCGGATACGGCTACTGGTCAAAAATCTTCTCGATAACGCGCTGTGCTATACGCCGGTCGATGGTGACCGGATCGTCGTGCAACTCGATACGGCACCGGACTCGGTTGCGATCACGGTGGCCGATCACGGCCCGGGCATGTCGCCGGCCGAGGTTGAGCGCGCGACCGAGCCGTTCTACCGCGCAGACCCGGCCCGTTGCAGGGATACCGGCGGCTTCGGCCTCGGCCTGTACCTGTGTCGCCGGATCGCCGAGGCGCACGGCGGGACATTGCGGCTCGACAGCGAAGCCGGGGTCGGGACCTGCGTTACGTTGATGCTGCCGCGGAGCGCCGGCGCCGCCGCCTGACCGACCATGATGTTGCGTCATCGCATTGCTACGGTGCATGGATTGTTGTGGCCCTGCGTGCTGGCGGTCTGTCTTGCCGGTTGCGCTGCGCGGTACACGGCACCGGTTGCCGACCCGCTACCGTCGTGGCAGGACGGTGCGGCCAAGGCCCGTATTGTCGACTTCGTCCGCCGCGTGACGGACCGCGAGGGTGCGGACTTCGTCGCCGAACCCGAGCGGGTGGCGGTCTTCGACCATGACGGCACCCTGATCGTCGAACGCCCGACGCTGGTGCAATTCGAGTTCCTGTATCAGCGCATCCGGGACCTGGCGCCGGCCCATCCGGAATGGGCCGGGACGCAGCCTTTCCAGGCGGTGCTCGCAGATGACCGCACCGGGTTGGCAGCGATGGACTACCGGCAACGGGGCGCGCTGATCGACGTCGGGCAGGGCAACCAGTTCCAGTCGGATTTTGATGAGGCCGTCACGCAGTTTCTGGCGACCGCCAGGCATAGCCGTTTCGATGCGCGCTATGTGGACCTGACCTATACGCCGATGATCGAATTGCTACGCTATCTCGAGGCGCATAACTTTCGTGTGTACATTGTGTCGGGTGGCGGGATCGACTTCATCCGCACAATATCCGAAGGCGTGTATGCGTTGCCGCGTGAGCGGGTCATCGGCTCGAGCACAAAGTCCGAGCTGCGCGAACGCGATGGTCGCGTGGCCGTATACCGCAAGACGGGTTTTCGCTCGCTGAATGCGGGTCCCTTCAAGCCTCTGAATATCTGGCTGCATGTCGGGCGCCGACCGATACTCGCCGTCGGCAACTCCGACGGGGATCTGGACATGCTGCGCTTTACGGCGCTCGGACAAGAACCGTCGCTCGCCGTGTTGCTGCAACACGATGATGCTGCCCGCGAGTTCGCCTATGCGGATGACGGCGCGCGCGTTCGCGAGGCAGCCGAGCGTTACGGATGGCTTTTGGTCAGCATGCGGGACGACTTTCGGCGCGTGTTCGGTCCGATCGCCGATTGAGCCGCGTGTGCGGCACTATTGTTTTTGGGTATCGGGCCGGTTGCGGAAGTAAGCCAGCGACAATCGCAGGGACTCGGCGATCCGGTAGGCATCCCCGGAGCGCAATCGCCAGTCGTTCCATTGCCCGGTGCCGGGGCGGGCGAGGCGCAGAGCCTGATCGCAGCGCTCCCGGAAGGCCTGTTCCTGGAAGCGATATTCCCGGTCGCTGCGGCCGTGAGACCGGCCCAGGCAGGCTTCGACCTCGGCGATCAGGGCCGCAATCTCGGATCGGAACTCTGCAGTGGGCTCGTTGTCTGTCGTCATCTGACGCCGGTTGTACGGTGGTATGAACGGATCATCGCGGTCTTTTTGCCGGCCGTCGTTGATCCGGTTCACAATGCCGTCTGGCGGCGTCGGCACTGGGCGTGCGCGTTTCTCACAATTAGAAATCGCGGGCCGCTGTGGTATAGTCCGCGCCGTTTTCCGATCGAGAATTTGGGCATCGAAATGGCGACGATTAAGGTAACGGACAGGGAAGGGGGCAAGCACGTCCTCGAGATAGCTAACGGCCTGAGCATCATGGAGCCGCTCCGCGAGATCGACAACGGTATCGAGGCGCTGTGCGGCGGCATGTGTTCCTGCGCGACCTGCCATGTCTATGTAGATGCCGAATGGCGCGACAAGATTCAGGGCGTCACCGATGACGAACTCGATCTGCTCGAAGACACGGAGTGCTTCAAGAGTGAGGGCAGTTCCAGACTGGCCTGCCAGATCGTCATGTCCGATGAACTCGATGGCCTGGTTCTGACGGTCGCGCCGGAAGAATAAGCGCGGCGACTGCCTCCGGTTTGCCATAAGCGGGACGCTGCCTGTAAACACCACCCGGTTCACATTTCGGTGAACGCAATCGTGTTCTCGTACGCAACGGGTTGTTGTTTACGGGAGCTTTTCGATGGGCTCAGCCATCTCACGGGCCGGCGGTCGGCGCGCTATTTTTTTCGTTGTCTGTGCCTGTCTCGTGGCCGGATCGGCATCGGCAGCAGGCGAGTTCGACTGGGATCGTTTTTCTGTGACGGTCAGCGGCTACAGGCCGTCGGTCGATACGCAGATCCGGCTCGATTCGACGAGTCAAGCAGCCGGCACCGATCTGGACCTGGAGCAGGATCTGCAGCTCGATGATTCGGAGCTGCTGACTCAGTACTTCGCGAGTCTTCGCATCAGTTCGCAGATCTCACTCGAGGGCAGCTATTTCGAGCTCGGTCGGGCCGCGCAATCCCGCCTGACCGGCAGCATCCTGTTCGGCAACACGCAGTTCCCCATCAATCTCGATGTGGCCACGGCTTTTGAAGCCGATGTGGCGATGCTGAGCATGCGCTGGGCGCTGCTGCAATCCGACCGGATGGAACTGGCGGCCTCCGGCGGCGCCTATTGGATGTCGCTGAAAGCCGGCATACAGTCGGACGGGGCGGGCCTGGATGAACTGGCCGAGGCTGATTCCGCGTTGCCGATGGCCGGCCTGTCGTTCGCGATGAACCTGACCCGTAACCTGCAGCTGACGCTGAACGGCGACTATCTGCCCGTCGACTACGATGAATTCGACGGCAGTATCGCCAGCTACCGTGCCGGGCTGCGGTACCGATTGCTGGACAACATGGGCATCGGCATTGGCTACGACATGCTGGATGTGGACATCGATTCGACAAGCTCGAGTTTTTCCGGTTTCGTAAAATACCGCCAGCAGGGGCCGAAAGCGTTCCTGTCACTGCGTTTCTGACCGGCCCCCAAGCATGGATTTTTGGTGTCCGCGGGGTGTACACTCGCGCCCTCGCGTGGGGCCGTAGCTCAGCTGGGAGAGCGTCGCGTTCGCAATGCGAAGGTCGGGAGTTCGATCCTCCTCGGCTCCACCATTTTCCCCGCATCCCTGCCCGCGTCGCCGGCGGCCTGTCCGCCGCCATCGATTCGGGCAATGTTTTGCCCGGTCGCGCGGGTTCGGCGTCAGGCCGAAGGCACGACAGGCGGCCCCTGGCCGCGTATCCGCATGTCGGTCAACCCCTTGCCGGTAATGTGATGCAGTCCTTATTTTCCCGGTGCGAATCGGTTTATCGTCACGCGATACCGAGTCTTCCCAAAGCGTGTTGCCGATGAAGATTTTTGAATTTTTTCGCCGTCAAAGAATTACCGGCAAGTCGCCGTTGCCGCCGATTCGTACCGTGCGCCCACCGGGCGAGGCACGCGCCGAGCGCCGTGCGCGGCTGACAAAGGAACTCGAAGAGACGGGGGCATTCGCGGTGCTGAGCGAGCCCGAGGATCCGTTCATGGACACCGGCTCGCTGGAGATCGAGCGGGACTCCGATGATATGGACGACCCGTATCAGACGCATTCGTGGGAGATGGATCCCGATGAGGGCCTGCGGCGGGTTGAAGATCTGAAAAATGTGAATCGCAAGAAGCCGAAAGGCAGCCCGGATAATCCGTACGATACGATCGTCACGAAGAAGAAGGGCTGGTAGCGTAATTCAGGCGCGCCGCGCGGTCGGATCAAGATTGATGATCGCCGTGCCAACAATTCCGTTCGGCATCGATGACACGGCCATGACCGGCCGCTATGTTGACGCGACAATCGTCGCAACATCCGTTTGCAAGGCAGGCTCGGCCGGGCGCAGCCGCTCTAGGCTAACGTCGTTCGGCAAGCGTCTTCTGAGACGGAGCCCGCCGTCGATATCGAAACAACGCCCCGAGATGTCATCGTTTTGCAGGATAAATTCGACCGTGTGCGCGATTTCGTCCGGCTAACGTCGTTCAGCAAGCGTCTTCAGAGACGGAGCCCGCCGTCGATATCGAAACAACGCCCCGAGACGTAATCGTTCTGCAGGATGAATTCGACGGTGTGCGCGATTTCGTCCGGCTCGCCCATCCGGCGTAACGGGATGCCCGAGGTCAGTTTTTCGCGCGCCGATTCCTTCATGCCCGCAACCATTTCGGTATTGATGAAACCGGGCGCGATCGCGGCGGCCCGGATGCCGTAGCGCGACAGTTCCTTGGCCCAGGTGACGGCCATCGCCTGTACGCCGGCCTTCGCGGCGGAGTAGTTCGTCTGGCCCATGTTGCCGGCGCGGGAAATGCTGGAGATATTGATGATGCAGCCTTTCTGGCCGGATTCGATCATGCGTTGTGCGCCTTCGCGGCCGCACAGGAAGACGCCGGTCAGGTTCACATCGATCACCGCGCGCCACTGGTCCAGCGGCATCTTCGACACAAACTCGCCGTCCTTGTACTTGAGCAGCAGGCCGTCGCGGGTGATCCCGGCATTGTTGACAAGGCCGCTGACCGCGCCGAAGTCCGCGAGAATCCGGTCGAACACGGCCACGACGTCTGCTTCATCTGCGACGTTCGCGCCGTAGGCTCGCGCCGTTGCGCCCGCCGCTTCGCAGGCGGCGACCGCGTCGCCGATGCTGTCCGCATCCAGGTCGACGAGGGCGAGGTTGCCGCCATGGGCGGCGAGTCGTCGCGCCATCGCGGCGCCGAGGCCGCGTGCCGCGCCGGTAATGACGATCGTGCTGTTCTTCAGGTCCATGTCCGTCCCCGGTCATTGATCAATGCAGGGCGCGGATTCTATCATGGAGTGGCACACAAGCTTCATCCTCCGGGCGCTCACGGTGCATAATCCGCCGATCGCAAAAAAAATGGGGTCGGCCCCCAACTCAATCGGCGACGGCTGTAAGGCGCGTAAAAAATTGGGGTCTGACCCCAAAACAGACGCTGACCCCAAAACAGATGCAAAACAGAAGAGGGACGAGATGAAGACGATCAAGGGTTATGCGGACGGGCCGTTCGGGCAGTTGCACTATCAGACCTGCGGGGACGGCGTGCCGGTGATCATGGTGCACCAATCGCCGGATTCGATGGTGCAGTTCGCGCCAGTCATGGCGCCGCTGGCCCGGGCGGGCGTGCATGCGATCGCGGTCGATATTCCGGGCTACGGGATGTCGGACGTGCCGGATCATCCGCCGACCATCGGCGAGTATGCCGCGATGCTGCCGGCCATCCTTGATCATTTCGGCTTTGACCAGGCCAGCGTGCTCGGTCACCACACCGGTGCGATCATCGTCACCGAGGCCGCGCTGTTGTATCCGGATCGCGTCGACAAGGTCATCCTCAACGGACCCTTGCCGCTGACCGACGAGGAGCGCGCCTACTTCAAGGGCTCGCTGGCCGCCGAGAAGGAATGGACGCCCCGCTGGGACGGCAGTCACCTGACGGAACAATGGGAATTTCGCAAGGGCGCGCAAGCGCAGTGGAACGATCTGGCCGCGTTCCATACGCACTTCATCCACGGGCAGCTCGCGGGCCGTACCGTCTGGTATGCCCACGATGCCGTCATGAACTATCACCACGAGGATGCGTTGCCGAAGATTACCCATCCGTGCCTGGTGCTGGCCAACACGGGCGATGCAATCTACGCCCAGTCGCAGCGAGCAATGAAGATACGGCCGGACTTTGCCTATATCGAGCTCGAAGGCGGCACGATCGATATCATCGATGAGCAGCCGGAGGCCTGGGCGAAGGCTGTGGCCGGGTTCCTTGTGTAGTATTGGTGCCGGTGTTCCGATCTGATGCAAGGTACCTGATGTTCTATTCTCTTCTCTCGATTCGTCATCTCGATCATGAGACAGCGTTTGATGCCTGCCGGGCCCACCCGGTTGGCGCGGTAAACCGGTCATGAAGCCGGTTCGCGTTCACCTTGTCGCCGCTGCGCGGCCGAACTTCATGAAAGTTGCGCCGCTGTTTCATGCATTGCAAGCCGATCCGATGTTCGATGTTCGCCTGGTGCATACGGGCCAGCATTACGATGCGAACATGTCGGACAGTTTCTTCGCGGACCTGGGGTTGCCCAAGCCGGATTTTCACCTCGGTATTGGTAGCGGGACGCACGCGGAGCAGACCGGCGGGACCATGATCGAGTACGAGCGGGTCTGTATCTCCGATAAGCCGGACTGGGTGATCGTTGTCGGTGACGTCAACGCGACGGCCGCCGTCGCGCTGGTCTGCACCAAGCTGCACGTACCCGTGGTCCACCTTGAGGCTGGACTTCGCAGCGGCGACCGGACGATGCCCGAGGAGATCAACCGCCTCGTGACGGACTCGATCGCCGATTTGCTGTGGACGCCGTCACCCGATGGCGACGCACACCTGCTTGCCGAAGGTGTTCCGGCCGAGCGCATCGAACGCGTCGGCAATATCATGCTCGACTCGTTCGAGATGATGCGCGACCGGATCATGCAGTCGCCGGAGCGCGAGACGCTCGGCCTCGCCGATACGCGTTACGGCATCGTGACGCTGCATCGACCGTCAAACGTCGACGACCCGGCCGTACTGGGCATGCTCGTCGACCAGCTCTGTGCCGCGGCCACGCGCCTGCCGCTTGTCTTCCCGCTGCATCCCCGCACGCGCCAGCGCCTGGAAAAAGCCGGGCTCATGGATACGCTGGCGGGTGCGCCGGGCATGCATATCACCGAACCCATGGGCTATATCCGGTTCATGAGCCTCGTGACCGGCGCCGTCCTCGCGATCACCGATTCGGGTGGTCTGCAGGAAGAGACGACCTACCTGGATATCCCGTGTCTGACGCTCCGGCCCAATACTGAGCGGCCGGTTACAGTGACCGAGGGGACGAACAAGCTGGTCGTGCCCTCGTCATTGCTCGCCGAGGTAGACCGGGCGCTGGCCGGCGACTGGCCGACGGGCCGCAAGCCGGACCTGTGGGACGGCCGGACAGCTGGGCGCTGCGTTGCCAGTCTGAAACGGCATATCGCCGCGCGCTGACCCGGACGGCACAGCAAGATCCGGGCCGGACTGCCGCATATTCAGTGCGGTTCGATGTGGCGGCGCATCCCGGGTTTGGTGCCGGCGCCCGGCACTTTGCGAGGCTGGCGGGGGGCTGTATAGTGTGCCGCGACCGGTTCCGGTCCCGGAAAATACAACGTAATGGAAGGTGTCATCTGATGTCAGGTCCCCTTGAGGGTGTGCGCGTTCTCGAATTGACGAGCGTCGTGCTGGGTCCATGGGCGTGCCAGATGCTCGCCGACATGGGTGCTGAGGTAATCAAGGTCGAGGCGCCGCGCGGCGACAGCAACCGTACGCTGGGCGCGCATCACAGCAAGGGCATGGCCGCGCTGTACATGACCTGCAATCGTAACAAGCGCAGCCTGGTCCTGGACCTGAAGCAAGAGTCCGGGCGCGATGCGTTGCTCAAGATCGTCGCCGACGTTGACGTCGTCGTGCATAACAACCGGCCGCAGGTCATGACGCGGCTGGGTATCGACTACGAACAGCTCAAGAAGGTTAACCCGAAGCTGATTTTCTGCGGCAGTTACGGCTACGGCAAGGACGGCCCGTACGGCGCCCGCGGTGCGCTGGACGATTCGATTCAGGCGGCCAGCGGCATTGCGATGCTGCAGAAGATGGTTCTCGGTGAGCCGCGCTACCTGCCGACCGTCGTCGGCGACAAGACGACGGCGATGGCGGTCGTGTTTGCCGTGACGTCGGCGCTGTACCGGCGCGAGAAAACCGGCGTCGGCCAGGAGATCGAAGTGCCAATGTTCGAAACCATGGTGTATTACGTCATGGCTGAGCATCTGTGGGGCATGACGTTCGAGCCGCCGCTGGGCACCGCGGGCTACACGCGTCTGATGAGCCATCATCGCAAGCCGTACAAAACGAAGGACAGTTACATCGCGATCCTCCCGTATCTCGACAGTCACTGGGAGGTCTTCTGCAAGTTGTCCGGGCGCACCGATCTGCTCGACGATGATCGCTTCAAGACCCTGTCGGATCGTGTGCGCAATATCGACGATACGTATCAGGAAACGGCCAAGACAATGGCGACCCGCACGACGGCCGAGTGGCTCGACATATTCGAAGATACCAGCGTGCCGACAATTGTCGTCAACACCCTCGAGGGACTGACGACCGATCCGCATCTGACCGCCGTCAATTTCTGGGAGATTCACGAGCACCCGACCGAAGGCAAGCTGCGCATGCCTCGATTCCCGGTGGGCTTTTCCGAATCGCCCGCGAGCATCCGGAGCCTGCCGCCGCACCTGGGTGAAAACAGCGTGGAGATCCTGCGCGAGTTCGGCGTGTCGGAAGACGAGATCCGGACGATGCTGGAGTCGGGCGCGACGCGCGAAGCGGATATCAAAAGCGCCTGACCCGTCAGATCCCGGCCGGGCTCCGGCTGAAGTTCATATCCGAATTACCGCCGCCGCGCGTGGCTGTTCGTGGCTGCCCGGATTCCCGGCTTTCCCGGCATCGTTCCCTCGTAAACGGCGCCTAAGAAGGCGCCTGAAGGTTTACGAGGGAACGATGCCGGGAAAGCCTTGCGACCATGGCCTCATCTTGTCCCGTGGCTGCGCCATTCGGCCTGACGATGGTCGTAGGAGCGTCATCCGTTCAGCCGACTGACGGCGCCGCAGACCAAGGACTCGATCGACGTATAGACTGCGCAAACCTTCAGCCGCGCTTCGCGGCGGTTGCGCAGTCTATACGTCGATCGAGTCCGCCACCGGGCCATCGGGGCAAAGATAATTGCTACCCCCAATGGGTGCGGCCTGAGGCCTTCAGTCTTCCAACCCGTAGATCCGGACCGTATTGTCGCGCAACAGCTTGCGGCGCACTTCCGGTTTCAGCCCCAGCGCGTCGATATCCTCGATCGTGCGTTTGAACGGCAGCACCGGGTAGTCCGTGCCGAAGATCACCTTGTCCTGACCGTATGAATTGATATAGCGCTTGAAGCTCTCGGGCCAGTATTTCGGCCGGTGCGCGTCGCAGCCGATGTAGACGTTCTCGTGCTTCCAGGCCATCGCGATCATCTCCTCGACCCACGGGATCCCGACGTGGATGCCGATGAGTTTCAGTCCGGGGAAATCACAGGCCACCGGGTCGAGCGCGATGGGCCGGCCGACGCTTTCACAGGGAAAGTCCTTCGCATAGATCATCGATTGACCGACCTGCATCTGGATCGGCACGCCCAGCTCCCAGCACTTGGCGTAAAACGGATAGTACTTGCGATGATCCGGCGCCAGGTTGAACCAGTGCGGATACAGATGGGCACCGACAAAGCCCATATTCGTCACCGCATCTTCGAATGCCTTGACGCCGTTCATGCCGTCGAAAGGATCGATGCCGGCCAGGCCGCGGAAGCGATCCGGGTATTGCTCGCAGGCGCGCGCGACCACCTCATACGGCATGTGATAACAACCCGGTAGCCCGGGCCGGCCGCTGTGCGCGGCAATCAGAAAAGCCTTGTCGATACCGGCGTCGTCGAGCGACTCGATCAGTTGTTCCAGGCTCAACGGCCCCATCAGGTTGCTGTCCGCATTCATCTTGCCGGTGAAAAAATCATCACCCCAGCCTGGTCGGTGGCGCAATGCCTCTTCCGTCCAGATGTTGACCACTGCATCGATCGCTTTGTAGTCGGCTGTGTCTTTCGTCATGTCGTAGGAATCCCTGGTTGGTCAGGCCGCGCGTGCGACTGCGGGGCGGAAAGATAGCAGAAATTTTGCGGCCATGGATGCGCCCGTGGCGGCCGCCGGTTCGGCAAAAAAAGGAACTGAGTCGCACTTTTTTTGAACTGAGTTCACAGAATGGTCATCCCGATCCGGGCAATTTTTGCTTAAGCGGGTGCCGTTTCCGTTCTCGAAGCAGGGGCCGTCCGGACCCCGGTGCCTGTGCAAGCCGCGTCCGTGGCCAATTCCCGGCCCGCCGACCGCCGACGATGGCCTGATGTCCGGGGCCTTTCGTTCACTTGAGTTTTACATAATACATACGTTGACTTCCGCGGACTTTACCCGTAAATTTACTCACGCGTCATCGGGACCCGTCGGGTTCGAAAGCCATCCAGGCAATCAACCCGGCGGGATTTCCTCTCAGATTTCACGCAAATTCCGATACTCATCTCAGGATGAGTAAATCAGGCCAAAAAAAGTTATAAAAACAAAAAGATAAGGAGAGGCCAGGAATTTAGAATCGCAGATCTCAACGTAGACTTCTGCTCATTAGTTTGGAGGTATCGCAGATTGAAGAATTCAAGGAAGGTAGGGAAATTCTTTAAGTCCGCGATCTATTGCGCAAATATATGTCATGTTTACGGGGAGTAATCATCGATGCGTAGTTATGATCTAACGGAACTAGAGGAGATGTCCGCGTTGTCGCGACGCACCATCTCCGATTACGTGTCCAGGGGCCTGCTGGCCGGGCCGTCACACAGGGGCCGAGGCGCCCGTTATTCGCAGCGAGACCTCGACGCGTTACGCGTCATCCCGCGGCTGCGAACCATCCTGAAACCGGAATTTCCGAGCCTGACGTCGGTGCGTGATTTTCTGAGCGAACTGACCGCCTCGGAATTGCGTCATCTCGTGCGCCTGACGAATGAACGCGCCTTTGAAATCGACGTGCGCCGGATTCGCGTCCAGCACCGGCTCAAGACATTCCTGCCGGCCGTTTCTCCGGAAATGTTGGGTGCCGCGCTCATGAAATTAACGCCGGAACAAATCTGCGGCGTCGATCGCGGTCAGATTCAGATCGGCGCGCTGCTCGATGTCGAGGGATTGAATGGCGATCTCGGCCTCAACGGGCATGGCGCCAATGGCGCCGGTCGAAACGGTGGATCCGCACCCAACGAGTCGGACGACCGTTATGAGCGGTTCGGTAATTCGACGGTGCAGGTCCGGATAGAGCGCCAGGCGCTCGACGGTCAGCGTGAAAAGGTTTCGTTGTCCGACACCATTCGTGATTTTGCCGAGCAGATCGAGTTGTTGTTGAAAGCTTCTAGCTAAGAGTGATCGGCCGGGCGCGGAGTTATTTCGGGCCCGGGAAATTTAAGGGGAAGTGCGGGGGATGACCTCGCAGGGAATAAAGAAAATGAAATGGAAAACAGTTACCGCATTTGCGGGAGTCGTCGTTACTGTGTTTCTGCTTGCCTCGGGCAATGCCTGGGGATTCGGTATTGATCTCCGTCCCGATCGATGGGACAGCGAGGATAACCAGCGATGGAATAGTCAGGCTGATCATCGGCGGGCGGATTGGTCGGAATCACGGCGTGCACAACGCCGCAGTCATGCCTGGGATGACGATGATTCAGATACGGATCAAGCGGGACCGTTCGACGGAGACTTCGCCTGGAGCCGCGGCTGGCTGGCCACGATCCTGGCACGGCCGAATGCGAACTCGAACCTGAATCGACGGGACCGCGGCTGGCCGAACCGTAACTCGGGACATGCCTGGTGGCGTGAATTCCTGCTGAACGACTGTATCTCGGACTCGACTCTGGCCGACTGGTTTGCGTTCAAGAAGGAGCTCTGGACCCTGCTGCTCGGACATCTGCACGATCACCACGATAACCCGCCGCAGATGGTGCCGCTACCCGCGCCGCTGCTGCTGTTTGGCTCAGGGCTGATGGGGCTCGTCGGGCTGTTGCGACGCAATAAACGCCTCGCGCCCGGACGCTGAAACGTAGACGATCTCTCCAAAGATGCTCAGGGGCTTTGCCCCGGGGACGAAAACCGACCCGCCATGCTAGGATGGCGGGTCGGTTGTTTCGTTATTGGACCGAATTTTACAGAGGTCCAGCAGTCGCCAAATACCCCAGACTGTCCCTATATCAGGCGTAATTTGGGTTATTGGTCACACAAATGTTAAACGGGACCGTATATACTCCGCGGGCCTAAATGATAACTAACTGAATGTAAATAGAAAATAAGCATGACCATGGTGGATGACCAGCACTACGCGGATGACGAGGAAGGTGGGCTCGGCGACCTGCTCGCGGCGCTCAAGCGGCGCAGGAACCTCGCGATCCTGACGATGGCGATCGTTTTCGTCGTCGGCGCGATTATCGTGATCGCATGGCCGAATACGTACCAGTCGACGGCGACGATCCTGCTCGAAGAGCCGGAGATACCGCAGGAACTGGTCCAGACGACCGTCACGACGTTTGCCGCCGAGCAGATCCAGTACATCAACCAACGTGTCATGACGCGGACGAACCTCGCCAATATCATCGAGAAGTTCAACCTGTATTCGGACAAGCGCAAGTATTCGCCGACGCTACTGCTGACGGACGCGGTCCAGGAGAATATCGTTCTGGACCTGTTCAACGTCGAACTCACAGACCCGCAGCGTGGCGTGCCGGTGATCAGCACGATCGCGTTCACTCTGGGTTTCGAAGACCCCAACCCCGCCACCGCGCAAAAGGTCGCAAACGAACTCGTCTCGCTGTACATGGAGGAGAATGTTCGCTCGCGCACCGTTCAGACGGTGGAGACGCGGCAGTTCCTTGGCGAGGAGGTCAAGCGGCTGGAAGATCGCGTCCGGGTACTGGAGCAAAAGATCGCCCGTTTCAAAGAGGAAAACGAGGGCAGCCTGCCGCAGACATCGCAGGTTAATCTCGCAGCGATGCAGCGTCTGGACAACCAGATCCTCGAAATTGATCGTGAACTACGCAGTATCGACGAAACCAGCGTCCTGATCGATGCCCAGCTTGCGCAGATCGAGCCGACCCGGCCGATGATCATGGCCGACGGCTCGGCCGTTTTGTCGCCGGAGAATCAACTCAAGTCACTGCAGACCCGCCTCGCGACGCTGCGCGGCCAGTACAGTGAAGATCATCCCGATGTCGCCCGCACCCGGCGGGAGATCGAAGCGATCCGGGGCGAGACCGGGCTGACGGGCGACTTCACGGAGACGACCACGGCCCTGATCGACACGCGCACCAAGCTGGCCAAGGCACGTGAGAATTATGGTGATGAGCACCCGGAAGTCATCCGGCTGCAGCGGCTGGCGGACAGTCTGATCGAGAACATCAATGCGCAACGCAGCGATGCCGATGCGCTGGTCCGGCCCGATAACCCGGCCTATATCCAGTTGACGGCCCAGAAACAGACGCTGCAATCCGACCAGAATTCGTTGCGAGTCATGAAGTCCGATGTGCAAAAACGACTCGCCGAATACGAGCAGCAGATGCTCAAAGCGCCGAATGTCGAGCAGGAACTTATCGGCATGCAGCGCCAGTTACAGAGCGCAACGGCGCAGTATTTCGCGATCCGTGACCGGCTGTTCGGCGCCGAGATGGGCGAGGCGCTCGAGTCACAGAGCAAGGGCGAGCGTTTCGTGCTGGTCGAGCCGCCGAACCTGCCGCTGGAACCGTCGAGTCCGAATCGACCGGCGCTACTCATCCTGTTGCTGGTGCTTTCTCTGGCGCTCGGTATCGGTCTGGTTCCCCTCAAAGAGTCCCTGGACAGATCGATCTGGGGTGGTCGAATGGTCGAGTTGATCCAGGGGGCGCCGCCGATCGCCGAGATCCCTTTGATTCTGACGCAGGCGGAAATGGCGCGTACCCGGCGCATGCGACTGACCGCGTTGGCCGGCGTGCCGGTTGCGATGCTGTTGATTGTGTTGACGGTGCATTTTGCGCTCAAACCGCTGGATGTTCTCTGGTATGTCACCATGCGCAAGCTTGGGATGTAGAGGAAGGATCGACACGATGGAAAGAATTCAAAAAGCCCTCGACCAGGCTGCGCAAGAGCGGTCCGCCGGCAAGAAAACGGCCGAACCTCGGCCTGAAATGCCGACGACGGTGTTGCCGACCGGCCCCGAAGATACGTTTATGGCCGCGGCGACCGTGCAGTATTCACGCACGAAGGTTGTCGATGTCTCCCCCGATGTTCTCGAGGCGAACCGGCTGGTTGCGGCGCTGCCGGATCACGAATTGACCGATGTCTACCGGATATTGAGAACGCGCGTTCTGCAGAGCATGAACAGCAACCGCTGGAACGCGCTGGCGATCACGAGCCCGGCGACCGGTTCGGGCAAGACAATGACGGCGATCAATCTTGCCGTCAGCCTGGCCAGAGAGATCAACCGCACGGTGTTGCTTGCCGATTTCGATCTGCGCAACCCGAGCATTCATGAATACTTCGACTACCAGCCGGAGCTCGGTCTGAGCGACTATCTTTTCAACGATGCGCCGCTCGCCGACATGCTATTTTCCCCATCGATCGATCGGCTCGTCGTACTGCCGGGTCGCGAGAGCGTTCATAATTCCTCGGAAATGCTGCGTTCGCCGAAAATGACCCAGCTCATCGAGGAGTTGAAGGGCCGTTATCCCGATCGACTCATTATCTTCGATCTTCCCCCGATACTGGCCGTGGATGACGCGCTGGCATTTGCGCCGTTTACCGATGCCATGCTGATGGTGGCCGAAGACGGCGGGACGCAGCGCGATGATCTGGAAAAGGCGCTCGAAATCCTCAAGGACACGCCGCTGATCGGCACGGTCTTGAATAAATCGCGGTCCGTTCACCCGGAAAAATACGGCAAAAGGGAACACAAGCCATAGGGCAAGTCCCCGACGTTCTATCCGGAACGACGTCGTCGCATTCCCACCGCAGGCAAGAAGATGTATGAAGATTTTTTTGGCCTGAGAGAAAAGCCTTTTACGATCCTGCCGGATCCTTCATATCTCTATATGTCGGCTGGTCATACGAAGGCGCTGACGCTGCTTCGCTACAGCATCGTCGGTCGCCAGGGCTTTACCGTGATCACGGGTGAGATCGGCTCGGGCAAGACGACGTTGATCAACCGCCTGCTTGAAGACCTCGATGACGAAGTGACGGTCGGCCTGCTGAATTTTACCGATCCCGACGCCGGTGAACTCAACGAGTGGATCGCGATGACCTTCGGCCTCGACTACGCCGGCAAGAGCCGGGTGGAACTCTACGAGGACTTCATCTCGTTCCTGATCGCGCAGTATGCACAGGGTAAATATACGGTCCTGATCGTTGACGAGGCGCAGAACCTGGTCATCAAGGGGCTGGAAAAGGTCCGGATGCTGTCGAATGTCAATGCGGAAAAGGAGCACCTGCTGCACCTGATCCTGGTCGGTCAACCCGAGTTGCGCGACCTGCTGCGGGCGCCTGACCTCGAACAGTTCGTGCAGCGGGTTTCGGTGTCGTATCACCTGGACCGCTTGTCGATGCGCGACTCGAAGGCCTATATCCGGCATCGCGTCAAGGTTGCGGGCGCCACCGACCCGTTGTTCAGCCCGCAGGCGCTGCGATTGCTCGCTGAAGCGAGCCAGGGCGTACCGAGAATTATCAATTCCCTGTGTGATCTGGCCCTTGTCTACGGGTATTCGGCAGGCAAGCGGCTTATCGATGCCAGAATCGTCAAGTCGGTGCTGAAGGATCGCCAGCAAATGGGTTTGCAGTCTCCCGATGTAACGCCGGCTCCACCGCCGGAGCGCGGCGTTTCTATCTAGACGTAACGGTTTTTCGCAGGACGGCGCATCAAGGTGCCACGACGGTTCGTCAGGGGTGCCTTCTTCGAGTGCATCGGTTGATCCGCTTCAGGACTGGCGACAAGTCCGGTTACCGGCTGCGGCGGGCAGTGGAAAACCGCGAACCGGATCGAGGTGCGCCCGCGGCGGTTCTGATACGTTACGCCGGATAAGTGCAAACAACACGACTTGCGATGGATTGAGGGACCGATGGATATCAGTATTTTTGGTTTGGGTTACGTGGGAGCTGTTTCGGCGGGCTGTCTGGCAAATGAAGGCCATCGCGTCATCGGCGTCGATCCGTTCCGGGCCAAGGTAGATTTGATCAACCAGGGCCAGACTCCCGTCATCGAAAAGGATATCGGCGAAATCATCGCGCGGACGGTCGACGAAAAGCTGCTGCGGGCGACGCAGGACGTCGAGGATGCGGTTCAGAACTCCGAGATTTCGCTGATCTGTGTCGGGACCCCGAGCCAGCCGAATGGCAGCCTGGATCTCAGGTACGTCGTCAAGGTTTGCGAAGAGATCGGGGCGGCGCTGCGCAACAAGGATGGATTTCATGTTGTTGTCGCCAGAAGTACGATGCTGCCCGGTTCGATGCGTAATACGGTGATTCCCGCGCTGGAGCAGGCATCCGGCAAGGTCGCCGGGCAGGATTTCGGCGTCTGCAATAACCCGGAATTTCTGCGTGAAGGCACGGCGGTATATGACTACCGCAATCCGCCCAAGACGGTCATCGGCGAGATTGATGAGCACAGCGGTGATGTGCTGGCCGGGATCTACAAAGAGTTACAGGCGCCGTTGATCCGTACCAGCGTTGAGACGGCCGAGCTGGTCAAATACACCGACAATGTCTGGCATGCTCTCAAGGTCGGTTTCGCGAACGAGATCGGCAATATTTCCAAATCTCTGGGCCTCGATGGTCATGCGGTGATGGATATTTTCTGCCAGGACACCAAGCTGAACCTGTCGCCGTATTATCTCAAGCCCGGCTTCGCGTTCGGGGGCTCCTGTCTGCCCAAGGATGTGCGGGCGCTGACGTATAAGGCAAAAAGCCTTGACGTAAAAACGCCTATTCTCGATGCGATCATGCCCAGCAATCACCTGCAGGTAGAGCGGGCACTGCAGATGATCATGAGTCATCAAAGCAAGAACATCGGCATCCTCGGGTTCAGCTTCAAGGCCGGCACCGACGACCTGCGTGAGAGTCCGATGGTCGAGGTTATTGAGAGGCTGCTGGGCAAGGGCTATAACATTCGCATCTACGACAACAATGTGCATATCGCCAGCCTCGTCGGTGCCAATCGGGATTACATCCTCCACCAGATTCCGCATATTTCCGAGATGATGGTGTCATCGATCGATGAAGTGCTGGCCCATGCGGAGACGATTGTCATCGGCAATGGCGCGGCCGAGTTTTCTTCGGTACCGGACAGGATCCGCAATTCCCAGGTTATCGTCGACCTCGTGCGTATCCGTGACCGACCCTCCGATTCCACATACGACGGGATTTGCTGGTGATCCCGTCGTGCACGAGAAGATGATGTCGATATTGTCGGTGTCGGCCTCGCTATCCGGAGCGGGGATTCCCACGATCGTCGGCAGGCTGCTCCGACCCGCTGAACGGCCAGCTGCGCGATGACACAGAGATTGCTGTCGCTGAACACCTATCACTACCGGCGCGGAGGTTCGGAGGCGGTGTATTTCGATCACGATGCACTGTTTCAGAAGGCGGGCTGGGAGACGGCAGTCTTCGCGATGCATCATCCACAGAACGAGCCCTCGCCGTGGTCCCGGTATTTTGCCGACGAACTCGAATTCGGCAACGCGTACGGCCTGCTCGATAAGCTCGTCATGGCCGGAAAGGTCATCTATTCATGGGAAGCACGGAAAAAGCTGGCGCGGCTGCTGGATGAGTTCACGCCGGATATCGCGCACGGCCATCTGCTTTACCATCACCTGTCGCCATCCGTCGTATCGCTGCTGCATGACCGGGGCATTCCGACCGTGATGACGGCGCATGATCTCAAGCTGGCCTGTCCCGCGTATACGATGTTCAATCGAACCGGGGTATGCGAGCGGTGTATCAACGGCAACGTCCTGAACGTCATCAGGTATCGCTGCGTCCGGGATTCCCTCGCAACGAGCGGGCTGGTGGCCGTCGAATCGGGTATTCACAAGGCGCTTGGTCTCTGGAGAAAAAACCTGGACCGGATCGTTGCGCCGAGCAAATTCTATCGTAACAAGCTGATCGAGTGGGGCTGGCCGGAGAAGCAGGTCACGTATATCCCGAATTATATCGATAGCAGTGCCTATGAGCCGCAATTTGCACCCGGCGACTATTTCTTCTATTTCGGGCGACTGACGAAACAGAAGGGTGTCGAGACGCTGATTCGGGCCGTGGCGGATTCCGGCCTGCGACTGCTGTTGGCCGGTACCGGCCCCGATGAGGCATACCTGAAGTCGCTGGTGCCCGCGGGCACGGATCGGATCGAGTTTTTGGGCTATTGCACGGGCGACCGGCTCAAGCAACTCATTCGTGAAGCCCGCGCTGTCGTACTTCCATCGACTTGGTATGAGAATGCGCCGATCAGCGTCCTGGAAGCCTATGCGAGCGGCAAGCCCGTGATTGGCGCGGCTATTGGGGGCATTCCGGAAATGGTTCGGAGTGAAACCGGATTGCTATTCGAAGCAGGAGAGACCGAGAGTTTGCGTGAATGTTTGCTAAACGTTGCAGCTATGCCGTCCGGGCGGATTCAGGAAATGGGACAGGAGGCACGGGCGTTGGTCAGCGAACAGTTCACGAGTGAACGATACTTCGACCGAATGCGGGCACTCTACGAGGAACTTCTCCCCTCGGCCGGGAAAGGGGTGGGTGCGTGAAGGTCGTCGTCCTGGGAACGCGGGGCGTGCCGGATGTGCCGGGCGGGGTCGAGACGCATTGCCAGGCGCTTTATCCGAGACTCGTGGCACTGGGTCACGAGGTTGTCCTCGTGACCCGCAAGCCCTACATCGCGGATCCTGGTGTCGAGAGGTATAAGGGCATCCGGCTCAAGCACCTTTTCGCCCCGCGACGAAAAAGTCTCGAGGCGATCGTGCATACGTTTCTCGGCGTCTGTTTCGCGTGGCGGGAATCGCCTGACATTCTGCACGTACATGCCGTCGGCCCGGCACTTCTCATTCCCTTTGCGCGTCTCCTCGGCCTTCGCGTCGTGATGACCAATCATGGTCCCGACTATGACCGTCAAAAGTGGGGGAAGCTCGCGTCTTTCATCCTGCGCCTCGGTGAGAAAGTGGGCGGCAGGTTCGCAAACGAAGTGATTGTAATATCGGAAGTGATAGCAGAAATCGTCCGACGTCGCTGCGGTCGGGACAGTCACCTGATATACAACGGCGTCCAGATACCGGAGATTGCAACGGCGACCGACACGCTCGACCGCCAGGGTATCAGGCCCGGCGGGTATATCCTTGCGGTTGCCCGATTCGTGCCGGAGAAAGGCCTGCATGACCTTGTCGAGGCATTTGACAAAATGGAGTCAGATTACCATTTGGTAATCGCCGGTGACTCCGACCATGAAGACGAGTACAGTCTGAAGCTGAAGGCAACCTGTCGAAATAATTCGAAAATCGTATTGACAGGCTATATCACCGGGGAGGACCTGCATCAGGTTTATTCCCATGCCGCGGTATTCGTGCTGCCCTCATACCACGAGGGATTGCCGATTTCCCTGCTGGAGGCTTTGAGCTATGGGCTGGTGCCGTTGGTGTCGGATATCCCGGCCAATGTCGAGGTGGGACTCGACGGCCGGTACTATTTCCGGTGCGGTGATGTCGAGGATCTGACAGATAAGCTGACAATGCTCCTGGCCTCGGGCGACGGGCCCGGTCGACAGGATGAATTCAGAGCCTTCGTTCGCAAAAAATACAATTGGGATGTGATAGCCGGGCAGACCGGTGATGTTTACAAACTTGCAGCGGGCAACCGGGGAGGGTAACCGCTAGGTGAAGATTTATGACGTATGACGTAGTCGAAAACCCCGGAATGCCGACGGATGTTTCCATTATCACGACGTATCGATGCCAGATGCGCTGCAAGATGTGCAATATCTGGGAGAACCCGACCGACGCCACAAAGGAGCTGACGCCGAAGGATCTGGAGAAACTGCCTGGCTTCAAATTCGTCAACGTGACAGGCGGCGAACCGTTTGTTCGTCGCGACCTCGAGGATATCGTCGAGGTCATGTATCGCAAATCCGATCGGATAGTGATATCGACCTCCGGCTACCATCACAAGCGCATATTCAAGATGGCAGAGCGGTTCCCGAATATCGGTATTCGTGTCAGCATCGAGGGGCTCTCGCAGAGAAATGATGATCTGAGAGGCAGGGAAGGCGGATTCGACCGCGGGCTGAAGACGGTCCTCGGACTCCGGGACATGGGCGTCAAGGATGTCGGATTTGGATGTACCGTTTCCAACAAGAATTCGGAAGACATGCTGTGGTTATACGAGCTTTCGAAGACGATGAACATGGAGTTTGCAACGGCAACCTTCCATAATTCCTATTACTTCCACCGTGACGACAATGTCGTTGACAACAAGGATGAGGTTATCGATGACTTCCGGGAGTTGATCGAGCGCCTGTTGAAGGAAAACCACCCGAAGTCCTGGTTCCGCGCGTTCTTCAATCTCGGCCTGATCAACTATATACGCGGCGGTAAGCGCATGCTTCCGTGCCAGGCAGGCACGGCGAACTTTTTTATTGAGCCTTACGGCGACGTTTTTCCCTGCAATGGCCTCGAGGAGCGCTACTGGAAGGAGAGCATGGGCAATCTGAGGGACTATGAAACCTTCGATGAACTGTGGTTCAGCGAACAGGCGAAAAAAGTGCGTCAGCTGGTGTCGACCTGCCCGAAGAATTGCTGGATGGTTGGTACGGCGGCGCCTGTGATGAAAAAATACATCAAGCATCCGGTTGGCTGGGTGGTGAAGAACAAGCTCAAGAGCATGCTGGGCAAGCCGATCTGTATTGACGAGATTCCCCACTATGATGTCGGACAGGACTCCAGGCAGGGCGATCTCCGACTAGATGAGAGCAAGGCAGCCGTTCCGAACAGCACCGGGCATGAATATACTCTGACACAGGTCGACCTCGCCGACATGCTGGCCGACGAATAGTTAAAAAGATTGATCTGCCCGGAAGCCGGATTCTTACTGGATCTCGAAATCGCTCAGGAATTGCTCGTTTGGCGTTCCGGACAGGAATCGGATCACTTCATCACAATTTTTCACTTCGTTCTCGAGTCTTGACGAACTGATCTTTCTCATGGTGGGTGGTTCCATTTCTTCATAAGGCAAGGAGAAGAATGTCAGGATTTTGGCCACGAATTCATGCCTGTCGGCAAACATGTCCTCATAGGATAACTCGAGGAACGGATGTCTTTTTTCGAGCAGAGACCGAAACTGTCGTCTCGTGGCATGGGTGGTTTCGATATACCGCTGCAGGTTTTTTAATTTAATATATACGGGTTTGTGATTTAGCGTACCGGACTTCGTATGCGCGATCTTGTTCTCGGCCATCCGCCGGCGTGAAATAAAGCTCTTCAGGAGATTTCGCCGCGTCATGTGGAGGACCATCAGACTTGGATTCTCTCGGGCCCACTCCTGAAGCCCACGGTAGGCATCGAAGGTGTTGTACATCAGCTTAAAGCCGCTGAATGATGCGGGTGCCTTGGCAATCAACTGGTTCCGATTGTCAATATCGCTCCATGGCCCGGGGTGAGAAGGATTCTCAAGCAAGTCATCCAGATATCCGTCGATTAGTGTGCGTGATATGAACTGCAGACCGAGTGCGCGAGAAATCCGGGTATGGTGCAGCTGAAAACTGGTTTTGCAGAAAAAGGACTTGTTGAAGCAGTATCTGCGAAAACCATCCGGTGATTGGTAGTGCTTAAGGAAGACCTCTCCGTGGCTATTGATCTCGGAGTGGCTGTTGAGCCATATCCTCAGGAATGTCGATCCGCTTCTTTGAGTAGAGAGTATTACAAAATGTTTCATCTTGCTGCAGTGGACGGCGTGGCGAATTCCGGAATGCTAGCATGTTCCGGACACGCTGGACGCAAGAGCGCTTCTCAGTATGTGGCGATCATCGACACCGCAGTCTGCGGCTCGGTCGGTTGATACTGTGACGGAATGGTCGATTATGTTGTGTAGTCGTCGCTTTCTGTGAGGCAGTCGGTGATGGGTGCGGGGCGGGGCGGAGATAATTGCTTGCCTGAGTCCATTAGAACGCTTTATTTCGCTGAGTTCCGTTCGAGCCGGGACTCAGTTTTGGTGATATCTATTCGATGTTCGGGATAACCAAGTCCAAATTCGCGCGCAATGCTGCCACGCTCATGAGCGGCAATCTCGTTGCGCAAATCATTACGGTAGGTTCGGCGCCGATCATTACCCGTCTCTTTACGCCGGAAGACTTTGGTCAATTTGCACTTTTTGCCGCGGTTCTCGGAATATGTACCAAGGTCGGCACGCTCTGCTACGAAAGAGCCATTTTGCTCCCCAAAGATCCTGTCGATGCACACAGCGTTATCAAGCTTTCTTTGATTATTCTCGCCGCGCTGTCATTCTTCGTCGGTGTTTGCAGTTGGACCTTCGGCGATGAACTGAGTGAACTGCTCGGCAGTCATGACCTTGCTTTCTGGTTGCTTTTTGTCCCCCTGGGGCTGCTATTGGCCGGCGCGGTCAATATTCTTCGCTATTGGGCATTGCGGGAGACGATGTTCAGGCTGATATCGTCGGTGCGCATCTTCGAGGCAGCGGGAGCGGCAGTTTTCAAGATCGTTGCCGGCATCCTCCTCGGTAGTTGGGCAGGTGGCCTGATCATCGGCATGCTCCTTGGGAGCGCGGTGGCGTTGATTCTAATGGTTCGCTACCTCGGCGCCGGGTTACCGCGAGACTGGCGAGTAGGACTTCACGAAAAATTATCGAAAGTTGCGTACGAGTATCGGCAGTTTCCCCAATTCGCCTCGATCAATGCATTGTTGAATGTCATGTCGAGATATGTGATCGTATTCTTCCTGTCTGCTTTTTTTGGAGCCGCGGTTGTTGGATTCTATAATCTGGCATACCGGATGCTGGCGCAGCCTATTGATACCCTGTCCAGTTCCATTTCGAGGGTGTACTTTCAAAAATCTGCATCGCAGGTGTCGGATCGGCAGTTTCTCATGCCGGGTCTGCGGAAAATCACCGCGGTGCTATTCATGCTTGGCCTGTTTCCGTTCGCAGCGCTGTTTGTGTACGGGCAGCCGATTATTGCTTTCGTATTCGGTGCGCAATGGGATACCGCCGGCAGGTTTGTGCAAATCATGGCGCCGTGGTTTCTCTGTCTTTTTTGTATAGCGCCATCGGCAATGGTTTTTGAAGTTTGCAGAAGCCAGCAGGTTAAATTATGGATAAATGTTTTGACGGCCGTAGTGTCCGTTCTCGTGTTGTGGTGGGTGCATTCAATGGGAAAGCCTATCGATCAAGTAATTGGTGCGTTTGTAATGAGCAATATCGCAATGTCCATCGTGCAACTTATTATCGCCTTCCGGGTCGCGGCGGGGCATGACAGGGAACTGCGAGAGACGACAGCTCAGGGCCTTCCTTGATGAGCGTTAGACCCATATTTCTCTTTTCCGTGCCGCGATCCGGCTCTACTCTCCTGCAGAGAATGCTGGCCTGTAATTCGAAAATATCCACGCATTCAGAATTGTGGTTCCTTCTTCCGCATATTGATGCAATAAAAAATCAGTACGGGAAGTCGATATACAGCATGAATTCTCTGGGCAGGGCAACACAGAGCTTGTGCAAGCAGTTGCCTGACGGAGAGGACGGATATTTTCAAGGGCTTCGGCAGTTGTCCGATCATATCTATACGGAGCTGGCCGGTCCGAAAGCAGTCTATATCCTGGACAAAACGCCGAGATATTACTTTATTATTCCGGAGATCTATCGACTCTATCCGGATGCAAAATTCATTTTCCTCTTTCGGAATCCGTTATCCGTCGCCGCATCACTCGTGGAGTCATTTTTTCGCGGGCGTCTCGGTGACTACCGGCATCGTGTCGATATGTTTGAAGGACCTGGCTATCTGGCACGGGGATATGAGCAGATACGAAGCCATAGTTTTAGCCTGTGTTATGAGAATCTTGTCCATGAACCGGACGTTTGGCTTAAACAGATCTGCGAATATCTCGAAATCCCGTTCGAACCGTCGATGTCAACCGGGTTCAAGGATGTGCCCGTCGGCGACATGGGAGATCAGTTCGGGTCCAGGCAGTATTCTGGGCTGGCGACAGACAGTGTCGAAAAGTGGCGCACGGTATTTTCGACAGGTTACAGGCGCCGCTACCTGAAGAAATATCTGCGCTACCTTGGGAAGGATACTGTCGAGTGTATGGGTTATGACTACTCGGCGCTCGACAGAGATATTGACAATCTTCCGATACGGTTTGATCTCTCAATAGAGGATCGGGTGCGGGAATTGATTTGCCTGATGTATTCGGCTTTTGAATTGCCGCTGCTGCGCGAGAAGTTAGCGCAACGGAAGCAGGGTCGAAGAAAGATGTATATGCATCATTGACGGGAACAGATCATATGGCAAATACCATTTTTTTTCTGTTGATGGCTGCATTCGTGCAGGATCTGGTGTACCCGATTGCGAATACGGGTTTCGTCGGGCTGACGATACAGAATGTAGTGCTGTACTGTGCCGCCGTGGTTCTAATCGCGGCGGCCGCATCATCCGGAAGGCTAGGGGCAATCAGGTTTCCGGGCCTGACGTATCTCTTGCTGATCTTCCTCGGTGTCGTTGTCAGCCTCGTGTATGTCAGCTATTCCGGGGCAGTCCCCTTCACGTGGCTGGAAAACGCAAGGACGGCCAAGACCCTGATTTTTGAGCCGATACTGCTGTATTCGGTTTCCTTTCTGTTGATCAGGAACGAGGAACAGGGACTCCGGTATTTATCGATTTTTCTCGTGATACTCGCGCTGGTAAATGTGTTCTCGCTGGTAATATCCGTTTTCAACATCAATCTGCCGAATATGAATGCGCATTATTTTGACAAGGGCAGGTTCGCGGGGTTTGCCGGGAATCCGAATAAAACAGCATATGTATTGTGTATTGCGTTTGCGTATCTGTATTTCTTCATGAAGCAAACCCGGAAGCGCCGGTTGCGCGTATTTTATGTGGCTTTGCTGGCGAGCATTCCGTTGACCATCCTGTTAACAGGTTCGCGCGGCGGGCTGCTCGGCCTGATCATCGTCGCCGTTCTGTTGGCGAGACTGTGGGGTGACTACAAGTCTCTCGTCATATTGCCGGCAGTGGTTGTTCCTATCGTGATAGTGCTGCTGGTGGCGATGGAAAACGACTATATGCTTCACGCCTTGGATAGGTTCATGCTGTTTGGCGCAGCGGATGCTACAACGGTTTCATCGTCCCGTACAGATATCTGGCTGGCCCTGCTGGATGTCTGGTCATCGAGTTTCACTTCGATCGTCATCGGCATCGGTTATGGCGTCAGCCAGTTCGTAGGGTTTGGTGCGCGGGCGCACAATATGTATCTTCAGATGCTTGTCGAGTTTGGAGTAGTCGGGCTGTTAATCTGGCTTGCCGGAATCTGGGGGGCGCGCCGGTTTCTCATTAGATATCGTGCCGCTGGGGTTCGGAGAGGCTTATTGCGGAGAACAACACTGGCATGCCTATATGTCCTGATGGTCGCTTGGGTCTTCACCAGCCTGATCAACGTTCTCGGGATCATTGCGCTTATTTTCGGGCTGGTAACAGCAGCGCTGATCCAAAAACCGGCTACCAGGCGAGCGACGCGACGAGCAGTCGGCCAGTCTCCGAATGAGCAGCTCTTGCGAGCGGATTCGACGAGCCGGTGACCGGGGCCGCGGGAAATAAAGACGATATATCCGTAACCGGGAATGGCCGTATACGGAAGATGCCGGATTTAAAAAACTCGGGCCAGGAGTCTAGCTTTGACTATGGTGAGAAGTGAGCGGAGATTCACGCATTACGAAGAATGATTTGCGACTGCCGTATCCGGCTATAGGCGCGATTCTCGGTTGGGGTAACCTGTACGCGCCATGAAGATAGTGTTTGTCTACGAAAAATTTTTCTCCCCGTTTGATGAGGGAGTGAAAGTATTTTGCCGGCAGTTGGTCGATTATATTTCTGCGGAACATGCCGTTACGCTGGTTCGAGACTACGCGAGACGCGAGAATCTGCCGGATAAATTGCTGATGGTCATTCGTGTCATTGTCATCGGATTACGTGTGCGTCCGGCGTGGATCATTTACGTTCCTTACGCATCGCTGACCTTTTCGACCTATATCAGAATAGCAATTCTCCGGGCGATATTTGGTGAGAAACTCATTGTGCTGGGAACGCAGAAAAGAACCTTACGCGCATGGCAGATGAAGATCGTGCGTCGTCTGCGAATAGATCGGCTGCATGTCTTGTCGCTCGCGATGGGGGAAGCGCTCGAGGATCTGGGTATCGATGCGATTCAGGTTAATGCTGGACTGGATAATGAGCGATTTCGGCCCGTAGCGGACAAGCGTGCGCTGAGAGAAAAATATGGAGTTCCGCAAGACCGGACGGTATTGCTTCATGTCGGGCATATTCGAGAGTCCAGGAATGTGCGATGGCTTCTGGACGTTCAGAGAAAGATGCCCGAATTGGTCGTAATTACGGTCGGAAGCACCTCTACCGACCGGGACGATGCGATGCGTCAGGAGCTTTCCGACGGCGGATTAATCCTTTTTACGGATTATGTGGCGGAAATTCAGGAGCTCTATCAACTTTCTGATGTGTATTGCTTTCCGGTCTTGAAATCCGATGCTGCCATGGAACTTCCGTTGTCGGTACTCGAAGCAATGGCGACGAACCTACCGATCCTGACGACGCGTTTTGGACGATTGCCCGAGCAGTTTGAAGAGGACAACGGGTACCATTACATAGCGAGTTCGGAGGATATCGTTCGGCAACTCAGGGATGGGTTTGGTTCGGGTACCGAGTGCGGGAATCGGGACAAGATTCAGAGATATACGTGGCGGGCCGTGGTCGAAAATCTGATTATCGGATAGCTTATGAAGATTATTTATCTGTCCGGGATAGACGGGTGTGGCAAAACGACCCAGGCCCACATGCTCGTGCGCTGGCTGGAAAACCACGGGGTATCAGCGGAGTACCAGTGGTTGCGGTGGGAGCCATCGTTAAATGGGTTGATCGCACGATTCAGGCGACTCACCGGGCGATCGAAACCGGCCGGTTTGATTGCCGAAGGGTCGGGCCACGGCGCCGGCGAGCAGCAGCGCCACGACCGCTGGTCGGCCGTGAAGCGCCGGCTGATGTCTTCATCGCTGTTCAGAAAGATCTGGCTGTTTTACTCGACTCGTGACTACTTTCGTTGTTACAAGCGTGCAAATCGCACGTGGAGCAGCGAGTATGTCGTGATGGACCGCTATATCTTTGATTACATAATCGATCAGTCAATCAATTTTTCGATGTCGCCCGAGGCATTCATGGAAGAGATCGAGTCGACGGCATTAATGAATATGTGCGCACCTACCTACGAGATCTATATCGATCTGCCGGCGGAAATTGGCTATCAGAGGAAAATGGACGGAACGCCCCTAGAGTATCTCAGAAGCAGGCAAGAACTCTATAAAGGAGTGCCCGAGCGAGACAATATTCTCCATGTAGAAGGAACTAAATCCGTGGAAATGATTCATAGAGGAATTGTTGATTGGCTTTCAGAAAGGATGGGCATCGCAAATGAGCGATAACAGCCAACGATCAGGGAAGGTTATTTTGCTTGGTTTCGACGGTATGGATTTCGACCTGACGAGCACTCTGATCGAGCAGGGGAAACTTCCGAACCTTGAGAAGTTAAGCAGGAAGGGAGTATTTGCACCGCTATTGTCGGTATTTCCGGCAGACTCCATACCATCCTGGATTACGACCTTCACGGGCAAGGATCCGTCAGACCATGGCATTCTCGATCACGTCAACTATCTTTTGGGTGATCAGGATGAGGCGAAGATCGACACATCGGTTTTTCATCAGAAAACGTTCTGGGATGAGATTGGCAGCAAGTCCGGTTCCAGGGTTTGCATCATCAATCCCTTTATGGCGTATCCGGCATGGCCGGTGAATGGTGTCATGGTCAGCGGTCCTGCCTTTATCGCGGGTGATATTCAGGTTTCCGACGAGACTTCGATCGGTGATCTCAAGATCCCGGATAGTATCGGCGGACTGGAAGACCTGCCGGGTAAGGCCACGATGCGTCCGTTCCTTGATAAAGCAATGCAGGATACGAGGGACGAGGCGGCCTTCGGCCTGGGAATGCTTGAGAAAAATCAGCCTGATCTTTTCTTCCAGACCTTTCTCGCCTCGGATCGGGTGCAGCACTTTCTCTGGCGCTACTGCGATGCGGAGGATCCTACCTATCCGGGTCAATCCGACGTTGATCAGGGGATTGAAGAATATTTCTCGGTTGCTGACAAAGTGATCGGCGATTTCATGGAGAGGCTGGATGAGAACGACATACTTCTGGTGATGAGCGATCATGGCCACGGAATGCGGTGCACGCACTGTTTTAATTTTAACGAGTACTTTCGGCGTCAGGGGTACCTGAAAAGTACATCGGGAGGACGGCGCATCAGCAGTAAGGTGGTGATCGAGAAGCTGAAGAACCGGGTTCTCCGCTTCATGAACGATCATGATCTGGAGGACTATATCAGTAAGATCGCAAAATTGGTGCCTAATGCGCAAGCCTTGAAAAAAGGCACACATATTGCGAATTATTCTGACAGTCAGGCCTATGCGCCGGATTTTGCCGGTACCAATCCGTTTGGAGGTGTCTGTATCAATCGGGATAAGGTCGATGACTATGAGGCGTTCAGGACGCAGTTGATCGATGAACTGGAGCGGGTGACCTACCAGGGGCAGCCCGTATTCAGATGGATAAAGCCGCGTGAATCGATGTACTGCGGGCAGCATATCGATAGCTATCCGGATCTCCTCTACGAGATGATCCCGAGCCTTGGCACCGGGTTCTCAATGCATACCGACCTGTTCACCATTAATCCAACGCACAAGAAGATAAGTGGAGGGCATAAGAAATACGGGATTTTCTTTGGCGCCGGCCCAGGCCAGTGGGATGTGGTAACGAGCGATTGCAAGATTACCAATATGTACAAGACGCTGCTGACGCTATTCGGGGTGGATGACGACAACTCACGAACTGTGAGTTTCTTCCACCGAAAATCTCCGGCCGAATCGCCCACGAACTGAGGTCACGTAAGAATGAGAGCTGCCAGACCACTGGAAGCGTCTGGCGATATTTCGTTACGCCACATTTTGTAAGTATTAGTTGACAGCATCTTCGTAATCGTCAGCCATCTTGTCGGCCGAGAACCTGGACTCTACTATTTGCCTGGAAGCAGCGCCCATGGCCAATCGCGTATCCGGTTCCGTGAGATTGCGCAGCTTACTCGTGAGGCCGTCAATATCTCCCGGCGCATAGATATAACCGTTGACGCCTTCCTCTATCATTTCTCGCGCACCGCCTATGTCGGATAGTACGACGGGCAGGCCCATGGCCATTGCCTCGAGCGCTGCATTAGAGAATGTTTCAACTGCAATCGAAGTCAATACGAATATGTCCATGGCCCGCAGCGCCGGTCGGACGTCATCTGTCATTCCTGTAAAGATAACCCGGGCCCCGATGTCCAGATTTTCCGCAAGCTCTGCTGTTTCGTTCATGGTCGGGCCCTCGCCCACGAACAGAATCCTGATATCGAGGCCGGAGTCCATGAGCGTTTTGCCTGCATGCAGCAGGTCGCCGTGTGCCTTTTCTGCTCTGAACTGAGCTACCATTCCCAGAACGATTGATTTTTCGGCGATATCGAGGCGTGCTCTGGCTTCCGTTCGTTGGTCGCAGTTTCTCGCTGTGGAGAATCGTGACAGGTCTACCCCGTTGTGAATGACTCGATAGTGCGTCTCATTGAGCAGGTAACGTTTTTTCCAGTCTCTCATCTGACCTTCGCTGCCGAAGATAAATCGATCGAGGCGGCGAATGATAGGCAGATAAATTGTCATCTTCAGCCGTTCATACCGATTTCTGAATAGGGATACATTAGAAGAACCCACCAGCAAAATGCCTTTTCGGAAATTTCTTGTGGCCAGAAAAGCGTATAGCATCGGATAAAGATTGACTGACCAGACAGTTCGTATTTCTTGTTCGACGATATAGCGCTCCAACCTTTTTATGAGCAACAAATCGAGTTTTCCCGTTCTGTCCAGATCAAGAGTCTGGATGTTTGGAGCCAAGGTATTCCTTAGGTCGTAATTCAGGTTCAGGAAGGCCAGATGGATGTTCCATCCTCGATTTGCCAGAATATTTGCCGCTGCTATGGTCTTACGTTCAGAGCCGCCAACGCCAAGACTGTCGAGCAGAAATAGCCATCCGCCGCACTTTTTTTCGAGAGTGTTTTCTGGCCGTGTTTCTTTGGCGGCACTGGTTCTCGGCTCGGGAGGCATAAGTAAAAGATCTTCGTTGTGCCTAGGGGCGGTGTTCGAATGTGATGCCGGTAAGTGACATCGGAGGAAGGAGAACCTGAATCCTGCCCGGAAGCGCTTCGTCGAGGCGCGTCTTGGTGACCCGCACGTTATCCGGTTGATCGACTTCGATATTTGTTGCAAAAGGCGAGGTGCCGGTGAGTGACTCGATCGACGACACGCTGTATTCGGAAGAGTCGAGAATATCTATGGTCAGTGTAACCTCTCTGTCCATATGCTTATTGATGGCCAACGCATGAATTTCCCCGGTGGCGCCGTCTCTCGTGGTTATAGCGGTAACGGATCGGACGGGGCCTAGCCCCAAACCGACCTTTTGTACGGAAATATCTCCGAAGTATACCGTTCCGCTAAGGTTCCCGTGGCCCGAGACTCGTCGGGCGGTGATCCGAAAATTCCGATTATCGGCCCCGGTATAATAGTCTGCTGATACCGTCGACCATCCGTTCGTCGTTCCTGAGACATCAATGGCATTCGACTGGTAGTAATCGTGCTGCCAGCCACGTGCGCTGCCAACGGCGATTCCGACCTTCCCCCCGGCGATATCGACTGCACGAATCTTGACCGATACTCGGTAGTGTGTATCGGGTTCGGCTGCGATCGTTGCGTATGCGTGTCTGTAATTGGGGTCTGACTTGCCGTCAAAATGAATCGTGACAACACCGTTGTCCAGGGATTGCCGGAATCCGCGGGTCAGGGACGGTTTGAGCTTCCATCGGTGGCCGCCCTTTCGTTCTGCTGCAGTGGTCGAGGCTTTGTGCAGGTTTGGGTTCTCAGGCCGGGAGAGTCGGGGGGGTATATCCAGTCCTCCGGAAAACTCGAATCTGTCGGCCGCGATCCGGTGGTCCACGATCTCGTTACCGATATGTCGGTTGACTAACTCGTACATGAGCTGATCGGATTGCTTCGATATCGCCGTCGTTTCATCCTGTTCTGTCCAGACCATTCCCCAATGAGAATTCGCAAAAAGCCAGTAATTACTCATTGCCACGCCGTACTCTGGCCGCAGCATGATTCTGAGCATGTCTACGTTATGGATGGCATTGAATAGCGTAAATCTATAGGGAATGGGATCATTATGGCCATAGTTTCCATTGAATTCCGAGACGATCAAAGGCGGCGTATCTGTCGTGCCATGGATAGATAAGATATGGCGGGTCGTAGCCAGAATCTCATCGAGCCTGGCATCGACCGACAGGGCCGCCAGCGCCACAGTATTGCCATTTACAGAGTTTCGCGCCGATCCGGGAAGTACTGGTAAATAGATATGGAGAATTCCGAAATCTATCTGGCCGTTGGATCCGGAGACAATGTCATGGTTCCATTTGTCCGCCGGGTTTCCGGAACTGCGCAGTTGCGCCCCCAGCATTATGGATCCATCCACGGAGGTCATGGCAGCCTTGGTTTGAAGGTAGCTGCGGATGTACTCCTGTCCCGAAATGTTTGTGTTGTAGGTCTCGTTGCCATACTCGAACCATCGGACAGTCCATGGCCGGGCATGACCGTCTGTGCGTCTGATCGCCGCCCAGTCGGTTTTTCCACCGGGACTCCCGGAATCTTCTGGTGCATTCAGGTATTCGACGAGGTCGGCTGCGTCCTGTTTCGCGTCGATGCCATACGGCAACGTTATTATCGGCTCGGCATCGAGCAAGGAGCAGATATGTAGAAATTCGGGAAGGCCAAATTTCTGATTCTTACGTTTTCTTGCAGGCCCGACAGCAGATTTCCATGAAAACATTTCCGCCTGCTTGCCGCCTGGCCAGCGAAGCGAGCGAATTCCAGCGGATCGAGCGGCCTCGATCAGGCGACTGTCCGGTTGTGCTGTACGTGCATCCCAGAGCCCGGCACCATCGACTCCATAACGTCCCCGCGGATCCTTATACTGATATGCCTTGATATTGTTACCAAAAAAATAAAGCGGTACCGAGCCTAGTCGGTTGCCAGAATCTATCTGAAGCCTTGCTTTTTCAGCCGCGTTCGTTGGCGATGACACGACGAAATATAGGATTGGCAAAAATACCATTGCCAATCGGGTAAGCAGAACCGCTCGACCTTGATAGATGTTTTTAAAAGGATTGGGCGATGTCCGTCCGCTTATCTTCCGATTCATTTTTTGTATGTTACCGGATTGACACGAAAATTCTAACACTTGATCGCTTCTTCTTCATGCGCGTACCTCGTCACGGGATAAGTCGCATGGCAAAAAATTGGTCTTAATGTTTTGAACCATTTTTACAAATACCGAAATACTAAAAGTCGCAGACCGAAGCCTGGATATATGCACCACTGATTAGCAAGTCTTCGTCGCAAATATCTCTAAATCGTTTAGCGAGCTCCAGCCTGGCAATCCCAGTATTGTTGATTACAGTCTGATCACAGATAATCTGAAATCCGCATTTACTCATAATGCCGATATGCGTGGAATGTGGCACTCTATTTAAAATATACGCCTTTCTGCCCATCAATATTTTCCACGCGATATCAGATTTCCCCCAGTGGCCGTTCCATTTTTCGGTATAGCCGTGGGATTTAAAATCGATTTGATGTGACATTAGCCCATCGGTTTTTAGCCATTCTCTCATTTTCTGATACGCAAACTGAACATTATCGACATGTTCCATTACTGCTTGCGAGAAGATTAGATCAACCGAATTTCTTCGAATCAAGTCGGAGTTATACCAGGGAGCGATATAATAGATATTTATTGATTTTTGTTCCGGCGTATTTATGTTTTTCAGTGCAAATTTTATCGCCGCCAATCGTTGCGGGCTTAGTAGGCTGTCTATTCTTTCATCTGGAAGCAATTGAGTCGGGAATTCATATGAGGATAGGCTTGGCTTAATAACTGAGTATTCATTTTCGCTAGGTATGGGTTGTCTGTTTCTAAATAAAGAAACCAGTTCGTCCAAGATCTCAAGATTACGTGCATTATCCGAAAAGTTGATAATATCGAATGCATAATAATTATTCGCGCCGGTCAACATTGCCGCTATGCCAATTCCTAGCGAGTCTCCGGGGCCTAATTCAGCGATGGTGGGAAAGTGGCTTCTCCCTGTATGTTCGTTAAGCTTAACCAGGTGTCTGAGCCAGGCGGAGTAGCAGTATCTGGCGGATACGGAGCCTCCTGTTCCCCGTAATTTGGATATAATTTTGTCCATGCCGGGAACATATGTTAATAAGCTTCGTACGAGATGCCTTATGCGCATATTGCCTCCGTGTAAAGACTTGTTTCTTGGAACAAGTAACCTTAGCCCTTGAGCTGCATCGATTATGGGCAGCAAAAGCAGCATTATGGCGGGCTCGAATTCTTCCGTCTACAAAATCCGCGATTGCTCGGTCTTCGCTGGGTTTTGCTCCAATACCATTGTCGGTTGACAAAAAGCTGTGTCTTGCGAATGTAATAGTGGGGCACGATAAAACCGATTTGGTCGCTGTAGACACACTGATGAGTTTGACTTAATGGTAATGACGAAGCTAATCCTGTTGAAGATGATGTCCGGATAAAAAATTTTGGTACCTGACGGAAAAGTGTAGAAGTTTGATAGGGAGCCAGAAATTTAGTTTGTTTTTGAGGTTCATGGGATCTGTTTTTCCGGCTAAGCTATTCAATGAGTTATTTTCAGTGACACTTTAGACGTAGCATTGGTCTATTTGGTTGCTCGATCGAATAGGTTTAGAAAAAGTTTCGGCATGAATGCGTCTCGCTATCGTCCCTATATTGATGGATTGCGTGCAATCGCAGTACTCGGTGTCTTGTTTAATCACGTTGGAATAATGACTTTTAGTGGCCGGTATCTTGGTGTCCATGTATTTATTTGACCGCAGATAATTGCTACTAAGCTTAGAGTGCATTCGCTCCCATCGTCGGCTCGAGTTCCTTTAACAGGCGCAGAATCTGGTTTGCAATTGTCGGGATGCAAATGGCCATTTTATAGTTATGTAAAGTTGTTGACCGTGGTCTATTTGCAGCTCCTAAACCTGGCTATGCCGGAAAATATTTACCATTGACTAAGAATACCGCCGGCGAATAGGCTGAATTAACATCGAGAATCTGGTGGTATACGTTTGCCAAATCAGGGAGCGAAGAAAGCCGCCAATGCGCGCAACACAATCCTGCTAGAATTCTTCGCGCACCGTGATGGCCCGGAGCTGATAGTGGTCAGGAAACTTGAACGATCCGCAATAGTTTGCGACCCAAACGGGATACGCTCTGCGCCAGTATGGCGGAGTTCGATGTGCCCGCTGCGCTCCATTCTGGCTCTCAGACGCGCGGTTTCACTGTCTCATACGTGGTTCGGCGATGCGATTGGTTCGGCAAAGCGGGGGGGCGTACTTTGGCTTTGCTTGTTCGTTCGAAAATCATAACAATTGTCGGATTAATCACGTTATGACGGCTCCCCGGTATCGGCCGGATATCGATGGACTTCGGGCAATCGCGGTGCTCGGGGTCGTTTTTTTTCATGTTGGAGCTAAGACCTTCAGCGGCGGATACATCGGAGTCGATGTGTTTTTCGTCATTAGCGGATTTCTGATTACCCGATTGATAAATGACGGGATCGTTCGCGGAGATTTTTCCTTCTCAAATTTCTATTTGCGACGTGCCCGTCGATTATTTCCTGCTCTGTTCTTTACGCTGGTCGCAACTTTATCAGTCGCCTCAGTCATCTTCCTTCCCCAGGATCTTGAGCGTTTCGGCGGCGCATTGCTCCACAGCATATTGTCGGTATCCAATTTCTATTTTTGGGGTGAGTCTGGTTACTTCGATACGGATGCACACCTAAAGCCACTTTTGCATACCTGGTCGCTAAGTGTCGAAGAGCAGTTCTACTTTGTATGGCCGACGATGTTGTCAATGTTGGTCTTACGTGGCGGGAAAAAAATAACCCAAGCATTCATTGTAATAAGCGGCGGGATAAGTCTTTACCTCTCAGTGCTATGGGTAGACATTGATCCGTCTGGTGCTTTTTATCTTCTGCCCTTCCGGGTGTTTGAATTTGCATTCGGTGCGATCATGGTATGGCTGGTGAACTTTCAGCCCCGGAATCAGCTGTATCTTGAGCCAATTTTGGTTATCGGACTCGTACTTGTTTTGTTCCCCATGGTGTCCTACACATCGGACACCGTTTTTCCAGGATTGAATGCCGTAGTCCCATGCTTTGGCACCGCGCTTTTGATCTACTCTGGTATGGCAAAATACGCTGGCCGACTTCTCAGCAATCGACCGACTGTTGCGATCGGGATGATTTCCTATTCTCTATATCTGATTCATTGGCCTATTATTGTTTTCTTTGAGTACTATTTTCACCGTAACAAATTTGGGTTTGTGGGCATCTCTGCGATTGTCACTGCGGCGATTTTATGTGCGACTGTCATGTATTTTTTTGTCGAGAAGCCGTTTCGCAGGCCCGGCCGGAATGCCAAGAGTTTTTCGGCTCCCGCATTCGGCCTTGGGTGTGCCTTAAGCGCGCTCCTGCTCACATTGCCGGCGGCTTATCTCTGGGCAAAAAACGGCTGGGTGGAGCGCTTTCCGGATGAAGTCATTAGAGCTGTTGGGAACCCGAGAGACAAGCGAGATGAAACCTGGAAGTTGATTAACGCCGATGACTCCGTCGCACATCGATCTTTCACTTCGAATTCATCTAGAAAAATTCTTGTGGTTGGAGACTCCCACTCAAAAGATGTTTTTAATGCGCTCTATTTAAATTCCGAATTGATTCCGCATGCAGAAACTCGCCAGATGCAGCTTAATGACAGTTGTTTGTATCTTTTTTCAGACCGGCAACCGTCGGATGACATTCGCGGTCAGGAGGCAATGAAATGCAAAAAACAGGTAAAAGAATTCCTGACCAGTTCGTTGTACAAAGATGCAGATGTAGTTGTCCTTTCATCCCGATGGTCAGACGATACTTTAGGGCGGATTCCTGATTTCGTCGGACAGATTAGATCGGATACAACTAGTGAGATCGTGCTACTGGGTCGAACGGCGGAGTTTGATAATGTTCCGGACCTGATAGTGCGTAACGGTACATTAGAAAATATAGATAAATTGGTTGCTTCCCGCCGAAACAAGAAGTTGGATGCGCTCAATCAACGGCTTTTGGAATTGGCGAAGGAATTAGATATTCCTTATCTTGATAAGGTCTCCTTTGTTTGCTCGGAAGATCGCTTGGCATGCGATGCTCTGGATGAAGATGGGAATGTCTTATTTTACGACTACGGGCATTGGACGCTTGAAGGCGCGAAGCTCTTCGGCAAAAACATGATTGGGTCGGCAGAGATTAAGCCGATTATCGGAACGAGTACGCGCTAGGGCCGCCGGTCAGGTGGCGATATGACGATGAGCGGCATTATGTCTAAGTATGGTCTGGAAAACATATCGGGATGTTAGTCTTG
>JAJFJS010000137.1 GCA_021773815.1 Gammaproteobacteria bacterium
GTCAGGCTGGCATGACGGAGCGGCACCTTTCCGAGACTGTGGCCCGCAGGGACGCGGGCCCCAAGCCCACATGGACGTGTTCACGGCGTGTCTCGGAAAGGTGCCGCTCCGTCATGTCGGCCCGTTCCCGATCTTTACGCAGGATCGATTCCAGCTATGCTTCAGGTGAAACACCGGTGACTGGATGGGACAGCAGTGGTGTCAGACACCAATTTCACCACCATTTAACTCTCCGACCCCAGCAACTCAGGCAAACTGCGTCACCGGCTGCGGGAGATAGCCGCGCAGGTTTGCCGAAAAATCATGCAGCGCCTCGATACCGCTGGCCTCGGCCTGGTTGCACCATTCGCGAAGCTGTGCGACGAGTCGATCGTTGCTGACGTTGGCCTGTTCCCAGAGCGCGAGCAACTGCTGACGAAACTCATGCACGGTTCGCAGCGCGGCGTTGTCGTCGAGCAACCGCGTCAGCCGCGCGCGGGCCCTGTCATCCATCACAACGGGCCCCATGACAAGGAGCTTGCGCGCGCGCCGCAACAGTTCATTATCGCGGTGCACGCGTTTCTCGCGGCGAAAGACCGGCAACACGACCTTGCGCCGATAGTCCCGCAACACGTGCATCCGGTTCTGCAGCACAGCCTTGACGGTCTCGACATCGACAGAGCGCGGCTTGGTAATCTTCGGCACCGGCGCCAGCCGACGAACCTTGCAGCAACCGAACGCCCGGAGAACCGTGATATACATCCAGCCGATGTCGAACTCCCACCAGCGCGCCGAAAATTTCGCCGCCGTCGGGAAAGCGTGGTGGTTGTTATGCAGTTCTTCGCCGCCGATGATCACGGCGATCGGCACGAGGTTCGTCGACGTATCGTCGGATTCGAAATTTCGATAACCCTTGGCATGACCGAGGCCATTGATAATCCCGGCCGCAAACACGGGCATCGCGAGCATCTGTATCGCAAACACCGTGATGCCGGGCAGGCCGAGCAGGACGATGTCGAGACACAGTAGCGTGTAGATGCCGAGCGACGAGTGACGGGCATAAACGCGCCGCTCGACCCAGTCATCGGGCGTGCCGCGGCCGTATTTTTCCAGCGTGTCTTCTTTTTCGGCCTCGATTCGGTAGAGTTCCGAGCCCTCAAGCAAGACCCGGCGCAGACCGAAAACCTGCGGGCTGTGCGGATCACCCTCCCGCTCGACCATGGCATGATGTTTGCGATGGATCGCGACCCATGTCCGCGTCACCATGCCGGACGTCAGCCAGATCCACAGGCGGAAGAAATGGCGCAGTACCGGATGCAGCGCAATCGAGCGGTGCGCCTGATCGCGGTGCAGATACAACGTCACGCCCATCATGGAAATCTGGACGAATACGACACTGATGGCGACGTAGCCCCAGAACGACAACTGCAGAACGCCATGGTTGAGAAATTCGATCATTGGACTACGCTGGACCCGGTCACCACTGGAGCGCCCGACTATAGCGGAACCCGGCGGTGCGTGAAATGCCGCAGCTGCCATCCGCCGATCGACACAGGATCGATAACCGCATGATTTTGCGAAGCAAAAAATTCCCCGGCGCGCGACGCGTCATCGCCATGCTGATAGCCGGCCGGCGACTGCCATGCCCGAACTGCCCGAAGTAGAAACCACCCGCCGCGGGATCGCGCCGCGCCTGACCGGGGCGCGAATCGCTCGCGTCATCGTCCGTGACCGCCGGCTCCGCTGGCCGGTGCCGACCGAACTCGAGGACCGCCTGACCGGAGCCAGGATCGCCGCAGTCGACCGCCGGGCCAAGTACCTGCTGATCCGGACCGGCGTCGAAAACAGGACAGGAACCGCCATTGTGCACCTGGGCATGTCCGGCCACCTGCGCTTCGTCGCACCGGGCACCCCGCCCGGCGCACACGACCACGTCGATGTCGAGATCGACGCCGGCCCGGTGCTGCGATTCAACGACCCGCGCCGCTTCGGCTGCTGGCTCTGGACCGATGACGACCCGCTGGAACACCCCCTGCTGGCGCGCCTCGGCCCCGAGCCACTCGATCCGGCATTTTCGGGCGACTACCTGCATGCGGCCAGCCGGGGTCGCCGCATCGCGATCAAACCGCACCTGATGAATGCCGCCATCGTCGTCGGCGTCGGCAATATCTACGCGAGCGAATCGCTGTTCCGCGCCGGTATTCATCCCCTGCGCGCCGCCGGACGCATCTCGGCCCGGCGCATGTCCGTGCTTACGGCCGCGGTCGGCGAGGTACTGACGGAAGCGATTCGTTACGGCGGCACGACGCTGCGAGACTTCTATGACGGCGACGGCAGACCCGGCTACTTCCGCAACGAGCTGAAGGTCTACGACCGGGCCGGCCAGCCGTGCGTCACCTGTCACCGACCGATTCGCCAGGTCACCATCGGCCAACGCTCCACGTTCTATTGCCCGACTTGTCAGACCTAGCCTGATTCATGAAGGATCGCGATGGCGCCGGTTCGTGGTGGAAGCAGGGCGCAGCGCTGGACTGAAAGGCATAGCGGTAGCTATGGCTTGAGGGCAGGGCCAGGGGATGGGCCGGCGCTGCGCCGCCACGGGCCGACACAACCACGCCAGGCGCCCGCCGCATAGTCAGACTGTTAAGTTCTCGTGTTGTCACCAGGTTCGACTCAGCATGCCATTGGCCGCAGTCGGCGCCGCCTTCATGAATAATGTCGGCCAGGATCGGGGCCGGACCGGCGCAAGCCACTGGCTTCAATATGCAGTTGCGTGAAAATGCGCCCGCCGGACGAGCCGCCCAGTTGGTGACGTGAAACGCGGAATTTCAGCCTGCGAAAGGGTGTTATGCGGTTGACACGTCCCGGCCAACTAACCGGTTACCGAGGTCCAACCCAATTCTTCAGTACACCCGACCATCGACGCGCGCTCGCGGGTCGGTCACCGCCTCGACCTCGCCGGATGCAAAGTCCCAGGTCACGATGTTCATGTTGCCGTAGGGTCGCGACGATTCGCTCAGCGCGTGGCCGCGAGATTCCAGCACGGCCTTTTCGCTGTCACTGAATGCGCCAGCCTCGAAGCTGATCACATCGGGAAGGTACTGATGATGAAAACGCTTCATGGCGACGATGTCGTCTGCCGGCGCGCCATCCATCCAGGCCAGCGCGGCCAGCAACACCATCGAGATGATCCGGCTGCCGCCCGGGGTGCCGACGATCGCAATGCCGCGCCGGCCCTCCAGAAACGTCGGCGACATGCTCGACAACGGCCGCTTGTGCGGTGCGATGGCATTCGCATCCGAACCAATCAGTTCGAAGCTGTTCGGCACCTTGGGCTTGATCGCAAAATCATCCATCTCGTTATTCAGGATCAGTCCCGTGCCCGGCGCCATGAAAGCCGACCCGTACCAGGTGTTGATCGTCATCGTGCCGGCGACCCGGTTGCCGTCCCGATCCAGCACCGAGAAATGAGTCGTATTCGCGCCCGCCCCGGACGGCGGGACGACATCGGCAAGCGCGGCGCTCGGCATCGCGTGATCCATGCGGATTGCGCTGCGCTGGCCGGCCGCATAGGCGGGGCTCATCAGCAGCTTGACCGGCACATCGACGAAGTCCGAGTCGCCGAGGTACTCGGCCCGGTCACGAAATGCATGGCGCATTGCCTCGACGATCAGGTGCTTGCGCGTCACCTCGTCAAACCGCGTGAGATCGTACCCGTCGAGGATGTTGAGCATATTGGCGATCGCGATGCCGCCCGACGACGGCGGCGGCGCGGACACGATGCGGACACCGCGATAAAAGAAGCCAAGCGGCTCGCGTTCAATGACACGATAACGAGCCAGGTCTTCCAGCGTCCAGATACCACCGGCCGCGCGGCTGCCATCGACGAGCAATTGCGCCGTGCGACCGCGGTAAAAACCGTCCATACCCTTGTCGGCCAGCCGCTGCAGCGTCGCGGCCAGATCCGGCTGGGGCATCAGCTCACCGATCGCTCGCGGTTCGCCGCTCGGGTAGTAGACTGACCCGAATGCCGGCCAGCGATCGGCCGTCGTCCGGCGAAAGCGCAGACCCAGCAGCATGCGACGGTGCATCGGGACGCCCTGTTGTGCAATGCCGATCGCCGCGGCCAGGTTCGTCGCCAGCGGCAGTCGCCCGTACTTCTCGGCCAGGTGCACGAGGCCTGCAGCCTGCCCCGGAATCCCGGCCGCCAGCGGGCCGTTGAACGAAGCGCCTTTGACCGGGTCGCCGTCGGCGTCGAGATACATGTCCGGCGTCGCCGCGGCCGGCGCAACTTCGCGCGCATCGACAAACACATCTTTTTGTTCTTCGGCAAGATGCAATAACCAGAACGCGCCGCCGCCGAGTCCCGATGCATACGGTTCGACCACGCCGAGCGTCGCACTGACGGCGACGGCAGCATCGAAGGCATTACCGCCGGCCGCGAGCACGTCATAACCGGCCTGCGTTGCCATCGGGTGGGCGCTGGCAATCGCGGCCTGACCGGGTTTCGGCGCCGCCGGTACGCTCGTAAAGCAGAGCGTTGCGACGATCGCGACGAAGATGTGTAGACCCATGTATCGCAAAGCGCGCAAACCGGTCTATCGCCCCCCGTGCCGGACGCGCAGCGCACGCCCGACGTCGGGATGCACGAAGGCGCTGACATCGCCGCCGAGCGCGGAGACCTCGCGGACCAGTGATGACGAGACGAAGGCGTATTCTTCGGTCGGCGTCAGGAACACCGTCTCGACGCCGGCCGCGAGGTGCCGGTTCATGCTCGCCAGCTGAAATTCATACTCGAAATCAGTCACCGCCCGCAGGCCGCGAATGATGACGCCAAGACCGTGATGCGACGCGTACTCGACGGTCAGCCCGTCATAACCATCGACGGTGACGGTCGGCAGATCCGCCAACGCGGTGCGCGCCAGCGTGATGCGCTCGTCAAACTCAAACAACGGCTGCTTCGCCGGACTCGCGGCAACCGCGACGACGACCCGATCGAACAGCCGCGCGGCACGGCGCACGATCTCGCAGTGCCCGTTCGTGATCGGGTCAAAGGTTCCCGGATACATCGCACCGACCGTCATCGGTTCGTTCTCCCTGGTCTACAGGCTCGTCTGATCTCCGTCCGCCGCGCCTGGCAGTCGGACCAACATAAAGCGGACCCGCCCGGCCGTCTTGTCGCGAATGATGCTCCACCCGGACGGCAACTCGGGCGCGGCTGCCCCGCGTCGCATCTCGATGTATACCAGCGCATCCGGGGCGAGCCAGCCGTCGTCCAGCAGTGTACACAATATTTCCGGATTGAGGCCGTCGAACGGCGGGTCCAGGAAGGCGACATCAACAGCAGCCGGCGGGCCGGACAGAAACCGTCGCGCATCACCGAGCACGACCGTCGCATCGGTGCAGTCGAGCAATTGCAGCGTCGCTTCGAGTTGCCGGGTGACCACCGCATCCTTTTCGACGAATGTGACCGCGGCAGCACCACGGGACAGCGCCTCGAGGCCGAGCGCACCGGTGCCGGCGAACAGATCCAGGCACCGTGCCCCGTGGATGGCCGGCGCGAGCCAATTGAACAGCGTCTCGCGGATCCGGTCACCGGTCGGCCGCGTGATCTCGCCGGGCGGACATGCAAATCGCCGGCCGCGCCAACGACCACCGATGATTCGCAGCGTGCCGGGCGGGCGTCGGGAAGGTCGCTTTGCCATGCGCGGCATTGTGACCAAATTCGGCGCTGTTGTCGTGACGTATGAAAACGGTACCATGCGCGCCATGTCAGAGAAGTCCACGAACCAAAGCCCCGGCTTTTTCGGCCGACTGCGACGCAAGCTGTCCGGGGGCAAGGGGCTGGGGCTGTCATTCGGCACGACCGGACGCACCTTCGACGACGACATGGCCGAAGACATCGAGACGCAGCTGCTGCTGGCGGACGTGGGTATCGAGGCCACGGACCGGATTGTCGACGGACTGCGCCGCCGCGTCGGACGCAAGCCCGTCGGCGACAACGAACTGCGCGCCGCGCTCACCGAAACTCTGACCGAGCTGCTGGCGCCGCGCGCACAGCCGCTGCAGATTCCCGACACGACGCGACCCTTTTTGATCCTCGTCGTCGGCGTGAACGGCTCGGGAAAAACGACAACGATCGGCAAGCTCGCCCGGGAACTCCGCGACCGCGGCCACTCCGTACTACTGGCCGCCGGCGACACCTTTCGCGCGGCGGCGATCGAACAATTGCAGGTCTGGGGCGAACGCAACGGTGTGCCGGTCATCGCCCAGCAACCCGGCGCCGACCCCGCGGCGGTCGTCTTCGACGCCTTCGAAGCGGCGCGGGCCCGCGGCATCGATATCGTCCTGGCCGACACCGCCGGGCGCCTGCAGAATAAAGCCGGGCTGATGGATGAACTCGCGAAAGTAGTCCGTGTCGCCGGCCGCCTCGATCCCACGGCGCCGCACGAGCGCCTGCTGGTGCTCGATGCAAGCCAGGGTCAGAATGCCGTCAGGCAGGCCGTTGAATTTCATGCCGCCATCGGCCTGACCGGCATCGTGATCACGAAGCTGGACGGCGGCGGCAAGGGTGGCGTGCTGTTATCGATCGCGGACCAGCTCGACGTGCCGTTCCGGTTTATCGGCGTCGGCGAGGGCATCGAAGACATGGGCGTTTTCGATGCGGCGGAATATGCCGCCGCGCTCGTGGCACCCGGCACGGGGACCGGCAAACCGGAATGATTCGCTTTGAGAACGTCACGAAACGATACGGCAAAGGCCGTGAGGCCTTGCGCGACGTATCGTTCGAGATCGATACCGGGGAACTGATCTTCCTGACCGGTCATTCGGGGGCCGGCAAGAGCACGCTGCTCAAACTCATCGCGCTGATTGAACGGCCGACGCGCGGCCAGGTGCTCGTCGGCGGCCGCAATATCGGCCGACTGGCCGCACGTCACATCCCCGCGCATCGACGCCAGATCGGCATGGTGTTTCAGGATCACAAACTGCTCGAGGACCGTTCAGTCTTCGAGAACATCGCACTGCCGATGATTATCGCCGGTTACCGACAACGCGAGATGCGCGGCCGCGTGCGCGCCGCGCTCGACTACGTCGGACTGCTCGACCGGGAAAAGCAGACGCCCGCAATGCTGTCGACCGGCGAGCAGCAACGCGTCGGTATTGCGCGCGCAATCGTCGCGCGGCCGAAGGTGCTGATCGCCGACGAGCCGACGGGTAATCTCGACCCGGACCTGTCGCTGGACGTCATGAATCTGTTCCGACGCTTCAGCGAGGTCGGCGTCACGATGTTGATCGCCACGCACGATCTCGGCCTGCTCGATCGTGTCGGCGGCCGGCGGATCGTACTCGACGACGGCGCCGTCGCCGCAACCGACGGGCAGACACAACCAGCGACATGAACGCGATCGTCAACTACTGCATCCGACATGCACAAAACTGCATCGGCGCACTCGGCAACCTGGTCCGCCAGCCGATGGCCAGCACCCTGACCATCGCCGTGATCGGCATCGCACTGGCCATGCCGTCCGGGCTGAACATCATCGTCAGCAACGGACGTGCGCTGGCCGGGGGCTTCGAGGATATCCGCGATTTCTCGGTCTACACCAAGCCCGGCGCCACGCTTGCACAGGCCGAGAACCTGCGCGGCCGGCTCGATGACGACGACCTCGTCGCGAACACCCGTTTGATTTCGGCCGAGCAGGCACTGGAGGAGTTGCGCACCGACAATGAATTCGGTGACGTTGTCATTGCGCTTGCCGATAACCCGTTGCCGCATACGGTCGTCGTGCGCCCGATACCCAAGGCCGATCCGGAGAAACTGCAGATACTCACCGAGAGGCTCGCACAGGATCCGCTCGTCGATATCGTTCGGCTCGACACGGAATGGGTGCGGCGACTCAACGCATTTCTGGAGCTCGCGCGCCGGGCCGTCTGGATCGTGGCCACCATGCTCGTCGGCGCAGTGATCATCATCGTCGGCAACACGATCCGGCTCGACATTCAGAATCGCCGCGCCGAGATCGAGGTGTCCAAGCTGCTCGGTGCCAGCGACGGATTCGTCCGCCGCCCCTTCCTGTATACCGGCTTCTGGTACGGCATCTTCGGCGGCTGTTTCGCGCTGCTGCTGCTCGCCGGCAGCCTGTGGGCGTTGAGCGGTCCGGTCGAGCGGCTCGTGCGCCTGTACGGTGGCGGCTTCACGCCGCTCGGCATGGACGGGGCGACGATCGCGCTCGTGTTCGCGGTCGGTCTGGCGGCCGGGCTGGCGGGTGCTTGGTCGGCCGTCGCCCGGCACCTTGCCGCAATACAGCCAAAAGTATAATATACTGTTTTTAAAGCCTTTATTTCTCACTTTGATCGATGAACCATCCGCCGTATTAGCACTCTAAGGCGGAGAGTGCTAGAATGCGCCGCCACGGAGGAATCGATCACATGACGACAGCCCTTGCATTAAATCAGCATGATTTTGCCCTGACCGGTCCGGTCGGCAGTTTCGATGCCTATGTCAGCACCGTCAACGCCGTGCCGGTCCTGAGTCGACAGGATGAGCAGGATCTGGCCCGCCAGTATCGCGACCATGAAGATCTCGACGCGGCGCGTCGGCTCGTCATGTCGCAGCTGAGATTTGTCGTCCATATCGCCCGCGGCTATTCCGGTTACGGACTGCCGCTGAACGACCTCGTTCAGGAAGGCAACATCGGCCTGATGAAGGCCGTCAAACGCTTCGACCCGGATGTCGGCGTGCGCCTCGTGTCCTTTGCCGTGCACTGGATTCGCGCGGAGATCCACGAATACGTGCTGCGCAACTGGCGGCTCGTCAAGATCGCCACGACCAAGGCCCAGCGCAAACTGTTTTTCAACCTGCGCAAGTCGAAAAAATATCTCGGCTGGCTGTCGCAAGATGAAACCAACGCGATCGCCCGGGATCTCGGCGTCAGCGCACGCGAAGTCACCGAAATGGAAAAGCGCCTTGCCGGTCACGACATGGCGTTCGACCCGACCCCGACGGACGACGAGGAAAAGGCATACGCGCCGGCCCATTACCTGCACGGCGATACCCCCGACCCGGCCGATGTCATCGAATCGGGTGACTGGCAGGATCAGACGAGCGGGCAGCTGCACGGCGCCCTGCAGAACCTCGATGAGCGCAGTCGTGAAATCCTTCAGGCCCGCTGGCTGGCCGACAAGAAGACGACGCTGCAGGACCTGGCGAAACGCTACAGCGTATCGGCGGAGCGCATCCGGCAGATCGAACAGCGTGCGATCCAGTCCCTGCGCACCGAGCTCACGGCCCAATAGGGGAGCATCAGCCCCCCACTGTCTCGATGCGCGCTGGCGCGCTTTCTATCGCCGGCCCCAACCGTACACGACCATTGTCGGAATTGGTGTCAGACACCAATTCCGACACGTGGCGTAACACTGGCAGCGGGGACAGGCGTGAAATTGGTGTCAGACACCAATTTCGACAGACCTCGTTTTTCTCCCTTCTTTAGGTCGGACTGCACCGCCGGGCAACGCCACGGCCGAGGCCTTGGATCGCCGGAAAAATCGGGGGTCTGACCTGACCCCAATGTACCGGCGATCAGGTCGTGATCGGCACAATGGTCAGTTCGACGCGGCGATTCTGGGCCTGACCGGCCTTCGTCTCGTTGCTGGCGATCGGATGGTCCTCACCGGCGCCGACGATGAGCAGACGCTCGGACATGATTTGCCGCGAGCGCAGGTAGGCGGCGACGCTTCCGGCGCGCCGCTCCGACAGCCCCTGGTTGTAGGTGGCCGACCCGGTGCTGTCGGTATGCCCGGCAACCTCGATGAAAGTCTTATTAAACTCGTTCAGCACCTTGCCGACTGAATCGAGCACCGGGTAAAACCCCGCGCTGACCGCATCGCTGTCGTAGGCAAACGTCACATTGCCGGGCATGTTCAGCGTGATGTTGTCGCCGATTCGCGTCACGCTGACGCCGGTACCCTCGAGTTCCTTACGCAACTTCAGTTCCTGGTTGTCCATGTACGCCCCGACACCGCCACCGGCAACGGCGCCAACCCCGGCGCCGATCAGCGCCCGTTTCTTGCGCTCCGCCGAACCGTCGCCGGTCAACAGGCCGACGGCCACGCCCGCGGCGGCGCCGATTACCGCGCCTTTGGCCGCATTGCTGGTCTTCTCCTCACGGGTGTAAGGATCGAGCGTAGTGCAAGCCGCTAACACGAAAGTCGCTGTCGCCAGCATGATCACGTATCTGGTCACTATAGGGTTTGTCATCATCATTCTTCTCACTGAGGTCGGTCGGGGAAATAGTTGATTCTAGCAGCCTGTTAAAAAGGACTCGGATGGCTACAGGAATTGGAGCATAAAGAGCAGTGTACACGCCGGCACCTGCACCCTCGTCAATTCACCAAGAGGGGCCATTTGTAAATGCAGGATTGTGGCGCCTGAGAATTTTCCAACCGGTTGGTTCGGTTCGGTATTCGTGGTCTATTCGCTACCGGATTCGTCGGTCCACCCGGCGCGGCCATGACGCCACCCGGCGGTCGGCGGCCCCGCTTGTCACGACGCGGCACAGCGCGTAGCGTGCGATGCCATGTCGTACGATCACGCCCGGGGCGTTAGCGTAACCGACCGTCACCGAAGCCCGAACCGCATGCCAGATCCATACAGTCACCGGGCCATCCGCCGCATCGCGCTGCCGATGGTCGTCTCATCGGTCACGGCACCGCTGCTGGGGATGGTCGATACCGCGGTCATGGGACACCTCGATGACGCGGCCTATCTCGGCGCGGTCGCCGCGGGCGCAACGGTCTTCAGCGTGGTGTTCATGGGACTGAACTTCCTGCGCATGGGCACGACCGGCATTACGGCGCAGGCCTTTGGCGCCGGTGACCGCGACACGATGCGCACCGCGCTGGGTCAACCCGTGGTTGCCGCACTCCTGCTGGCCGCACTGATCCTGGCAATACAGCGGCCGCTGCTCGATTCGGCACTGTGGATACTGGCACCGAGTGACGGCGTCGGCAGCCTGATGCAGACCTATTTCTCGATACGGATCTGGAGCGCCCCGGCCACGCTGGTCAATTTTGCACTGATCGGCTGGCTCATCGGCATGCAGAATGCGCGGGGTCCGCTGGTGATCATGCTCGTCACCAACGTCACGAATGCCGTTCTGGATCTAATTTTTGTGCTGGCGCTCGACATGACGGCGGACGGCGTTGCCCTGGCGACCGTCATTGCCGAACTCTGCGGCGTCATCGTCGCCGCAGGGTTCGTGCGTCGCGAACTCGCCTCGTACCCGGGCACCTGGCATCCGACGCAATTCCGGAATCCGGCGCAATACCGGAGACTGTTTCAGGTCAACGCAAGCCTGTTCCTGCGCACGATGGCGCTGATGTTCGTGTTCGCCTTCATCACGGCACAGGGCGCGCGCATGGGTGACGTCATCCTCGCGACTAATGCGCTGTTGATGAACTTCCAGCTATTCCAGTCGTATGCGCTCGACGGCATCGCCTATGCGGCTGAGGCTCTGGCCGGTAAGGCAGTCGGCGCCCGCGACCGCGACGGTCTGCGGCGCGCGGTCCGCCGGACGCTGCACTGGTCGCTCGCCTTTGCCACGGTGTTCTGCCTCGTCTACGCGGTGGCCGGACCAGCCATTATCGGCATGCTGACCAGCATCGACGACCTGCGGGTCACGGCCGGCCAATTCCTGCCGTGGCTGATCGTCTCACCGTTGATCTCGGTCTGGAGTTTCCTGTACGACGGCGTCTACGTCGGCGCCACGCGCACGCGCGAGATGATGATCATCATGGTCGGTTCGACAGTGCTGGTATTCCTGCCGACCTGGCTCGGCACGGGCATGCTGGGCAACCACGGCCTGTGGCTCGCGTTTACGGCCTTCATGCTGGCGCGTGGCATCGGCATGCATGTATGGTTTCGCCGTATGATCGACGGTCCGGCGCTGGCGCTGGACGCACCCGCCATCCGGAAACCGGGGGACACCGATGCCTGAGACCAAGAACCCGTGGAAAACGCTGAGCGTGACCGATGTCTACGACAATCCGTGGATTCGTGTCACCGACCACAACGTCATCAACCCATCCGGCAACCCGGGGATCTACGGCAAGGTCCATTTCAAAAATCTCGCCTGCGGCATCATCCCGCTCGACGCAGACGGCAACACCTGGATCGTCGGCCAGTACCGCTACACGCTCGATCACTATTCGTGGGAAATCCCGATGGGTGGCGTGCCCGTCGGCACCGACCCGCTGGTCGGCGCGCAACGGGAACTCAAGGAAGAGACCGGCTTAACCGCCGCACGCTGGCGCCGGATCCTGAATGTCCACCTGAGCAACTCGATCACCGACGAGGCCGGCATCGTCTATGTCGCCGAGGACCTGACGCCGGGCGAACCGGAGTTCGGCGAGACCGAGCAGATCGAAATCAAACAGCTGCCGTTCGACGACGTCGTGCGGATGGTCCATGACGGCAAGATTACCGACGCACTCAGCGTCATCGGTATTCTGAAGTGGGCAGCCACCGGTTAAGCACCCGAACCGACCTCGCGGTGCCACGGGCGGAGTCCGCGCGACGCTCGCAACAGCGTCCGATGAATGCCAGGTCTTTCTGCCGGCGGCGGTTGCCGCACCATACAGCAGGAGCGACACCAATTATTCGCGACCGGTCGAACAACGGAAAAAAAGAAACCCGCCGAAGCGGGTTTCTTTCACTGGCCGTTGACCACGGTTACGCTGCCCTGCGCCGGATCCAGCCGAGCAGCCCCAGCGATGAACCGAACAGCCAGGCAGCGGCGGGGACCGGAACAGCGGCAACAAAAAGACTATCGTAGATATTGCCGCCCTGCTGGTAATCGCCCACCAGTGAGCCATTGTTGGCAAATGCCCAATTTGTCATGTCGAAGTCCAAAGCGATCGTATAGAAATCCGTATTGAGATCGCCGTCGGGATCACCACCCAGCTGAAACAGCCCTGTAAACGTGCCGGTCACTCCGGTCGGGTGATTGTTCGCCTCGATAATGTTTCCGGTCTGGACGCCTTGCAGCCCCGACACCGTAATATCGAGGGCATACTCCAGATATTCCCCGGCGTCGTGCACATTGTCATAGACCGAAAATCTGGAGTAG
>JAJFJS010000138.1 GCA_021773815.1 Gammaproteobacteria bacterium
AGACGAGCTGGAGGAGCCTCGACACGTCCCCTTCCACAGCAACGACGATAACACCGACGAGCGTAACCAACACGCCGAACGCTTGTAGCCCTGAGATCCGCGTGCCAGACACAAGAAAAGCGCCGAGCAACACGAACACCGGCATCGCGCCTTGAATGATCCCTATGTTAAGCGCGGTGGTGTGGTGGGCTGCCACATAAAGTGCGGCGTTGAAGACGGTGAAACCGACCGCGCCCATCGCGAAGACGAATGGAAGACGTGCGCGCAATGTTGGCCAGGCGGCACGCATCTCGTTGCCAGCGATGGCAATGACAAGCCCGGACACGATAAGCCAGCGGAGCATCGTCAGCATGAAGGGTGACAACTCGCCGACCGCGAGACGGCTCGCGACCGCGTTTCCAGCCCAGAAGGCTGTGGTGAGTGTCAGAAGCACATAGGGCCTCTGCCACAAGTCTCTCAGCAACCCCATAATGATCGTTGGCATCCGTATATCCAGCTGTAACGCTTGAGCGCGTTTGTTTTAAGTGTGATTCACACGACGCGCTCTATTTTTTTGTTTTTGCGCATGGGTCCTGAGCGAAAAACAGCATACACTTTTGCCTCGAACATGCTCTAGAGAGCCGCGTTTGAGTTCAGAACGTATCATCGTGCCGAACTCATGCCTGATCCCGAGTCGGACCAACGTCAGCTTCCACCAGCGGCGGACATAGCCGACAAGGAACCGCCACTCTTCTCGACGTCCGCTAATGTATAGCAGCTGCCAACTCGATGGCTGCCACAGCCGCTTCGCAGAGGAAGCGGACATCGGGGCGATGCAAGCTGGGTACAATTTCTGCGGCAAGGACCACGTCTGCAAATCCTTCGAAAGCGGTCATTCAATTGCAGGTACTAAGGGCCAGGTGCCGACATTCGCGCAAACAAATTTGTAGAGGGATTGGGTCGTGATAAGGCCGATGATTGAGCGAAAAAACATTCAGCCAAGCGGAATGCTTTGGGCGTGATTGAAGACATTGTCCGGGTCCCATTTCTGTTTGGTTTCAACCAACCGCGGGAGATTGCTACCCCAGTAGGCTTGAGCCCAATTGTCGAGTTCCGGATCAGCGTAATTGACATATGCACCGCCTGTGACATGCGGACGAAATATGGCGCGAATTTCATTCAACGCTTGGCGACGTGGCTCCATCTGCTGATCTAGGCGGTATTCGCTTCTGTACTCCAACAAGTACAGCGCACCACGGTGTGCATATGCTGTCTCATCGATTGCAATGTCTTGAACTGCGCCACTGAGCGCCTCGAACGTCAGTTTCACAGTGGCTGGGGGGTGGCGTTTCAGAGTTTCAAGAACATTGGTAATGACGGGAGAAGGCACCGGGGCGTTAACATAGTCTGACTTGGAGATGAATTTTACAGGTTGAAGAAAAGCATCCCAGTTTTTCATTAAATTAAGACCATGAGGCGAGTAGTAGTTCACCAAATAATTTTCATGGATTACAACATTAGGACCAAGCAGTTTCTGCAGGGCCGACAGAACGGAATTTCGTGACAGAGTAGATTCCCCGGTCAGCGCAACAAGAAAACGATTTTTGGAATAGCGTGCCATTTGTAAATGTGTCGTCGTAGTCCGCCCCATTTCACCCAACCAATGTTGCCAGTCATGCAAAATCCGCTGTGCGTGTCTGAACGTCACTGCAATGTGCACGTAGATGAGATTTCGTGTTGGTGTTGGCGTGGTACGGAATTTCAAGTTTGTGACGATACCGAATGAGCCACCTCCGCCGCCACGAGAGGCCCAAAATAGGTCCGCGTTTTCGGTGTGGTTAGCACGCACGATATTGCCGTCCGCGTTAATAAGCATGATCTCGTCGAGTTGGTCGCACAGCAGCCCGGAAATTCGAGATCGGTAACCAACACCTCCACCTAGCGTTATCCCTGCCATGCAGACGGAACCGTAGCTTCCGCCTCCAAGAGCATGCTGCGAGACAGCAAGTGTTTCATAGACGCTACCATTGAAAGTGCCCGCACTTACTGCAACATGATTTTTGTTGGGAGAAAATTCTATTTGGTTGAGGCGGCTTGTATCGATAACTAGATCGTCATGCATTGAATGGCCAGCAAACGAATGACCACTGGAACGAACTGCAAATTTTCGATTCGTATCCCGCGCCCATTTTACCGTTTCAGCAACCGCGTAATTTGTCCGACACACCGCGCGTAGTTCTGGCACTTTTTGCATACGCTGGCTGAATGCCATTGCCAATCGACGTCCTTCAGGTGTTGAGGAGGAAATAAAATCTACATCACGCAATGCTGGAAGTGTGTTGGCTTTAGATGCCGCAAGACCAGCTTTCGCTCCAACTAAACTAAGCGCCAGGGTAGAGCCAGTTCCCTTCACGATGTCACGGCGATTTGGCAACTAATGACGTTCCTTTATTAAATTTATCACGATTGGCAAAAATTCGGTGCCATCCACTGCAACTAATACGTTTTAAATTGTAATACCACATCGAATCACAACCATGTTTTCAACGTCTATTGTATTTTCTACTGGCTGAAACTAGCGAAGGGTTCCTGGAAATGCGGATACTCACAAGAACGCACCTTTCACAAAAACAGTTTTTTTCTAAATTTGCGAAAATCAGCGTGATGGTGATTGTGTTTTTTGGATTCGTACCGGTGATTTCTGCTGGCAAAGCACTCGCAACGACGGATAGCCGAGTATGCGCTCAGCTTGACCCGTCGCAGGGCGGCGGATCGTTCACCATCCTTGGCGGGAGTTCACTAGAGCTCACAGTTGTTACTGGTGACCGCATCAACGCCTCTGTCGCTGGCGGTTTTGATGTGGTGTTCGCACCACCAGGCGGGGTGCTACAAAACACAACATCCCCTGCTGTTTTCAACGTTGGCGCGGGGCAAGCCGGCGTGTGGCAATTCATTGGTCCTGGCGCAGCAGCGACAGTTAGTTGCACGATCGAAGTAGCAATACAGCCAGAACCGGAAGTCGCCGATACCGGGCCGACGGCTGAAGATCGGTCGAAAATCACCGACGGTTTGTTGTCTACGTTCAACCAGTTTGGTGGATCCATCTTCTCTCCTGACGGAATTCCTAACGCGATCGTGAATTCACACAATGAAAATGGCGGACCACATTCGACTCTTTCACCTACAGGATTAAATCTAACCTCTCGTGTCGACACGCGCGATCCATTCTACGATAAATATGGACTTGGGTTGGGGCAGGAACAAAGCGATGGTCTTGCAGACCAAACATCGAGCAGCGGTTTCAATTTCAGCTTCGATCTTCGCAGCCAGCTTGCAAAGACGCAGATGAAAGACTTGACCGGAGCATTCGTTGGTGATCGCCGAGATAGTAACCAACGCCGTACGTCGCCATGGAATTCGTGGGTCTCTGGACGCTATGTGGACTTTGAAGATGACAACGTGGATGCCGATCGTGATGGCAGTTTGTGGTGGGTCACCTCCGGGCTCAGCTACCAATTGACCGATCACACGTCGGTTGGTGCGTTCTCTCGTATGAGGAAGGGTGAAGTCGATTCGACAGCGCTTGCCGCACAACTGGAAAGCGATTTTTACGGGGGCGGTGTTTTCGTGGCGACACGCACTGCCAATGGCATAGGAATGTTGGCGGCAGTGCTCTACGAGAAGGGCGACAATGACATACTGTTAGCTGGTACAAGCGCCAGTTTCGACACCAATCAATGGACTGTGGAAGGACGGGTGGATAAACGATTCGATCGTGGACTGTATTGGATTGAGCCGGCACTCAAGGTTCTTTATACGGATTCTGAGCGCGATAGTTATACAGACTCTGCCGGAACTTCTGTTTCCGGCTCCAATACCCGACTGGGCCGATTGACCTTTGGCCCAACTGTTGGAACAACGATCAAAAGATCGTGGGCGGAGATCAGACCGTTCGCGCGGATCAACGGAGTATGGGATTTTGTGAACGAAGGTGACTTTGCGCTCTCGAACGGCGCTGTCATTTCCAACGCGGATACCGCGATAAATTTGGGTGGTGGGGTAGAAATCGCGCTGGCGAGTGGCATCGTTGTAACGACGGCGGGTGACTGGTTCGCATTTGATGATGACTTGGATGGCTGGTCGGCAACCAGCGGGGTTGGAGCATCACTAGCAACGCTTGGCCTTGGCAACTTAGCGCCGACGGGTTTTGCTAGCCTAAACTTCGCCACGACCGCTGAGGCGCAATCGGGTAAGGCGAGGATGGTTGTTCCGTTAAATTAGCTGACGGCAACACCGGGGCCGCAATGGCTCATGTGCAGTCTTTCACTGTCGCCCCGCTTAGTCCGATATTCGTTCGATATCGGACCTGACGTAAGGGGTTGTGAATCTTTCACGCGGCATGTTCGACAATGTCCGCTTTTGTATAGTAGCTGCCGTGTACGCGTGCCGCTTTGCAGAGGAAGCGGACGTCGGTCGTGAAGCGCGGACCACAGGCACAATGTCCGCTTTTCCCTTAAGCAGATTATCACCCAACTGGGCGTACGCTCACTTTTGACCCGAAACGAAAGGATGAGCAGTTTTCCAATTTTCCTAGTTTACAGTCATGCTCAGCGCTAACGAAATGCGGCAACTCGGGCGGCATGCTCACGGATGACCCGCGCATTGTTGCTTGTTTCACTACCAGTGCTTTCGCCGTCAATATGCAAATCCGGGTTGGACCACCTGGGAACACGCGGGCAATCGTTGCAGTGATCCTTGTAGCTCATCATGGTTCGCCACTTCGTTCCATTGATAAAACCGTGGCCGTAGGCAAACGGCTGATTACTGTCATCCAAGCCGGTATCGTGGCGGGCACCGATGAGGTGACCAATTTCATGGGCTAGCGAATAACTCAACATCGCGCACTCATGATGCACGACCGCGAACGCATGACTTGATTCAGCTTTAACCTTGGCGGCAAGACCGCAGCCTTGCGGGTTGTGCTCGATTAGAACTGCAATGTCAGCCCGATATTCGTTTCGCAATGTTTGGATGTCGTCGAGCACGCCATCACCCTCGATCAACAATGCATACAAATCATCAAAAATCGAACCGCTCTCCAAATAGTTGACCTCAACGGTATGCACCACTCTGAGAGTGACATTCTTAATGCCGCTATTGCGGAACGAATGGTTCGCATTTTCGATAGCAAGGGAAATCAGATCGTTGTTGATGTCCGTGTATCGCTTTGCTGCCTCGCTCGTGTAAGCGACCAGCAAATCTATTTTAACATCGTCTGGATTACTTTTTATATTCTGACCCGACTGCTCTGCTCTTTTTCGATTGACCGACGGTGCCGGGTTTATTTTCATCTTCTGTTTCATCGCAGCAGTCATTGATGCATGCTCAGGGGGCATCAGGTTAGGAACCATTTCGATGACGCAATGCCGGCCCCCGCCCAAATGTTTGATGAGGTAAACTCGTCCCTCGTGACGAATGGTTCCGGAGAAGCGACCACTCGGCCACCACATCAAGGTTGCATCATTTTGACGATCTTTGACGAAGCCGCGCCAGACATATTTGTTCCCTGATTGGGTGATTTTTGACCGTTGAACAATTACTGTCAGGTCCTTTCGCAGAGGGATTGTGATTTTCGATGGGACGTCATCCTTGGCATTCGAATGCATGTCTTTGGACAAAGCATATTCGACAATATTCGGTTTCGGTGATTCCATTACGATGGCGCCGGCGGCAGCGGTAGAACCGACAGCCTCTTTCAACAACTTGGACTGGGATTGAGTCATGCCGGCACCTGCAGTCATTGGTCGAAACATACTATTCCATTCGCCGCTGAGCTTTGTCACAGTAGACCCTAGTTCGATCGCTGCTTTCTCTAATGCACCGACTTTACCTCGCGAAACCTTCCAGACTTCGCACTTTGTTAGCTCTAAGTCCCTTGTCGGCGGCTGACCGGCAATCTCCACAAGTGCCGTATAGGCCAAGCTGCCCTTGGGAGGTGGATCGGCTATGAGGACGACTGTATCGATCGTCTCGCCATAGGCGGTGCTCATTAAGCCTATCAGGACAGCTGCCAGCGACAATATCCAGACAAGGGTCAGCGCTAGCGGTGTGTTGGAATTTTGGGTCATTGCTAGGTCTCCAATCGAAGACACGAGGGAGTCGTTCCCGGCAGGAACCGCCGAGAACTCGTTTGTTAAATCCCAAGTGTCGATTATTTAGCAGTCTAGTCTCCTCTTGTACCAGCTTCTTTGAGTATCAGACCCCAGGAACCTTGAGTATCCAGGGCATCGCCTGCTTTGCACGAGTCATAAACTGCAAGACCCTTGCGTTGAGCCTCTGCGAGATCAAACTCTGGTACGGTAGTTGATAGTGTCCCCATTTTTTGTACGAAATTTTTGTAGCCAGAGCCGCAGTCGTTTGCCGCAAAGGCTGGTGTGCCGAATGCAACGACGGTGGCCATCAGTGCGATTGCTGAAGTACGAGTCATGGTAAGTCTCCATTTTGATTTTCGGTTGAGCCGCAGCGTGGTGTTGCAGAAATCTCATTCGTTGCGGTTGAGAGAAAATTATCTGCTCTGCCCGGTGTGTTCAAAGACCGTTTGAATCTTGAATTGATAGCCTGCGGCTATGCTTGCAGGAGTCGCAAAGAGTGCAGCCGCTCCTTGTCTCATACGCTGAAGCATCAGTTCAAAACTTTGGGCAATTCGTAGACGGTTCAAAAAAATTTCTGGAAGCGAATGCCCACTTGGCAATGACCCGAGTGCACATAGCCGCAGGCTCTCAATTTTATTGACCATAGGTATTGGAGCGGGGGCTCGCCACGGATGTAGCTTCGTGGTGCACAAACAGTCGTGCTGAGAATTTAATGAAGGAGTTCTGATTATGAAATCGCTAACCACCATCGCGGTAGCTGTCGTCAGCATCATCGCATTTTCACCGGCGACATTTGCCGCGGAGGAATACAACACGTCCAATGGCCTAACCGCTGTTGGAAAACCCCTTGGTCTTCACGGAGTGGATCCGGTGGCTTTCCTCGATATTGGCAACCGCATTGGCGGCGCGGCCAAACATACAGCCGCCCACGACGGCGTTGCTTATTATTTCTCATCAAAGGAGGCAATGACGAAGTTTCAATCCAATCCTGCCGCGTATCTTCCCCAAAACGGCGGTTACTGCACATTTGGTGTGTCGGTTGGGAAAAAATTTGACGGTAACCCGAAGTTTGCCGCGGTCGTCGATGGCAAGCTTTATGTTTTCCTGAACGAAGCAATCTTCCGCATGTTCCAAAAAGACAAGGCGGGAACGATCTCGAAGGCTGCAGCAAACTGGAAGAAGATCCGTACTGTGGCTGCGACAAATCTTTAGAATGACTGCCGGGCGGGTCCAAGCGATCCGCCCGTCCGCTCTTCAATATGACGATGTACTGAAGGTTTGATTGAGTGATTAAAATCAAACGGATTTATTTGTCAGCAGAACCATTAGATGGCTACCGAGTCCTTGTGGATCGCTTTTGTCTAAACCCTTAACTTCTTGCAAGAGGTGCTGAACTCTCTATTCAGGCAGGCCAATTCGCTGAACCAGCGACTTGAATCTTTGATCGGTCCTCACCCCGTTAAATTCCGGCAAGACGTTAAGCCAGGCAAGTGATCTTGAACGGTCAGAATAAGCCTTCTCAAGCCAAGCGAACGCCTTATCCTTTTCGCCCATACCAGCGTAGATGACTGCCGTGTTGACGGGCGAAACATATCCTTGTTTTGAGAGCTGCTCGAGTTCTGCCACAGTCTCAAGCGCTTTGCCTGGCTTGCCCGCAATCGCGTACGTGTACCCGAGGGCGTTCAGTGGCAGCGCATGGCCACCACCAGAGTTGACCGCTTTTTGGAACGCCTTGATCGCGTCGTCGTAATTGTTCTTGCGCCGGTGATAGTGTCCCAGACCCCAGTGCACGCCCCAGAAATCTGGGTTCAGCTCTGCTGTGTTCTCAAAGTGGCGTCGCGCCTCCTCTAGCCGGTCATCCTGGAGATGCTGCCATCCCAGGTTTATATTTACCGTCAACGAAAGCGGATCTATGTCGCGAGCCAACTTGGCCTCGCGAATGGCCTCGCTTTTGCGGCCCATTGCTTCGTGTAGATAGCTGTAAAACAGACGTGCCTGGACATAGCTGGGGTTTAGCGCGATCGACTGGCGGAAAGCGGATTCGGCAGCTTTCCAGTCCCACTCGTATTTGAGGTGAATGATTCCGAGAAAAGCATGCGGCTCTGCAAGCGAGCCATTCAAAGCGAGTGCTTCAAGGGCAGACTTTTTTGCGACTGGCATCGCCTCACTCGGTTTGACCAGTTCGAAACCGTGTCCACCCAAAATGCAATAACAGGCCGCCATGCCCGAGTATGCCAAAGAATAGTTCGGCTCATGTTTGACGGCTTCCTTGAAGAACCCCAAACCTTTCTTGAGCCCGTCTTCCGTCATCTTGCTTTGAAAAAACCGCCCCTTGAGCTGGGTCTCGTAAGCAGCCTGCGTCAACCTTGGAGAGTCAGCCGGTTCTGGAATTTCTTCGGCAGCAACCTTTGACACCAAGCTCGCCACAATACGCTGCACAATATTCTGTTGGAGTTGCAGTGCGTCCGTAATTTCCCGCTCAAATGTCTCCGCCCAGAGATGACGATTGTTTTTAACTTCGATCAGCTGTGCGGTAATTCGTACATTATCACCAATACGCATGACCGCGCCTTCGACAACATGACTAACGTTGAGTTCATTTGCGATTGCTACGATCGGTTTTTCGACATGCTTGTAGGACAGCACCGACCTTGTTGAAATGACGCGCATCCTTGATTGCTGGGCAAGGGCCGTAATGAGGGCATCCGTGATGCCATCAGAGAAGTAGTCCTGGCTTAAATCTCCGGATAGATTGCGCAGCGGCAGAATTGCAATTGAGTTTGACTGCGCGAATGGCCCACCTTCGGGCCGCGCAGAAAATAGCTGTAGCGCCACAACGCCGACAACAACGATCAGCATCGATGATATTGCGACAACTGACTTTGAAAAAGGCGTCGGGTTCCAGCCGCGCCAGGGTTCGGCCATTTTATCCCGCGTCAGGGCCGGATCGACCGAATTGTTCCTAAAAGCCGGGACATAAGCCCCAGGCGGTAGAGTAATGTGAATGGGGTCGTCGCGGCCATCAACGGCATTGTATTTTTCCAGTCTCGATCTCAGCCGACCAGCTTCGACACGCACGACCGAGCTGGTCTGGGGGTCAAACGATTCCCCCCGCTCAAAAACGTCAACGCCGATCATATATTCTTTCAGGTAATCAGCGCGCCCCGCAATTGTCTCCTCGACAATGAACGTTAGGAATTTGCACAATCGTCGCGACTGTTCGAAGTCGGAGCTCGCAAGTATGCGTTTCAATTGAGCCGTGATTTCAACTGCGTTCACAGGCCCGTCCAGGTCGCGGGCATCACGCTGATCAGGTCTGATGTGCTTCGAATGCGCCAAGATGTGGCCTCTGAAATTCAAAACGGCTACACGCTAAATCCAACTATACATCGAATTGGCGAAACTTCCGCAAAATACAGAACACATTGAAAGTTCGTGCGTTTTTTAACGTTTCATGCCTGTTACAACGGCATTTTCACGTTGTTACTCACCGTGAGAAACTATCGCTGCGCTCCCAGCACATTCAGATTTGGTTTCGACCGGCCTAACCCGTCGGCCACCAAATTATTCCCTGAGTGCATCAAGGAGAAACAAAATGAATATCAATGGATTTAACGCTCCGAGCATGGTTGCGACAGCGATCGTTTGTGGCATCGGGCTCGTAATTGGGACTGTGCTAACTGCGGGCGCTCAGTCTGACCCGGCCTGGGGTCCCAAATGGACAGCTAACTCAGAACTCATTCTGCCGCAGGATTATCACCAGTGGGTTTTCCTAGGCGCGCCGTTGACACCAAACGCTCTCAACGACGACGCGGCGAATTTCCCAGAATACCACAATGTCTACGTGCAGCCTCAAGCATTTAGTGCCTATCGGAAAAGCGGTAAATGGCCGGAAGGAACGATCATGCTCAAGGAATTGCAACTCACCATTCCTGGACCGAATCCAGACGGATCAAGAGATGAAGTGTCCGGACGCGGCTACTTTCCCGGTAAGCGCAACGGCATCGATATTTCGGTCAAGGATAGCCAGCGGTTCAAGGACACCGAAGGCTGGGGCTTTTTCAATTTTGGACATCACGCACCGCCCTACGCCAAGACCGCCGAGGCTATGCCAGCTGACGCCTGCGCAGGCTGTCATATCGCAAACGCGACCGAAATGGTGTTCAGCAAATTCTATGACCCAATATTGAAAGCCAAGTAAGCAAGCCATCAACGGTTTTGATCAACAACATGGCCCGCCGCATCCATGCGGCGTCGCTAATAGCTGCCCGTCATCGGGTTGCTATGGAGACGTGCCTGCGACCGTGTCACGCTTGAGATTTTGGCCCCTGGGTACGGCTCCTTCACCCCCGGTGAGGCTAAGCCTCACACATCTATCCAAAGGAGAACTGGTAAAATGTTGAAGCTTACAGTTATTGCAGTGGTCGCTGGCATGACCGCACTTTCGCCAACCGCTTTTGCTGTTGACGAATACAACACATCCAGCGGCCTCACCTCAGTTGGCAAGCCTTTGGGCATGCATGGTGTGGACCCGGTCGCCTTTCTGGACATTGGCAATCGAATTGGCGGTGCTGCCACCCACACGGCAATCCACGATGGCACTGCATACTATTTCTCATCCAACGAAACGATGAAGAAATTCCAGGCGACGCCCGCCGCCTACCTTCCCCAAAACGGTGGGTTTTGCACTTTTGGTGTATCGGTCGGAAAGAAATTTGACGGCGACCCAAAATTCGCCGCCGTCATTGATGGCAAGCTCTATCTTTTCTTGAACGAACAAATCTTCCGCATGTTCCAAAAGGACAAGGCCGGAACGATCTCGAAGGCTGCCACAAATTGGAACAAGATCCGCACGGTCGCGGCGCAAGATCTTTAGGCTAGCTATCGGGCAGGTGCAGTCTATGTGCCCGCCCACTCTCCGACTTGAGGTGCTTGGAACGAAGGAAGTCGCAAGATGATCAAGATCAAGAGAATTTCCGCCCCCGCGGAACCAACTGACGGTATTCGCATCCTTGTTGATCGTCTTTGGCCAAGCGGCATTGCGCGGGCCGATGTGAAACTCGATGACTGGATGAAAGAAATTTCGCCAAGCGATCGCCTAAGAATATGGTTTGGGGATCGGACTGATCAATGGGACGAATTTGTAAACCGCTACCAAGCGGAGCTGCAAATGCGGTGTTGTGCAGAATTCCTAGACGCACTTATGCTGTTGTCGTTGACCGGCAATGTCACGCTCCTCTATGGCGCCCGTAGCGACTGCCGGAATAATGCCGCAGTCATTCGGGATATGCTTTGCGATTGCTGGTGTGTGCCTGCTACCGGTGAAGGCTACCCTCCTGTTACCGTAGAACTAGCTCCAATGTAATGCGGCGACACGAGCGGATTGTTCGAGGGCGATACACGCAATGTTATTTAGGTCGTTACGCTTATCGCTGCTGCAAACAGCGACACCAACAAGATAATGGCTCACACGGTCATACTGTTGGAAATGTGCGTCATGACATTTCTCTGTTTGGGTTTTGATTGACCGAAGCGAACGCTATTGAAATTTAAGGATCATCCGATTGCGGAGAATGCTATCTGTGTGGGTCAGCGAATTGAAATGGCGGTGGATTTTCGATTTTCTAGCCGTTGATTATTCTCGCCCGGACGCTATGCGTGTTGCGCATTGAACTGTAAGCCAACGGGTATTGGCGCCCAGGTTCGAACTCGAAGAGAATGCTTATTGGCGGCCCTAACGACATCTTTTGACATTGGCGCGGTTTTCGCTCAGCTTCAGGGCAGTTTTGAATCAGATGTCCGCACACACCCGCGGCACCGGAAAATATTGATTTTACCGTCAGAGGCATCGTGAACTGTGACGCAGCCTAAGACATCCTCCCCAGACCTGAAGGAACTGCTGACCAAGGCTTGGAAGCTGGCAGATGTTTCTAACGCCCCGCTTGACGAGCGCATTGCACAATATCTCGAAGTCGCACGTAAACTTCGGCCAGAACTGATCGCGTCTTACGATCGTTTTGTTGCCGACATCGAAGCCGCTGGTTCGGGTCGGGACTGCCCGAACGTCGGTGACGAAATGCACGAATTTCTACTTCCAAACCACGAAGGTAAACTCGTGGGGCTGTCTTCGCTCCTCGAATGGGGCCCGCTGGTGGTCAGCTTCAATAGAGGCCATTGGTGCCCGTATTGTCGGTTGGAATTGAGAACGCTGGCTCGTGAGCAACCTGAATTCTTTTCCGCCGGTGCCAAGACAATTTCAATCGTCCCGGAGGTTTCCGAATACTCCGCACTGTTGCGCAGGTCGAATGATCTTCCCTTTGACGTCCTGACTGACGTGGACCTGGACTACACGGAACGCATGGGGTTGGCTGTCTCTGTCCCAACCGACATTCAAGAATTCTACCGCCAAGTTGGTATAAAATTACCAGCTTTTCAGGGAACAAACCGTTGGGTATTGCCCAGTCCAGCGACACTGGTGATTGGCCAGGATGGTCGGATAAAAGCACGATTTGTCCATCCCGACTTCCGCCGCCGCATGACAATTGAGGACATTAGACTCGGAATCGAGTCAGACTGAATTGCGAGCGGACTTAAATAAGAATTGTGAGTGATTGACTGTGCCAGATACCAAATCTCCAGAACAGTTGTTGGAAGAAGCGTGGGTTTCCATTGACGCGTCTGATGAGCCACTGGACGTTCGTCTCGCGACATTTGTAGACCGTGCGCGCGAACTCGCTCCACGGCTCATGACGGCCTATGACAGCTTCGTTGACCGGATAACACGGTCGGGCGCCGGTGAGGGCGTGCCCGGTGTTGGTGATCGGATGCCAGACTTTGTGTTGCCTGATCAAAATGGACGGCTCGTCAGCTTGCGCGATCTCATTGCAGCGGGACCGTTGATCGTCAGTTTCAACCGCGGGCAATGGTGCAAATTTTGTCGAATGGAAGTGCGCTCTTTGGCAGTAGCGCACGACGACCTGGTTCATGCAGGCGCCCAGATTGTGTCCATTGTCCCCGATACGGGTGACTACACAGCAAAACTGATTGAGAGCAACGAGCTGCCGTTTGCGGTCCTTACGGATGTCGATTTGGGCTATGCGCTTTCGCTGGGAATCGCTGTTTGGGTCGGCGAAGACATCAAGAGCCTCTACGAGAACAAGATGGGAATTCACCTCGCCCACAGACACGGAAACGACTTTTGGCTATTGCCAATCCCTGTCACGATGATTGTGGGGACGGACGGGCATATTATAGCCCGTTTTGTTGACCCGGATTTTCGCCGTCGCATGACGATTGACGCCATGCGAGTTGCTCTACGTTCCGCTGGAACGCGGTGTTAGTCAGTCGGCGCTGCCGCCTGCTGAACCGTGGTAGCTTTCCAATTCGTTGAGCGCAGCAGATTTAGGAGTCCGGCTGCAGCCTGGGAACGCTTTCGACCTGAGACAGCGTATAGCGTAACGGGACGCGTTAGATTCAGATCGTGGATTTGTATCGCCTGCAAATCGCTTTTTAACCGCGCGCTTGATGGCATAATGCTCACGCCGATATTCGTGGATAAAAGAGTGATCATGTCTTGGTCGGAAGCGACGGTATCCGTTCCACATTGCGTAGCATCAAACTTCGAGAGGGCCTCAACGAGGGGTTCAAATTGCTCACAATATCTACGGGGGATAAGGCGCACGTCTCGAAGTTGATCAAGTGCGACTGCGTTTTGCTTGGTGACTGGGTGGCTGTTTGGCGCGACCAGTTGGAAGCCCTCACTGAACAGTTTCCAGGAGTCCAACCGTTCCCATGTATCCGGAAGTGGGCAAGCCAATGCGACCTCAGCCTCGCCGCACTTCAAACGCGCACCGATCTCTGATGCCGTTCCACGGAAAACTTGCAAATCCAAACCAGGGAACGCGCGCACCAGTTCAGTCAGAGGATGACGGAGAAGATCCAGCTCAATCGAATTGGACACCGCAATTCGCAACGGTTCGGCTCCGTCTTTCTTGAACCCCGCCGCAAGGTCTTTGGCTGCATTCACGTTTTCCAGACAACACGATAGTGGCCGCAACATAAGACGGCCGAGCTCGGTCAAATGCGTCAGACCGCGTTCCCGGCGAAAGAGTTCGCCATCGAGTTCTGCTTCGAGTTTCTTTATTGCACGGCTCAGAGATGGTTGGGCGACGTTGCACTCGTCGGCAGCATGGGTGAAGTTCAACTTTTCCGCGACAGACAGAAAATATCTGATCTGATGCAACTCCATGGCAAATAGTCCTGAGGGCTCGGCAGAGCAGCTTTAAAATGGAGCCGAAAGGATCTGCCAACTATAGCACAAAGCTATCTATACCAGAGATAGATTGTATTTCTAGAGCTTTGGCACTTCGGTTAATGTTTTTTTGAAAGCCGGGAAGCCCATCGAGAAAACAATACACCCAATATATACCTGATTAATGTCCCGACCAGGTTCCTCCCGCGCAGTTGTGACGCCAGCCGCCGCGCCCCCATGCCACTGGTGTCTGTCACAACCGCCATCTGCCGCCCGACGTCCCTCCCGTCGGGCGGCTTTTTTTGGCAGCGACATTGCGCGTTCGACTTCGATCATATCTGACACCGTTCGTCGGCTTGAGTGGCAGTTGCGCTGAGGTCGTTCATGCTGCCAATCTATCGAAATCATGACAACTAGGCATTTCACTTTGCTCATTACTAGCGCGACCCTGTTCTCCAGAAGAACCCACTGGACAATTCAGTCGCCAGGGTGTCGCAGAGTGCAATCGAGATGTTCGTTAAATCGGCAAATAGAAGTAGCAAGCTCAGCGCATCACGGCTGATCAAGGTGCTCTCATGTGCGGCGGCTTTCGTATCGATCATTGCAGCTGGACCTGACCATAAACCAAACCCGGGAACACGCACAGCGTTTCGGCTTCTGGCAACTGAAACGGCACGGGGAGCAAGTCAGAAGATCCTCTATAGCTCGTGGCTATCAAACCAATATCGCTTAGATATCTTACGCAACCGGCGCGTTTCTCTTATCCTTGTACCTACGTACGCACCCGTCATGCACTGGAGATTGGCCATGACTACAGAGCTACACTCAGCTGAAAACGCAGCCTTTTCGAACTGGCATGAGATCCCCGCACCCGTCATCGGCTCACCTGCACCTGCCGGCGCGGACGAGTTGAGCGCCTTGATGATGGTCGCCCATGACCTGCGCGGTCCGCTTTCCAACCTTGGACTATTGATCGAGAGCATCGCCGTCAGCAACGCGGGCGGTCACAAAGACCGTGTCACAAGCACTGCCCGCAAGGCCGAAGTGACAATCGATCACCTGCACGCTCTGTTTTCATCAATCCTGCAGCGCGCCCGGTCTGAAAGAGATCCGCTGGCGTTTGATGCCGCGCCAGTGCAGCTTCCTGACGTACTCGAAACCGTCGTGGCCTTGAATGAACCAGCCGCCCAAAACCGCAATGTACGCCTGCACTGCTATTCGGTCGAACCATTGGAGGTATGGGGTGATGAGCACCTTCTACATGAGGCGATCGATAACCTTGTCAGCAACGCAATTAAGCACACGCGCCCAGGCGGATTGGTGTTGTGTGAGGCTGCAGTACACGAGGACGATGTGCTGGTGCGGATTGCCGACGAGGGCCCCGGTCTAACTGACAGAGACCTGGCACGTGCGTTCCGCCCCTTCACCCGCCTGTCTTCGAATGCAAAGGGAGCCTCCGACTCTTTTGGCCTGGGGCTTTGGATAACGCGCCTGATCGCCGAGCGGCATGGAGGCAAGATCACGGCACGCAACAACCCGCGCGGCCAAGGATCAACATTTACGCTCTACCTTCCCGGTGGTTGACCTGCAACATTGCCCGTAATCAATTTTATTACACCATATCCTTCTAATTTTAAGGTCTTGTTTGGAGAGAGCAATTTTTCTGATCTTTAGCGACGTCCGTCGCGCTACGATCCATGACAAACACGGTGAGAATGGATTTCGGCTTGTGGCCCTTCGCGTAGGATATATCCAGTCTACATCATGGCTGTTTTCGCCAATAGCAGACATTGCCAGCTCAGATCGAAGCTGCCGGGCGATGTCCGCTTTTGTATACGAGCGGTAATTAATGGATGTTGCGCGCGCCTAGCCCGAGAAGTCTGCAGTGGGTCATTTGCAGACGGAATGCGCCGGTGGATCTAGGTCTGCTTCTCCATCAAGAACTGACATCACAAAATCAATGTTAGACTGCTGGCTAGGGCTTACAGTTCACATTTGCCTGCCCGTTACACGCAGTCGTGATAACCTGATAGTCGTGTTTGAGCGGCCAAAACTCGCGATATGGACTTGCAGAAATGATGAACGAACACGAAGCGGGGTTTCTAAACTTCGTCGAGGATCGTCAAGCTCGTCGAATTGGTGAACTTTTCGAGAGTGGGGAAAAGGCGAGAGGTAAATTGCGCGGCATGCTTCCGCATAAGATTATTCTCGATCAACGGGTCGCGTATCTCATTCCTTCTTCGGATCAAACCGTTGATCAAATACACGCTTCTCTTCTCAAATATCAAGCTCCCGAAAAGTGTTACCTCATCTCCGAAAACACAGAGATTGATGCGACAGAAATGACGTTGCTCGATGCGTTGCAATCGTGTGTGGGGGTAGGGTTTGGTACGTTTGTATCATGCATTCCCGGGAAACTCGGATACTACGAGTTTGAAGGCATGAAAGAACGGTATCTACTGAGGTGCAAATAGGCATTCACGTCCGCTTTGAGTCATGAACAGTCTTTCAGTATCACCCCTCTTAGTCCGATATTCGTACAATAGCCGTCCTGACTTTGTGGGTCGTGAATCCTTCAAGCTACATGTTCAATAATGTCCGCTTTTGTATAGTAGCTGCCGGTACGGTCTGCTGCTTCACATAGAAAACGGACATGGCTGCTCCCGTGCAATTAACTCTGGCAGTGGCATCATCGGATTACGGCACTGCATCTAAGAGCGGACATCGCACATCAGATGCGAAGGGCCAATTGCTGCCGTGCCACGCTTGCGCCAACATCATGTCTCGGACGACAGACCTTGGTGCAATAGCTAACTCGGATGTATCAATCTGCTCGAACCATTAGTTTCGCAAACGACTGTCGGCTTCTAACTGTACAGCAGCATAGCCGCAGGCTCTCAATCTCATTGACCATAGGTATTGGAGCAGGAGCTCGTCGCGGATGTAACTTCGTGGTGCCCAAACAGGCGTGCTGAGAATTTAATGAAGGAGTTCTGATTATGAAATCGCTAACCACCATCGCGGTAGCTGTCGTCAGCATCATCGCATTTTCACCGGCGACATTTGCCGCGGAGGAATACAACCCGTCCAATGGCCTCACCTCAGTTGGCAAGCCTTTGGGCATGCATGGTGTGGACCCGGTCGCCTTTCTGGACATTGGCAATCGAATTGGCGGTGCTGCCACCCACACGGCAATCCACGACGGCGCTGCATACTATTTTTCATCCATCGAAACGATGAAGAAATTCCAGGCGACGCCCACCGCCTACCTTCCCCAAAACGGCGGTTTTTGCACTTTTGGTGTGTCGGTCGGAAAGAAATTTGACGGCGACCCTAAATTCGCCGCCGTCATTGATGGCAAGCTATATCTGTTCTTGAACGAGCAAATCTTCCGCATGTTCCAAAAAGACAAGGCGGGACCGATCTCGAAGGCTGCAGCAAACTGGAAGAAGATCCGTACAGTAGCTGCGACAGATCTTTAGAATGACTGCCGAGCGGGTTCAAACGCTGCACTCACCCGCAACATTGCACTTTTAATCAACTGACAGGACGCTTGATCGCTCAAACTCAATCGGATGTGAGACGAACAAATGGTGAAGGAGAAACATGATATGGTCTACAATTCCAGCGCACGCGTAAGAGGCTCTTTTCCGCCGGTTAGTCTGGCAACTTTGATACTTATGGTCGTTTCCGGATCTGTCGCGACTGTCGTGTTCGATTTATTTGGGCAGAGCCTCAGTCCTGCAGCAGGTTTTGCAAGACTGGCTCCGGTGCCGTTGGCGCAACAGACACTAAGGACCCTATTTGACATTAATTCGGCTTCTGGCGGTCACTTCCTGCATCTCTTCGTCGCTGGATTAGTCGGCTATCCGGTCGGATGGATATTTCTTGCGCGGCCTGTTCTCGAGAAAATTGCTCCGAACGTCAGTTGGCCTATCACTTCGGCCATTTACGGCGTAGGTCTATGGATCTTTGCAATCGGCTTTATGGCGTCTTTTGTCGCTGGCAACCCATTCTTCTTGAACTGGACCGGCATCACTTGGGTAGCTCTGATCGGACATGTTATCTATGCTGTTGTCTGTGCTTGGGTCGTCGAGTGGCTGGAAAATGCTGGTTTAGGATAGTGCAACGCGCGCAATCGCCGCTATGCTTCCTTCTGAAGTTTTCAGTATCACACGAAACTGATGGCTGGTTGGTAGATCGATGGTATCCACGACAACGCTTGTTGACGCTTTTGGGAAGGCCAGCGCATTGGACGCGCCACTGAAACAGCGGGTTACAGTGCTTTCTGAATGGCATCGCGAACTCAACCCCGCAATGGCCGCGGCCTATGATCGACTGATCTAGCGCCTGACATCGGCTAGCTCGGGTGCGGCGGCGCCAGAAGTTGGCCAACCCATGCCCCCCTTTGTGTTACCGAACAACGAGCGGCGTCTTGTAACACTTGAGCAGATCCTGCAATCCTGTCACGGCCCTATTGCGATCAGGCTGCACAAATGACTGACTTTCTAGGCAAGCTCATCGATCTCTACACAGGTGTCTTTTGCAAGCCGATGATTTTTATTGACCACCAGAACAAATGGCTCTTCGAACAGCGGCCATGATGCAAAGCGCTCCCACGTGAGACCGAGCGGGCCCGCCACAGCAATCTCGGTGTCGCCATTCTCAGGATGTTGGCCAACCTCTAGTGCCGTGCCTCGGAAGAATTTCAATTTCAAGCTCGGAAATATATCTTCGAGACACGCCAGGGGACGGGCCAGCATTCGTAGATCGATGGTCCTTGTCAGCCCAAGAGATAGCACCGCGTGCTCACCCTTTAGATTCGATCCCGCAAGCTCCTTAGCCGAACGCGCGCTCTCATAACACTGGCCAAAGGAAGGAAGCATCATCCGGCCCAGATTTGTAGCATGAGTCCGTCGTCATTCGCGCCGAAACCGATCACCGCCCAATTCGTCTTCGAGCTTTTTGATAGCACGTGTAAGAGAGGGTTGCGCAACGTTACAATGCTCGGCAGCGCGCGTGAAATTGAACGTCTCCGACACCGCGAGAAAATATCGAATTTGGCGCATCTCAAACGGACGTCACTCCAAAACAACGTGGTGATACGGCTATCGGTAATCAGACCAAGTTTACATCTCCCGGCGATAGGCAACGGCTATGAATTTGTGAGCAGATTGCTATTTCACAGCAATCGTCCTGGAAGGCTACCTTTCCTGTCGTAGCCAGCGCAATTCAAACGTCAGGAATTAGAAATGCAGAGCGACGTAGCCGTAACCGTGAAGCCGGGTTGCATCGAGGCCGTCATTGCCGGCGGCCCTGTGTCAGGCGCGACCCCACAATGGTCCCGCCGGCACAACGACTCGGCGCTCGCCATCAAACAGAGTCCAAAAGCCTATATGGGCATTTGGTCAATACAGCGCATCCGCGATCATTTGGCGTTCCAGGGCCAGATGACCGCGGCTTGCAAATCCAAACATTAGAGGGAAATCAGATCCATGGATTGGCTAGGAACCTTTACGATGGAGGGCCTTAGTATGCTCTCCTCATTGTTTGTACTTGCCATCGGCATTATTGTTCTGCTCGTCGTTTTTCTTTTCATTGTTGACATCACCCAAACGAAAGATGCTGTTCGTCGGAACTATCCCGTTCTCGGCCGGTTTCGCTACTTATTCTCAACACTCGGCGAGTTTTTCCGTCAGTATTTTTTCGCGATGGACCGTGAAGAAATGCCGTTCAACCGTGCTGAAAGGGATTGGGTCTACAAATCCTCCAAAGGCGTGGACAACACCGTCGCATTTGGCTCGACGAGAAACCTTACGCCAGCCGGAACGCAGATTTTCGTCAATTGTCCCTACCCCACACTCGATGAGGACGCGACAGGAGCCCCCCCGGTTTTGATAGGACAGCATAGCCGCAAGCCTTATGAAGCCAGTTCGCTGATCAATATCTCCGGTATGAGTTTTGGTGCGATTTCCGAGCCAGCAGTGCTCGCATTATCGCGCGGCGCCAAGCTTGCCGGCTGTTGGTACAATACCGGTGAGGGCGGCCTTTCACCCTACCACCTGGATGGCGGTTGCGACATCGTATTTCAGATTGGAACTGCAAAGTATGGAGTTCGCAGTGAAGACGGCAACTTGTCCGACGACAAGCTCCGCGAAGTTGCAGCACACGAACAAGTCAAAATGTTCGAAGTGAAAATGAGTCAGGGTGCTAAACCTGGTAAGGGCGGCATACTCCCTGCAGCCAAGGTTACAAAAGAAATCGCCAAGATCCGCGGAATCAAACCTAAACACGCCTCGATCTCGCCCAACCGTCATCCGGAAATCGACAATAGCAACCAACTCTTGGATTTCATCAACCACGTCCGCGAGGTAACTGGTAAGCCAACGGGATTCAAGACGGTCATCGGCGCTTACGGATGGCTTAATTCACTTTGTGAAGAAATACATCGGCGCGGCATCAAATTTGCGCCCGACTTCATAACTGTTGACGGCGGAGATGGTGGTACAGGGGCGGCACCAATGCCCTTGATCGACAACGTCGGGCTTCCACTCAAAGAAGCGCTGCCAGTCGTAATTGGAATACTCAAACGCCATGGCTTGCGCGACCGGATCAAGGTCATTGCATCAGGCAAGCTGATCACTCCGGCGGAAGTCGCGTGGGCTTATTGTGCTGGCACCGATTTCGTGGTGTCGGCGCGCGGTTTCATGTTTGCGCTTGGCTGTATTCAAGCTCTCAAATGCAACAAGAACACCTGCCCGACTGGCATCACGACACACGACAAGAGACTACAACGTGGCTTGGACCCGGCGGACAAGGCAGTGCGCGTAAAGAATTTCGTTGGGAAAATTGAATACGGCACCGGTCTGATAGCGCACGCATGCGGCGCTCACCACGCACGGGCTTTGAAGGGCAAGCACGTTCGTATCGTCCAACCAAACGGCAGGTCGATCGCTATGGATGAGCTATTTCCTGAGCAGGATTTTGAATCCACACACCAGCACATCGCGCACGGGGTGCAGCAATGAACCAAATTGCACAGATCAAATCATCCGACCTATTCATCAAGGCACTTGAGAACGAAGGCGTTGAGTATATTTTTGGTGTGCCGGGGGAAGAGAACCTGGATTTCTTGGAATCTCTTCGAACCTCAAGCATCAAGCTTATTCTGACACGACATGAACAAGGTGCTGGGTTCATGGCAGCCACTTATGGCCGGCTAACTGGCCGGACAGGCGTTTGCTTAGCAACACTCGGTCCCGGCGCCACAAATTTCGTCACGCCAGCCGCTTACGCTAAATTGGGTGCGATGCCCATGCTGATGATCACTGGCCAGAAGCCGATCACCAAGAGCAAACAAGGTAGATTCCAGATTATCGATGTCGTCGCAATGATGACGCCAATTACAAAGCTCGCCCGGCAGATCGTTTATCCTTCTACTATTCCGAGTCTGGTTCGCGAAGCGTTTCGCATTGCAGAAGAAGAGCGCCCAGGGCCGGTTCATCTTGAGCTTCCTGAAGACATCGCCGAGTTA
>JAJFJS010000139.1 GCA_021773815.1 Gammaproteobacteria bacterium
CCGGCCACCTCGACGAACTCGCCTACGTCGGCTCCCGCGTTGTCGTAGTGGAACTCGTTGATCCAGAGCGCGTGCGCACTGCTGGAGGCGAGCAGGACGGCAGTGGCCACGGCGATCGGGAGCTTCATCGGACGGGACCTCGTGCGGTGGCGGCTGGAGGATTGGGACTTGCCCCCCGGAGTGTATGTGGGGTGGGGGGTCTCGAAGTGTCAGCGGGAGCCGACGAGAGGCAGCGGGGTGAGGCCTAGGGCGATCAGCGCTCTTCTTCCTGTGGAAGCGGCCGGGTGTTGGCGCGCGAAAAGTAGGCACCCTAGTCGCAGCGATGGAACTCGCGCAGCAGGCCGTTCAGGATCTCGTCCTGGGCACCGAGGACGCCGTCGTACTTCTTGAGCAAGACGTCCAGGTAGGCCTGCAGCTCCGTCAGTTCGAGCAGCTGGCCCAGCATGAGCTCCATCTCGACCTTCTCGTCGTAGGCTTCTGCGAGGCGAATCACCGCGAGCGCTGACGAGATCGGGCCCAGCGCCTTGCCACCCCCGCGCAGGAGCCGTGAGTCGATCCGCTTGCCCACCCATTGAAGGGTCGCCGACATCGTGATCCCGACCGCCTTGATTCCGAGAGCTTCCCCGATGTAGTTCAGGATCTCGTCGTCGCCGGCCATGAGGGTGTTCCAGCGTGCCGTGCCCTGGGCGAGATCTTTGTTGATCTTGTCCCGCACGCCCTGGATCGTGGCGGCGCGCGATTCCATCCGGCCCTGCGATCGTTCGATCTCCCGGACGTACTCCTTGAATCTCGTCTCGTCCTTCTTCTTGATCGCGTTCGCGGCGTAGGCGGCGTTCAGCTCCAGGTCGTCCCAGCCGAAGTCGCGCAACGTGTCGTCGACTCCGTCGTTCGCCTGCATCTGATCGATGATCGCCCGACCGTCGCGAACCTGCGGGCTCCACCAGGCCCGCTCGCTCCGGTAGCTGGGTCGGTAGGAGATGGCGTCTTCCGAGGGCGGCGTTTCCTGGGCGCCGGACGTCGCCGGCCCGAAGACAAGCGCCGACAGCACGCAGGCGCACAAGAGACGCGTGAGCAGGGGGGCGGTCATTGGCCCGCCGTCCGTCGCAGCCGATCCTGGTGGTCGCTCCGAAGCTCGCGCACCAGGGCGGCGAAGTCGGGCGTCTCGAGAGCGCAATCGCAGCGCTCTTCGAGCTTGGCATCGGCCGCCATGGCCACGTGCGGGGCCGGGTTCATGAAGCCCCCGGACGCGTTCACGCCCTTCGCGATGCCGGCCAGGACCGGTTCGATGGCACAAGCCTCCTGCGTGGCGGCCTTCAGGTCCTCGCCGCTCCGACCCGCCGGATCACGGAGCAGGGAGAGGTGGCACTGCCAGATCATCAGGATCTGGAAGTACGCCTGAACCCCTTCCTCGACCTGCACCTGACGGCGGCACGGCTCACTACCGCCGTACAGGGAGTCGCAGCCGCTTTGGCGCCCCTGCACCCTGTCGTCGTGCGCGCTCTGGATCCGGTCGACCAGGACCAACGTGCCGTCGTGCCACTCGCCGCCGAGGGCCTGGCAGGCCTGCGTGCTGGGAGGCGCGAAGACCGGCCCCGGCGGCAGCGGGGGAGACGTGGCGTCCGGGCCGGGCGGAGGCGTCGGGAAGGGCAGCGGGGGGGCAAGGGGGGCACCGTGCTGCGGATCGGGAGACGGCGGTGCGGGGGGCGGAACATTCGGAGGCGCCGGTGGCGTGGGTGCGTCGCGTCGAGGCGAAGGCTCGGGCCTCGCCGGCGATCGGGTGCAGATGACCTGGGTTCCGACCTTTCGGAACCCCGCTGCCCCGTGCGTCAGCTGGCACGCCTGCTCGAGATCGACGGGCTGCAACGTGAACCCGCCGGTTGCGCCCGGTCGGCGGCAGAAGTGCGCCGGGCCCTTCTGCCCGGCTCGCCGCTCGTGGGCGCTGTTGGGGAACGTTTCCCGGCAGTAACGGGCGAAGTCCGGGGCTCCCAGGTCGTCCGCGAGGTCGGTCGCGGGATCACGAGGCGCCCCCTCGCAGAGCACGCGGGTGCCAGAGAGCCGGTAGCGTGGTTGGCCCGTCGTCAGCTCGCACGCCGAGGCGAGGTCGATGCCTTGGCGCGTGCCGCCCTGCACGCAGGCATGCTCCGTCCCCCAGCTCTGGTCGAGCCTCCGGTACTGGCTGTTGGAGTGGCGCTCCCGACAGTACGCGTCGAAGTCGGCATCGGTCTCGCTCTGGGGTTGGGCGCGACCCGGCGTTGCCACGGTCAGCCAGGCAAGACCGATCGCGAGGACCGTGCGCAGCGGGACGCCGCGCAGAGCCTGACCGGATTGCCATGCGGGCATGTCGGTCCCCTAGCCGCCTGCGCCAGGCGCCTCGATCTTGACCCAGTCGACGCGCACCATCGATTCGCCCGTCACGTCCTGGCGCTGATAGAAGCCGATGAACGGCTTGCCCTGGAGACGCAGCACCGTGAACTTCTCGAGCTGCTTCCAGCTCGGATCCTCGGCCCCCGGAAATCGCGCGGCGGCCGCATAGTCGCGGCCGGTCTTCTCCAGCCGCAGTTCGATGGGCTGCACGAGCGGGGCCATTCCCTCGGCAAAGGTCGGGAACGCTTGCATGTCGTTGTAGATCTCGCTCTCGAAGGTGCGGTCGGCGCCTGCGGAGCGCTTGATGCCCAACACCTGCAAGCGGCTGCCGAAGCCGTGGACGCCCTGCAGCCGCGCCTCCAGGAGATTGTCCTTGTCCGCATGGACCCCCATCGAGAAGGTCTCCGCGCCGGTCTGGAAGGCGATGGTCAGGCTCGCGGTCATCGTCCAGTCGCCCTTGGGAAGATCGAGTTCGAGCAGGGAGAGGTTGGTGACGGTCTCGTCCGCGAGCGAGCCGGTCGCGCCCGCCACGAGCAAAAGAGTCCCCTCCTCGACCAGGAGGGCGTTGGGGTCCGGGTTCAGCAGGGTCCACTGCGACGAGAGGTCGGTGCCATCGAAGTCGTCTCGAAAGAACTCGCGCGGCTCGGGCTCGACGGGTGCAGGCGCCGCGGCGATCTGCTGGACCTCGGCCATGGCATCTTCGAAACCAGCAGTATTGGAAGCGTTGAAGTACTGGCCACCGCCCCGTTCCGAGATGCAACGGAGCTGCGCGCCTTCTTCCTCTGAGACGTCGAAGCCCACCACGTGGACCTTCAGCTCGATGCCCTTCGCGGCGAGCGCCGCAGCCGAGGCGCAGGGGTCGCCGTCGCAGGTCTCGAGACCATCGGAGATCAGGACGACGTGATTGTTGCCCGGCCCCGCAGATGCGAAGACCGTTCCAGCCTTCTCGAGAGCGCTCGCGATCGGCGTCATGCCCCGGGGCGAGAGCTCGGCGATCTGTTGCTGGATCTCTGCCGTCGAACTGGCGCCCGGTTGGGCCAGGATGCTCACGTCCTCGCAATCGTCCTTGCGATTGTTGCCGTAGCTGACGAGACCGATCCGGGCCTCGACCGGAAGATCCGAGAGCAGTCTCGTGAGGGTCTCCTTGGCCGTCTGGATCTTCGGCGTGCCGTCCACCTGCCCCCACATCGACCCGGAGCCGTCCAGCACGAGGACGAGGTTGGTCTCTGCGCCTGTGGGGCTCGCCGCGAGGGCGATCAGCATGGCGACCAGGGCGAGCCAGACGTGACGGACGGGCATGAAGACCTCCCCAGGATGGGCCTCGATCGGCTCCGTTGGCGCTCGAGCTCGGTGCCGGCGAAAGCCTAACCCTTGGCGACAGAGGGGGGTGCGCGTGGGCTGTGGCAGTTCGGTGTGGTGAGGGTGTGTCAGAGGAGTGAGGTGGACGCTTCTTGCTCAATGCGGCTCATTGCGGCACAGGGGGGACCGAATGGCCGTCCGGCTCAGCTCCGGTGTTTGGTCGCAGCAGTTCGAGTCCTCGCCGGGGCCGGGTTCTCCGGGCTTCGGGTACCATCGAGGCCGCGCGGAGGTGCGGATGGAGGCGAACGGGCGACCGATCGGCCTTGGGTTCCTGCTCCTGGTGGCGATGGCTCTGCTGCCTGGCCTGGCGAGAGGCAATCCCCAGGAACTGCCCGCAGTGGATGAACCGGCGGCTCGTGCAGAGCAAGCCGCACCCGCGGACGACGTGGACACGCGGAGCGCAGCGGAAGGCGAGGTGGAAGAACCCACCTCGCGGTCTCCGAAAGCCGGGCCGAAGAGAACGCGCATCCTCAGGCCCGCCAAGTCACAGTTGCAGACGGACAAGGCGGAACCCGCCGAGCCCAAGCGGAGCCGACAACCCGCTCGTGGCAAGAAACGATTGCGAGGGCGGGTTGGCGCGCCTGCCGTCGTGAGCCCTGGTGTGGAGGCCGGGCGCCCCACCAGTGGGGTCACGGTGATCCTGCCGGTGCTGCCGGGCTGTGGCCGTGACGAGGACTGTGCAACGCGACGCTGCAACAACCCGACACAAGACCGCGGGGTCTGCATGGAGCCCGTCGCATTGGAAGCCCCCTGCGACCAGGATGAGAACTGCGCCTCCGGTCGTTGCCTCCAAGGTCTCTGCGTGCCCCAGATCGGCCAGGGTACGGGCGGCTCGTTCTGCACGCAGTCGCCCCAGTGCAGCGACATGGCTTGCATCGATGGCACGTGCGTCGACGACGGCAGCGTCCCAAACGGGGGGACCTGTGCCAGTCATCGACAATGCCAGTCAGGCATCTGCGACACCGGCCCAGTCGTCCCGAACTGCGAGCCCGCCAACGGCACCGCCCTGCGTGGAGAGTGGTGCCTCCTGACGCGCCATTGCGAGGGGAGCCTCGTCTGCAACACGGGTTTGGAGCCCAACGAGTGCACAGACGCATTCAAGGACCTGGGCGAGAGCTGCTGGGAGGGCCAGGGGCAGCTCGACGCGATCCTCTACGACCTGGCGCCGAGCAAGGGGAAGTCCGAATGCAAGTCCAAACGCTGCGACATCCGCAGCCACACGTGTGTCCCCAACGAGGGCGAGGGCCAGGCGGGCGACTACTGCACGGCGACGGGGCAGTGTCGAGCGGGCCTTTCCTGCGTGGACGAGCAGTGCTTCAGCGGCTCCGACGAAGCCATCGGCGAGGCCTGCGGCGGGAACGCCGACTGCCGATCCGGGGTTTGCGACGCTGCGGCACAACGCTGCATCCCGGGCGACGGTACGGGAGGCGAAATGGACTACTGCACGGACGACGTGCAGTGCGGCGGTAGCATGTACTGCGACGGCGACTCGTGCTCCCAGCCGAACATCCCACTCGGACAGTCCTGCGTCGGCCACAGCAAGGACCCGTGTGCTTCGGGCTACTGCAACAACGACGGCTCGATCACCACCTTCGATTCGGGCAAGTGCATTCCCGATCCCGGAACAGGCGAGGTCGGGGACTTCTGCGTGGCGAACGGCGATTGCGCGACGAATCGCTGCACAGGCGGAGAGTGCGTCGCGATCGGATCCGCCGAACTCGGCGCGCAATGCTCTGCGGACCAGCAATGCATCCACGGCCGCTGCGACCCGGCCCCGATGCCCGGCCAGCCACGCCGTTGCATCCCCAACGACGCGACCGGTCAACTCGGCGATCACTGCAGCCGCCACAACCATTGCCTGCCGGGCCTGCGGTGCATCCCGCCCACGCCGGGCGCGGTTCTGACGTGCGCTCGATGAGATCCGGCTCCGTACGGAGCTTCCCGTTCTGGGCGCCCGCACAGCCGGCCGACCGAGCGCCCCCACGCAGTAGTCGCAGCTCCACTCCGGCTCGACCCCGCGACTCGTCCCGGGACGTAGCGACCATCTCCTCCGTCTGTCGGGGTCGCTGAGACCATCTGCCGCGAGTGGGCCGCGCGGGTGGCCCGTCTCAACGAAGACGTGATCGAAGACCCCGAACTCGAGCGCTTCCTCTTCGGTGTCGACCGCTCTGCGCTCAACCCGGCATCGGAGCAGGTCTCCCTGGGTCCGCCCGCTGGCACCCCGCGGCCCGGACGCTCCTGCCCGGGCGACCGAGCAGGCTGGCGGGGTGCCGCCCCGACCGGTAGGAAGAGGCTCTGAAGAGGCGGCATCGGCCTGGCCGCTGCGCTCGCGCTGCGCCTCCGCCTCAACTTCACGTCGGAGTCCGCCATGGAGCCCTGGATCTGGCTCGGTATCGCCTTCTGTCTCACCCAGTCCGGGATCTTCTCCGGCCTGAACCTCGCCCTGCTCGGGCTCTCCCGCTTGCAGCTCGAGGTGGAGGCCAAGGCCGGGGACGAGGACGCCATCAAGATCCTGGCGCTCCGTCGCGACTCGAACTTCCTGCTCACCACCATCCTGTGGGGCAACGTGAGCGTGAACTGCCTGCTCACGCTGCTCTCGGATTCGGTGCTCTATGGAGTGAGCGCCTTCTTCTTCTCCACCGTCGGCATCACCATCGTCGGAGAGATCCTGCCCCAGGCGTGGTTCTCCCGGAACGCGATGCACATTGGCTCGCGGCTCTCCTTCGTGATCCGGATCTATCAGAAGCTCCTCTACCCGGTGGCCAAGCCCTCGGCGATGGTGCTCGATCGCTGGCTCGGGCAGGAGGAGGTCTCCTTCTTTCGCGAGCGGGAACTGCGCGAGGTGATCCGCCGGCACATGCTGGCCGAGGACGCGGATCTCGAGCATCGGGAGGGCCTGGGCGCGCTCAACTTCCTGGTGCTGGACGATCTGCCGGTCTGCGACGAGGGTGAGCCCGTGGACGAGGCCAGCGTGATCGAGTTGCCCGTCGTCGTCGACCTGCCGGTCTTTCCGGAGTTCCGGCCCAGCGTGGACGACCCCTTCCTGCAGAAGATCCAGGCCAGCGGGCGCAAGTGGGTGATCCTGGTGGACAGCGAGGGCGCGCCAGCGCTGGTGCTCGACGCCGACGCCTTCCTGCGCGAGACGCTCTTCCAAGCCGGCACCCCGGACCCCTACTCCTTCTGCCACCGCCCGCTGGTGGTGACCCGGCCGGACGAGCCGCTCGGCGACGTGATCCGCCGGCTGCAGGTGGAGCCGGAGAGCCAGGACGATGACGTGATCGACCGCGACCTGATCCTGCTCTGGGGCGAGCAGCGCCGCATCGTGACCGGTGCGGATCTGCTGGGGCGGCTGATGCGCGGCATCGTGCGTCGCGGGGCGAGCCCCGCGCCGCGGCGGGCGCGGATCCGGCCGGGGCCGGCGTCGGCTTGAAGGACACCCTGACTTCTCCTGGTTCGTGATGAGCCCCGCCTGAGCTGCGGCCTTGGCAGCCTGTGCCGCACAGGGATTGGGACTTGCCCCCGCGGTGTATGTGGGGTCCGGTGTCTCGAACGGTCAGTCGGGGGGGCCTGGGGTGGTCAGCGCTCTTCGTTCTCTTCGGCGACGTGGCGACCCTTCAGAGCCCGCCTCGGCGAGGTCCGTTGGCAGCGTGTGCTCTCGCTGTGCTGCTTCGCGCTCAGCCAGGTAACTCCGCTGCTTGTGTCCGGCCATCCCTGAGTGCCTGCTCTCAATGACCAAGGATCCGCCGCTTTTCTCTCTGGAACTCCTCCTCGGTGATGATCCCATCGTCGAGGAGGCTCTTCAGACGCCGGAGTTCGTCGTACGCATCCTCCGACCTCGAGTCTGGTGCCAACTCAGGCCGTTCCTTCGGTTCGCAGACAAAGATCATCTCGTAGCGCGGAAAGTTCCCGAGGATGTGTAGACCGCGTGACCTCCGTTCGGAGATCGGTGTCATCGCGTGTTCCTCTCCACACCACTGCTCCGCCCGGCGCTGCGCCGTGCGTTTGAGTGCCGAAACCGCCGTGAAGCCGGTGGAGCCACGATGGGAGATCCGGTACTGCTCGCCCTCGGGCACCTCGGAGATGACTTGTACCGAGCCGCCCCAGATGGGGAACCAGAACGGGGACTTGCTGGTAGCCGCCGGCCGGATCGGCGACGCGACGGCACACCCGACGGCGAGGGAGCCAAGAACGGCACTTGCTGCCCAACGCGCCTGAAGGTTGTTGCGACGTCTCCTCACACAGTTTCCTCCCTGCGTGTTGGTATAGCCGGACTCAATAGACGATCTCCATTGGTAGCCCCGCCCCGTCTTTCGGGGGATCGATGGGAAGCGTCTGGGCCGTACCGTTGGCGATCCGGGTCGCGGTCCAGAGTGCTGCAACCGCGTCGAGAATGTCGTCGTCGCCAAGATCCTTCTTCCGGCGGGACGCTCGAGCCCGCGTCAGGAGCTCTGGACCGAGCCACGCCTCGGCGAGTTGGAGGCGAGCTGCGCGGCCAGGCTCGGTCTTCTTGCCAGGGGCGATCGGACGGCCGTCGTTCCAGGCCCAGAACGAGACCTCGGGGTGAACCTCTCGAAAACGACTTCTGGCCTCGGGATCTTCCTGCAGCAGTCGATCTACCTCGCAGACCTTCGGAAAGATGCCCCAAGCTTGAGCTGCAACCCGTCGTCCATCGACCGCCTCGGTGATGGAGGATGCCTCCTCGTGGCTGGCGGCCGAGAGCGCAGGACGAATCGGCGCCGGGAAGACACTGCTGCCGCGAGGACTCCCAAGGTGCCGGCGCGCTTCGAGATCGCAGATCCGGCTGCCGCTCGCGGGAAGCCCAACCGGAATGTCGATGGCGACGACGTCCGGGCGGGATTCGACGTCGAGAAGATCTGAGGCGGTTGAAACGACTTGGAAATCGAGAGCGCCGCCGGTCACGTCGCGCACGATGCGAAACCATCCCGCAGGGCAGCTGTCGACTCCTGCGACTCGATGCGGTGCGAGTGGCGGGCTCTCACCGAAGTCGAGGCCCGGCTGCCCGCCTTGGCACTCCGGGCACTTGCGAATGTGGATGTCGGATCCGTTGGCACCGTATCGATGGGAGCAGACTCCGCACTCCAGAACGTAGATGTATTGCATGTGGTCCGTCCCTGGCATCCCGGTGGGACGGATCACACGCTGCTTTCGCGAGTTGACGTAGCCCGGTTCGGTCGTCCCCTTGCTTCCCATTCGTGCGTCCTCCGCTAGGACCTAGCAGTAGGGCAGCGTGGGGTCCGATTCAACAACCGGCTCGGGATCAGCCGTTCGGGCACAAGAACCGCTCCGATCAGCTGAGCAGGTCCAGGACCTGGCGGTACTCCGCCTGATAGTGTTCGAGGCTCTCAGCCTGCTCTCTCGTCAGCAGGCCGGGCCGTTCTTCCACGATCGCCTCGATCCGGTTCAGCGCCCGGCAGTCGCCTGGAGCGCGAGCGGCGGCTGCGAGGTAGGCCTGGATGGCCTCGGGCAAGAGGCCCAGACCCTCGAGCGCGAGCCCCAGGTTCTTGTAGGCGTTGTGGCGACGGGGATCGGCACCGATCGCAGCGCAGCAGTGCGCGACGGCCTTGCGGTGCAGGCCGAACTCGTTCAAGCAGAAGCCGAGGTTGTTGGAGAGGAAGTAGCTCGTGAAGCGTGACGTCGGGCCCGCACTCGCTCCGCGCGTGTAGAGATCGGCAGCAGCGCGGAAGTCGGCGACCTGCTCCAACAGCTGACCCCCGACCAGGTGCGCTCGGGCGATCACCTCGGGGTCGCTGGCCTCTCGGGTGAGCGCCGCGAGGTGAGGGAGCGCTTCGCGCTGCCTGCCCGTGTGGCTGCAGTGCTGCGCAAGCTCCGTCACCGCGTCGAATCGCTCGACCTCGTCGCCCGGCTCGATCGCATCGATCCGCGCCAGGAGTGCGGCTCGCTCCGCCGCATCGGAAGGCCTCTGCACGGGCACGAATTCGGCCAGCTCCTGCCGGGAGCCCCGGTTCGTCGTCTCCGAGACGCTGGGTCTCCCGTCCCGCTTCTCTCCCGTCATTCGCCCACTCCTCCGTTCATCGAGCGTCGCCGACCCAGCGACCCCGGTCCTCAACGCTCCCAGCTCCAGTCCCAGCCGAAGTACCCCTTCCGCGCGACGACGTGCCACCTGGCCTTTCCGAGCGCGAGCTCTTCGAAGGTCTTCTCGAGCGACAGGTCGGGGAGCGGCACCAGCTTCGCCACGGCGTCGCCGTCGAGCCAGGTGCCGTCCACCTGGGCTTCGAGAAAGGCCGGCGTGCACTGGCCGGGCAGGAACCCCAGACGCACGGTCGCCTCGCGGGCTTCGGTGTCGCGAACGATGCGCACAGCGATCTGCCGCGCGCGCAGCGCACCCGCGCGATCGACCTTGTGCGCGTCCTTGCCGCACAGAGCGCCTCCGCCGATCGGCACCCCAGGGCCGTAGTGGTCCACGACGAGCTTCTTGCCCGAGAGACCGTTGTCGCCGTACGTGCCGCCGCAGGAGAAGTCGCCGCCACCGTTCAGCCTGACCAGGTCCGGGCTCCAGGAAGAGGCAATCCAGGGCAGCGCCTTCCTCATGTCCTTGACCGCCTGCTCCAGGGTCGGGACGACGCAGCGGTGGAGCAGCTCATAGTCGGCCTCGGGCGCGTGCTGCACCGAGACGTTCAGGAGGGCCAGCTTGTAGCGGCCGTTCTTCTCGAGCAGGCGGACGAGGACCTTGCCGTCCGGACCGAGCAGGCCGGGATGGCCCGAGCGCGCCGTCTGGAGCGCGTTGCGCAGGCGCCTCGCGGCGAACACCGCAGGGGGCAGCCAGCCCGTCCCCTCGCTGCCCGAGGCGTGGCCCACCACGATGCTCTGGTCGTCGGAGAAGCCGCGGATCGCGGTCTCCTCGGGCGTGAGCCCACCAAGCTCCAGCTCGGAGAGCACCCGCAGATTGGAGCGCGTGTCCGGGTCGGCGCCCGGGCCCGCGAAGCCGTCCTCGGTGAGGGCCCAGCGGCCCACGTAGCCCGCCTCCTGGAAGGCCTGCTCGATCTTCGAGTGCGAGAAGAGGGTATCGGAGATGTTTTCCTCTCCGGCGGCGATGCGACCGGTGAGCAGGACGGTCGAGCGGAAGACCGCGACCTCGACGCCGACCAGCGCGTTCGGGTCGCGGATCACGGCGTCCTTGACGAAGCGCTCGGCGATGGAATCCGCCAGGCGGTCGGGGTGGCCGGGCAGCACGTCCTCCGCGACGTGGGGAATGACGCTGGCGCTCCTGCTCTTGCTGCTGCGTGTCGTGCTCATCGGCTTCTCCTTCAGCGCCCCCCGCCCGTGAGCGGGGGCAGGATCGTGAGGGACCGGGCCAGCCCGACGAGGTCGTCCCGGTAGGGGTCCTCGGCGGGCAAGACCGCGTGCAGCTGCAGGCCGCGCGCGGCCACGCCTCGAGCAAGCGAGGCCTTGGGCTCCCCGACGTAGCCGTCCGTCAGGATCAGCGCCTTGCGGAGCCTCGGGACGGCCAGCGCGTGCTCGAGCACGCAGTCGATCTCCGTGCCGAACGTGGACTTCAGCTCTCCGGCGCGCAGCTTGGCGAGCTCGAGCGGGTACACCTCGGTCGAGAACTGGAAGAGGCGGATCCGCCGGGTGGCCACGTACGGTGCCAGCAGGCCGACGACGTACGGAAGGACGGCAGACATGGAACCCGAGACGTCGACGTACACGTGCGCACTGGCCGGGGCGTTGGGCGAGCGCACGAAGTGCTCGACCGGCTGGGGGTGCAGGAGGTCGGGCAGACCCAGCGCCTGACGCGCGGGGCTCAGCCGATCCGCCGCACTCGGCAGC
>JAJFJS010000140.1 GCA_021773815.1 Gammaproteobacteria bacterium
AACGCGGGAAATTGACATGTTGACGGTCACGCGCGCCAACCAGGCACCGATACTTGCGACATCCCTCAACGTGTCGAGGTCCGTAAACGCTTTTACAAACGCATCCTGCACAATGTCTTCAGCCTCAGCATCGTTACGCAAGATACCGCGTGCAATACGATACATGCGCTGGTTGTGCCGTCGCATAAGATCCGTCAACACTACATTATCAATTCCAAGGCGAACGTCGTCGACAGCCTTCTCCAGGCCGGCAACAGTCAATTTTGTTGAAACCTCGTCTGGTCGCATCACTGACCGTGTCCCAATTCATGTTTCATCGACCAACTATAGACGAATGGGCCCATCAATAGGTTCCCGACCTGTCCGCGCACCCGTCATTCCCACGAAATCGAAACCAAGGAGGTTGTCGTCTTTCCATTTCTGTGGATCATGACAAAGCGCATCTGCCCTCGTTAATTCGAGCAAATTCAACCGCAAGATCACCACTCCGGCTCCGCCAGGTCACCGGATAGACGGCGGTGGGTGGAGCTAGATTCTAACTCCCGCGATGATCGCCGTGGCCTTTGGAGTGGTCCATTTTTTTGCCACCACCGCCGTGCTTGGAATGATCGACAGCCTCGCCGGCATCCTTTGGCGTTTCGATCTTCACGACGACTGCAACTTCGCCGGACTTTTCAAACACAAGCGTCATTGGAAACGATTGGCCGTCTTCAAGCTTCTGTTTCAGACCAAACAGCATGACGTGCTTACCGCGTGGGGCGAGCGAGACCTTGCTGTTTTTTGGCACAGCAAGACCGCCTTGGATCGCCGCCATCTTGGCGTAGCCGTCCTTCATCACCGTCTCGTGGACCTCGGCACGTGCTGCAATATCGGTCTTGATAGAAACAAGGCGATCGTCGGTATCACTGAGATTGTCGAGCACAAAATACGCGGCGCCATTTTTGACCGCGCCAATCGATGGCCGCGCCCACGGGTGATCGATGATCATTCCGCCGGCTTTGTACTCATGCCCGGACGCAGCCGGCGCCATCATCGCGACAACAAGAAATGCGCCACAGATCCGCGTGATTACATTTGAACTGTTCATCTGCCCATTTTCCTTCAACACGGATCAAAATGCTTTTTGCCAACCAAGTGTCACGGTCCAGTCGGTTTCCAACTGCGGGCCGTTGAGGTCTTGGTAAACAGGAAGCCCAAACTCGGCGGCCAAACGATGACCTTTAACAGCACCTTCCTGGCCAAGCAGGTTAACGCCCCAAATAAGGTCAACACGCTCACCGCCCTGGTTGTCAGGGTCAGCAGTTTGCACGGGCGCGACAATGTTTGGATCGATACCGCTTATGCTGTCCTGCGTCATGGCATCGATGCGGAACGAGGCGCTGGCCCACGGCGTCACTTTATAGGCGACCCAACTGGTGAACGCGTGCTTATCGCCAAGCGCATAGCCCTCGTCGTTTTCATTCTCAAGACGAATGTCGGCGCGATATTGCGCACCCCAAGAGACGTTGCCAAGTTTGCCGGTGTAGGTGAGGCCCGGCAACAGATCAAATGTGCCACTGCCAAGCTGCATCGGATACGGCAAGCGCAGGTTTGGCCGTGCCCCCGTTGGGGCCAACACAGTGTCGCGCTCGGTGATGCTACCCGTCGGCAGGCTCACGCCGAGATTCAAATGAAAGTGATTGACGGGGTCGTCATAAAGCCGGTAAAGCCCGCTGATTTTGGTGTCGCCGATGCCTTTCGATTTCGTCGTGAAGGTGCCAAGACGGGTTGTGCCGCGCGGGCCCGGGAAGGTGACGTGATCCATTTCCTTTTCGATGTAGTTGACCATCGCCATCAGCGTCAGGTTGTTGGTTGGCGCATACATCATGCCGAACATGTGCATGTCCATCGTCATGCGCGTTGGCACAACACGCAGTGTCGGCGGCTGCATCGGGCGGCCAAAGAAGCGGTTTGGCACAGTCGTCGCAATCGTCTCAGGCGACACGCTGTCGGTGCCGATGCGGCTGCCGTCCATCTCCATGCGCATGGCGCGGTAGGAAAACATGACCTCGCCCTTCTTGTGCAAATGTTCGCCCATCACACCAATCGGTGCGTGACTGTCGGGGCGATCAACATGATGGCCGTTGCCACCATGGTCAGCAGCACCGCCTGGCTCCGACATTGCCGGACCGGCAGTGAGAAGGGACGTAGTAACAACAACAGCGAAAGTGCCGGCCAATGCGCGGCAATTGAGAAGATTTTTCATATGAACAGTTCCAGCTTGAATCGATGATCTATCACGCCGGCAAGGCACGAGACAAAACGCACTTTGCAAACATGAAACGTCCTGCGACGGCAGGTCTTATCGTTGACTTCAGGCTTGGAGTGGTGGTGCACGCTGAGACGCACGAAAGCGCAGACCATGCAAATTGGCCGACTCTGATTGATGGCCAAACTTAGGTGGGAAAATAACCGGAGACGCCATATTTACGACATCCGGCAGCACGGCCAATGCCACGCCACCGAGACTAAAACAAACCGGACAATTCGCGGTTGGACCTTCACCATCTTCAGGGAGATCGGCGGGAATACCCGACCCATCAATGTCAATGACGACGCGTTTAACACCGTTCGGCGTACAGATAATGGTGACAAGCTTGCCTGATTCAGAAACGCTTTGGGCCGCCATGGCGCCGGGAACATGCAGCAACGACAACACGAGCTGACACACAAGACCCGCCAATGCGAACCCAACGCCCAGCCGTCTGTTTCCATTTTTGCGCAATCTGTTCATTCTCTGCTCCCAAAATTGTG
>JAJFJS010000015.1 GCA_021773815.1 Gammaproteobacteria bacterium
TCACCGGCGACGAACGCGCCCGACGTACCGACGGCCTTGCCCAGCGTCGCCATCAGCACGGGCACCTCGCTCGTGCCGTACCGCGCCGGGTCGACGGTTCCACAGCCCCGTTCACCGATAACACCGAAACCGTGCGCATCGTCGATCATGAGCCACGCTCCGCGGCGCGCGGTGACCGACACCAGGTCATCGAGCGGACAGCAATCGCCATCCATACTGAACACGCCGTCGCTGACGACCAGTCGCCGCCCGTCCGTCGCTGTTGCCAGCCCGGCGTCGAGCGCCGGCATGTCACCGTGCGCATACCACGTGAAATGAGCGCGGCTGATCCAGCCGCCGTCGAGCAGCGAGGCATGATTCAGCCGATCCTCGAAAACATGGTCCCGGGGGCCGACCAGCGCGTTGATAACGCCAAGGTTGGCGGCATAGCCGCTCGAGAAAAACAGGGCGCGCGCGCGACCGGTCATGTCGGCCAGCGCCTCCTCCAGCGCATGGTGCACGGTCGTATGGCCGCACACGAGATGCGAGGCGCCGGCGCCGACCCCCCAGCGATCGATCCCGTCCTTAAAGGCCTTGCGAACGCGCGCATCATTGGCCAGGCCGAGGTAATCGTTGCTGCAGAAATTGAGCAGTCGTCGACCGTCGACAATCAGTTCCCGGCCCTGCGGGCTATCGACCACCCGCCGGCGCCGGTACATCGACCGGCGAGCGAGATTGGCGAGACGCTGTGGTATGTCGGCGAACGATCGGCTCATCTGGCTTCTTTATGACAAGCGCCGCCGTGATGACATATCGACGGCGGGCGGCGCGTAGTGTAACCCGGCCACCGGCCCGCAAACCGGGCCAATGGGTAAAACCGGGCGCATCTCGATGCGCACAAAATGCACAGAATTTCGATCGGCGCACGGACTCCTGGCAAAAATAAGGCTAGAATATTGCGATGCAAATACCTCTGCGACGCAAGGCCCGCAAGGCCGCGCCGGCGATACTGATCGCAGCGATTCTCGCGCTCGCAACGGCGGCGCATGCCGACGCAGAGGACCCGGTATCGATTCTGTATCACGAGCCGATACAGCTCATCAATTCGCCGGCCGTCAGCAAGGCCAGCACGACGCTGGCGGCGACATCGATACCGAGCCCGCTCACGTTCGAGGCGTTCGGTCGACGCTTCGAGTTGCTGCCCGACGAGCAACGTGTATTGACCAATCCGGATTTCGATGTATTGATCGGTCGGCTGGGCGGCATACCCGACTCATGGTTCCGGCTCCTGCGCAGCGGCGACGAGCTGAGCGGCATCATCGATGACGGCCTGGAAACCTATCTCGTCGAACCGCGCCGGCGCGTTGCGGATCTGCTCGTCAATATGCCGGCTTACGATGCGCCACCCAACGTCATCTTCCGGCTGGCCGACACGCTCGTCACGGATGGCCTGCTGTCCTGCGCGACGGACGGCGACGGCGGCGGCGGCAAAATCAACGCCCAGACGGCGCTGGCAAAACTCGGCACTGAGCTCAAGGCCACGGCCGGCGCCGCGACCGCCGCCGCAACCACGGGCGCCCTGGAATTGCGCGTCGGCGTCGTCGCCGACCCGACATTCGTTGCCCAACACACTATCGGCATCGACACCGACATCGAAATTACCTCGATTTTCAACGTCGTCCAGGGGATATACGCGGATCAGGTCGGCGTGGAGATCACGGTCGCGAGTATCGTCCAGGAGGCCCCCGGCGTGCCGAGCGCCTTCTCCGACACCGAGAACGGCGGTGATCTGCTCGACGAACTATCCGACTGGCGTCAGCGCAATCAATTTGACCTGGGCCATACGCACCTGCTGACGCACAGGCGGCTACTCAACGACACGAATGACAGTATCGCCGGCATCAGCTATCTGGGCAGACCCGGGATTTCCGGAATCTGTATGCCGGCCACCGGCGTATCGCTGACGCGCGACATCCGCGGGCTCACGTCGCTGATCGTCGCACATGAGATGGGCCACAACTTCGGCGCACCGCATGACGGCGCCAGCGACGGCGCCTGCGCATCCACACCGGACAGCGGCTTTATCATGGGCCCGAGCATCTCGTCGCAGCACACGACGATGAATTTCTCCACCTGCAGCCTCGCGCAGATGAATGCCGTCGTCAACGCAGCCACTTGCCTGACAGCGACGCAAACCGTGCCGGCGACTTCCGGCGGCGGTGGCGGCGGTGGCGGCGTGACCGGCTGGCCGTCGGTTACCATCTTGCTGCTCACCACCGCGCTGCGCCGGTCCCGGCGACGACACGCCCGCAGGCAGCCGGCCGGCCGCTGAACACGGCCGGGAACCGACGCACCCGAGGTTCATTCGGCGGCATTGGAAACTCCGTCGGTTACGCAGCCCGGAGTCTGCCGGCCCGATCAGGGCCGTGAGGATTGCGGCCAGGACATGTGGTGATCGTCGATGACGAACGGATGCTCATGCTCGACCGGCGCATGGCGATGCACGTGCCGGTGTGGCTTCTCCGCATCGATGCCCTCACCCTCATGCCCATGATCATGCGCATGGTGCTCATCATGCAGGTGGCGATGCTCGTGATCTACTTCTTCGTGGCCATGCAACAGCGGCGCGCTGCTATCGGCGGGCCACAACCACGCCGTCAGCAAGGTGAAGATGGCGACGGCGACGGCCAGAACCCAAGCGGTCGCTTCGATGCCGATCCGCGAACCGAGTTGCCCCGCCAGCGGATAGAACAGCAGCCAGCAGGCGTGCGATAACGCAAACTGCGCCGAAAAATAAGCGGCCCGATCGCCGGGCGCGGCCGACCGGTTCACGACCCGGCCCGCCGGGGTCTGCACCAGCGACCAGCCGATGCCGATCACGCACCAGATCGCCAGAACACCACCGAACCCCGGCCCGGTACCCATCAGCGCGAGGCCGACGGCCATGCAGGCCGATCCCCACAGCATGACCGGGCGATCGGACACGGTGTCGAGCAACTTCGGCAGCAGCAGCGCAACCACCATCGACCCGCCGCCCGCGGCGGCCATCGCCATTGCGACGTCCGACTCCGACCCGCCGAGGTTTTCGCGGACGTAGACGACGGTATTCACGATCACCATCGCACTGGCGCTGGACACCGCGAGGTAGAGCGCCAGCAGGCCGCGCAGGCGCGGCGTCTTCAGATAGGACACCAGGCCGAAGCTGATCTGCTGCCCAAGTCCGCCGAGCCGGTCGACCGGATCGCCGGCCGGCAGGCGAGTCATGACAATCAACGCGGCCGACACGAGGAAGGCGGCCGAATTGGCGATGAACAGGCCCGTGTACGTCACGACCAGCAGCGCGAGACCGGCAAACAACGGGCTCAACAGGTTCTCGAGATCATAGGCCAGCCGCGACATCGACAGCGCGCGCGTGTACTGGCGTTCATCCGGCACGATGTCCGGGATCGTGGCCGCGAACACCGGCTTGAACCCCGCCGAGAAAAGATTCAGCAAAAAGATCAGCAGGTAGATCTGCCAGACCTCGGTCACGAACGGCATCGCGAGGACGACCCCGGCGCGCACGACGTCCATCAGAATCAGGAACGGCTTGCGCGGGAACCGGTGCGCGAGGCCGCCGACGATCGGCGCGAAAACCACGTAAGCGACCATCTTGAAAGCCAGCGCCGTGCCCAGTACCGCGGCGGCATTGCCGCCGACGAGGTCATAGGCAAGCAGCGTCAATGCAATCGTGCTCAGGCCCGTCCCGACCAGCGCGATGACCTGTGCCGTAAACAGCCGGCGGAAACTCGGGTTGCCTAAGGGATTGCCAGAGGGATTACTCGGGGAACTACTCAGGGGCTTAACCTGCATCGAAGAAACTCCGGTGAAAACCGCTGGCGGCTCAGGTTTCGGACGCACCGTCGCGGGCGGCGAATACGCGCGACATGTATTCGGACAAATCCGCGGCAACTTCCTCGGCCGACGCCGGCGCGATACCCGCGAGCGTCTTGGCGAGCGTCTTCTTGAACTCTACCTGCATCTGGCGCGCAATCTGAATGCGCTGTGCCTGCGGCGAACCGGCGCCATGCAGCGATTCGGTCAGGTACCCGACGGCATTGCGGCCCAGCGTCATGTTTTCGATCAGGCGCAGGATGCGAATCCGGTCTTCCGTCGCAATCTCCTTGCGGCCCTTGAGGTATTTGCGCACGATCGGGCCGATCTCGGGATGATCGAGCTCCTGCTGCGACGGCAGCGTCACGACGAGGCCGCCGGCCAGATCCTGGGCGAGCCGCGCAATCTCGTACGGCATCTTCGTGACGTGATGTTTGCAGACATTCGCGATCATGTCGTCATTCAGATAGACACCGGATTTCATCCGTTGCACCTGGTAACTGGAGGCGATGCCGGTGCTGTAGATCGTCTCGTTCAAATGCGTCATCTCGACCAGCTTGTCGCGGATATGCGAAACCTTCTCGACACCGTTGTAGTCCGCGATCGTTGCGGCAGCGCCGATCAAGACATCGCCGACGCCCGATTTACAGACATAACTGCGCCGGTGATAACAGGTAAATCGCTCGACCAGCATGGCGGCAAAATCGAACTCGCCGTCCATGAACACGCACTCGTTCGGGATAAAGACGTCTTCGAAGACGATCATCGCCTCCTGCCCGCCGAATTTCGCATTGCCCGCATCGATATCGCCGGACTCCATACTGCGCATGTCACACGACTGGCGCCCGTAGATATAGGTAATGCCGTCGGCATCGACGGGGATAGCACCAACGACGGCATAATCGCGATCGGCCGCGCCGAGACGCATCGTCGGCATGACGAGCAACCAGTGCGAGTTGATGCAGCCGGTCTGATGGCCCTTGGCGCCGCTGATATAGATGCCATCGGCCGTGCGCCGGACGATGCGCACGAAAAGATCCGGGTCATCCTGCTCGTGCGGCGCCTTGCTGCGATCACCCTTGACGTCGGTCATCGCGCCGCCGATCACGAATCCGCCCCCCTGCATCTGCGCGACGAAGGCCATGAATCGCTCGTGGTAGCGACTGCCGTGGGCCGCGTCGATCTCGAACGTCACCGAGTGCAGCGCATTGACCGCATCCATGCCGACACAACGCTGAAAACACGTGCCGGTCAATTGACCGAGACGCCGCTGCATCTTGTTTTGCCGAATCAGGTCATCGGCGCCGGTGGCTACGTGCAGGAACCGATTGATGCGCTCGCCGGTCAGCGGCGACTCGGCCGTTGCCAGCTCCGGGTCCCGCACCGCCAGATCGTAGGTTTCGGCCACCGCGTTGATCGACGGCCGAATCATCGGATGATCGACGGGCTCGTCGACGCGTTCACCGAACAGCCAGACATTCAGACCGCGACCGCGCAGGCTTTCGATGTATTCCTCGCCGGTGCGGATGGCCGCGCCCCCCTGGCCGGCTCGCGGGTCGGCGGCACGGCCGGGAACCGCCTCTGATTTTTCAACTGCCATGTCGTCTGGTCCCGATTGTGCGGCTGCCGTGCGTTCACCGAATGGTTCCGTCACACGGACGGGCGGCCGGACACCTGTGGTTGGGGCTATCATAGCTGCAATTCCCCCTGCGTAAACAGATTGACAGCCTTTAAGGAGTACCCGGCGGATGACCGAGACACCCGAGCCCATGGTCCGCGAGGACGGCACCTACCCCACAGTGGAACTGCGCCGCGACATGATCGTCGCAACCGTCGTCCAGACGCGCGTCAGCGGCGTCGACGGCGCCAACCCCGGCCCGGACATCCGCCGCAACCTGGACTACTTCCTGGAGTGCATCGACGTCGCCCAGACCGGCATGCCGAGCGACCTGCTGCTGTTTCACGAATTCCCGATCACGGGCTTTTCCGAATGGACGCGCGAGCAACACTACAACCTCGCCCTGGAGGTGCCCGGACCGGAAATCGAGGAAGTCGCGAAAAAGGCGAAGCAATACAGGTGCTATATCGTATTCGGCACCTACGCCAAAGACCCGGAGAACTGGCCCGGCCACATCCTGCACCTGATGGTCATGGTGGGACCCGACGGCAACGTCGTGGCCAAGCACTGGAAACAGCGCAACGTCCGGGGCATGTTTCCCGGCTCCGAGCAATACACGTCATCTATCTACGACGTCTACGACCGCTTCGTCGAGATGTACGGCGTCGATGAAGTCGTGCCCGTCGTGCGCACTGACATCGGCAATATCGCGATGTCGGCCGTGCAGTTCGAACCGGAGCTGTTCCGCTGCATGGCCTTCAAGGGCGCAGAAATCATCTGCCGGGTCGCAACCGGGGGCTTTGAGTTTGACGACATGCGCCTGACCTCCTATCACAACAGCGTTTACACGCTGATTGCGAACAATTCGATCGGCGCACCCACCGGCGGCAACGGCAAGCGGTCCTATTTCGACGAAGCCTCCTACGGCGGTTCCGGCCGCTCCGCAATCTTCGGTCCGCGCGGCGTCGAGCTCGCCAAGGCCGGGCCTTTCGAGACCAAGGAATTCGCGATGCTGCCGATGGCCGAATTCCGTAAGAAGCACCGGATTCCCGACGTGCACATGGACATCTACCGACCGGTATTCGACCAGTACCGGGCGCGCTATGACCACAGCAACTACGTCGAGCACCTGCCGCAGGACAAGCGCGAGGCCTTCGCGCAGTTCGTCAAGAACTCGCGCTGGACGCACTACTGGTAATCAGCGCGTCTGGCAATCCCGGCCGGATTCTGGTCCCATCGGTGGCGTGACGAAAAGCAAACAAACGGACAGTGGTGCCGGCACGCGCGAAGCGCTGCTGCTCGCCGGTGAACGACTGTTCGCCGAGAACGGCATCGATGCGGTGTCGCTGCGTCAGATCAACACGGCGGCGGGGCAACGCAATTCGTCAGCCGCTCACTATCATTTCGGCTCGAAGGACGCGCTCGTGCGCGCGATATTCGATTACCGGATGGAGCGCGTCAATCGCAACCGGCAGACGCAACTGACGGCCGCCCTCACCGGACACGACGGGGCCCTGCCGGTACGGCAGATCGTCGCAACGCTCGTCTACCCGATCGTCGATGAGATCAAAGACAGCCAGGGCGGCAGCTTTTATATTCGCTTCCTGTCGCAGGCGATCGGCCATCCGCAGTCGGGAACCAGCCACTACTCCGAGAGCCTGCTGGCCGATGCGGCCCACAGCGCGTACGCCCAGCTGCGGCTCGCCCTGCCCGCGATCCCGGAGCCCATCCTCGGGCAGCGCTTCGGGCTGATGTGGGAGATGATCATTCATGCGCTGGCCGACCGTGAACGCGGCAGCCAGTTACACGCGCATACACAGCACATCGAACCGGATCTGTTCATCCATAACCTGATCGACACGGCGTCCGGTGCACTGACGGCGCCGATCGACGCCGAGACCGCGGCCCGGCTCACGCCCCAGCCACGCCCTTGAGCGCGCCGGGCGCGCCGGCACCGCGGTTGCAGCCGATTAAATCGAATGATTTAATCGGGCTTTCCGCCCCGGCGCGGCGCGGCCAGGAGTCCAACTGAGCATGTTCGAAGCAGATCGATCGGGTATCCGATTCGGCCCGCTCTGGATCAGGCCGGGGCTGACGCGCACGAATGTTGCGGCCGTCATGTTTGCCTCGTTCATGACGGTTGCGATGATCGTCGTCATGGGCCTGATGCAGCCGTATATCCTGACGGAAATCGTCCGCATCCCGGCCGCAGAACAGGGCGAGGTCACCGGCCGGCTCCACGCGCTGCAGGAGTTGGTGACGATTCTGCTCGTCGGGTTCATGGGTGCATGGTCCGATCGCGTCGGCCGGCGATTCGTGTACGTGCTGGGATTCATCATCCTCGGCGCCGGCTATTTCATCTATCCCCTCGCCAGTACGCAGACCGAGCTCGTGATCTACCGGGTGGTATTCGCAATCGGCGTCGCGATGACGCCGGTTATGCTGAGCACAACGATTCAGGACACGCCGCAGGAGATTTCCCGCGGCAAATGGATCGGTATCAGCAACGTGCTGCAGGGACTCGGCGTCGTCGTGATCGCTACGGCGATACTGAGCCAGGCGCCGGGATGGTTTGCTTCGCTCGGCTATGACGCGGTCATGGCCGGTCGCCTGACATTCTGGTGCGCAGCGTGTTTCTGCGCCTTTGCCGCGATCGGCCTGCGCGCCGGTCTCGCCGGCCGCCCACCGGGCGGCGCCGGCAGCGGCCAGCAACACGCGTCGCTGTTCTCCGGCATGCGCTACGGCATCCGCCGGGGCTGGAACAATCCGCGGCTCGCGGTCGCGTTCGGCGCCGCCTTTATCGGTCGCGGCGATCTCGTGGTTGTCGGCAGTTTCCTGACGCTCTGGGTCACGCAGGCCGGCATCGATCACGGGCTGACCACCGGAGAAAGCGTCGCTCGCGCCGGCATGATGTTCGGCATCGTGCAACTGTCCGGCATGGCCTGCGCGTATTTCATGGGTATGCTTGCCGATCACATCAACCGCGTCACGGGGTTGTGCATCGCATTGGCGATGGCCGCGATCGGTTATGCAGCCATGGGCCTGTTCGCTGACCCGTTCGACGGTTCGATGTTCGCGCTCGCCATCCTGCTCGGCGCCGGAGAAATCAGCGTCATCGTGACGGCCGGTTCGTTGCTCGGCCAGGAAGCCGGCTGGAAGAACCGCGGCGCCGTGATCGGCGTATTCAACCTGATGGGCGGCATCGGCATTATGACGGTCGGCTATGTGGGTGGCATCATTTTCGACGGCATCGGCCGGACAGCGCCATTTACGGCGATGGGCGCATTAAACGCATTGCTGCTCGCCGCGGCACTGCTGGTACGCTGGCGGTCGGGTGAATCGACGCAGGAACAACCGGAAGAAGGATAATCGGCATGCAAATGAAAACACTTGGCAATTCGGGAATCGAGGTTTCGTCAGTCGGCCTCGGCTGCATGAACTTTGGCATGATGAGCGACCAGTCGGTAACCGACGATGTCGTCGCCGCGGCGCTCGATGCGGGCGTCAACTTCTTCGACGTCGCCGACATTTACGGCGGCCCGCACGGCAAGGCCGAAGCGATGCTGGCCGTCGCCCTCGGCGACCGCCGCAAGGACGTCATCGTGGCAACGAAATTTGGTGCCCAACGCGGCGGCGGTGGCGGTGCGGCCGAAGGCGGCGGGTCAGCGCTGTTCATCATGCAGGCCGTCGAATCGAGCCTCCGGCTACTGAATACCGATTACATCGACCTGTACCAGCATCACTTCCCCGACACCGGCACGCCGATCGACGAAACCCTGCGGGTACTGGAAGATCTCGTCGCACAGGGCAAGGTCCGGCTGATCGGTTGCTCGAATTACACGGGCGCACAACTCACCGCGGCCGCGGATTTCTCGCGCGGCAATGCGAGCGCCACATTCGTTACCGCGCAGAACCGTTACAGCCTGTTGACCCGGGACATTGAAACGGACCTCGTCCCGGTCGCCCAACGCGAGGGCGTGGGTATCCTGCCCTACTTCCCGCTCGAGAGCGGACTGCTGAGCGGCAAGTACAAACGCGGCGAGAAAGCGCCGGCCGACACTCGCTTCGGCAAATGGGGCGGCGGCGGCATCTTCGCCACCGATGACCGGTTTGCCGTCGTCGATCGGATCGCCGCGTACGGCGATGAGATCGGCCATAGCGTGCTCGATATCGCGATCGGCTGGCTGGCCGCCCAGCCATTCGTCAGCAGCGTCATCGCCGGCGTAACCAAACCCGAACAGATCCGCCAGAACGTCGCTGCGGCGGGCTGGTCGCCGAACGCGGAGCAACTCGAAGCAATCGCGCGTATCGCTGCTGCCTGACCGGCGCGCGTACCGGCGCGGATCGCGTCAGGGCGCCGCGACGGCAATACGCAGGTATTTGAGCCCGCGCCACAGGGCGAGTATCGCCAGCGGTACGCTGACACAATTGACCAGCGCAATTGACGCGCCGACGGCCATGTCGTCGACGATCAGGTAGGACGAGATAAAGCCGACAGCCGTCGGCCCGATGCCGGCTGTGACGATATTGAGCACGAGCATCCACGTTGCCGAGATCTGCGCCCGCAGCTGGTTCGGCACGACGAGCTGCAGCGCCGCCGGGGCCACCGCCATCGACAGGCTCGCGACGAAGGCAAACGGGCCGAACAGGACCAGCGCCGCGGTCGGATTCGTGCTCGAGGTCGCCAGAAAGCTCAGCGGCAACAACAGGATGCCGGCGATGATCCCGACGCGGAATGTCGCATCGGTGTAGCCGCGACGTTGCAGAACATCGACGAGCCAGCCGCCCGTGTACACGCCCGCCGGCGACAACACGATCAGAATCGCGCCAAGCATCAAAGCCGTCTGCGGCAGCGGATAGCCGAGGACGCGCGTGAAATAGGTCGGCACCCATGTCAGGATCGTCGTAATCGGCACGGCCAGCAGCGCGAAGCCGCAGAAATGCGCGATAAACAACCGCCGATGCTGACCGACGTAACGGAAGACAGCCGCCAGCGGCACGCCGCCGTCATGGCCGGCCAGCGTGCCGCGTCGCGCCGGCTCGTGCACCGTGAACATCAACAGTGCGACGAGGATTCCGGGCAACCCGACGGCAATGAACACCATCTGCCACGGGCGCACGGCGCCGATCAGCGGCAACGCGAGATCGTCGCCGCCCATGACGAATTGAATCACAAGGCCACCGACGAGAAACGACAGTCCGGCCCCGATGAAGGCACCGGCCTGGTAAACACCGAGCGCACGCCCGAGCCGCTCACGCGGAAAGAAATCGGCGATCATCGAATATGCCGCCGGCGACAGCGCCGCCTCACCGACCCCGACCCCGACGCGGGCCAGGAATAGCTGCAGGAAGTTATTTGCCAGCCCGCAGGCCGCCGTCATCAGGCTCCACAGAAAGATGCCGATGCCGATGATCCGGCGACGACTGTAGCGGTCGGCCCAACGGCCGATCGGGATACCAACCAGCGCATAGAACACCGCGAACGCCAGACCCTGCAGCATGCCGATGCCGAAATCGGAGATTCCCAGGTCCGCCTTGATCGGCTCGACAAGCAGCGCAATGATGATGCGGTCGATAAACGAAAAGATAAACGCGACAACCAATATAGTGACGGCATACCAGGCCACACCGGCGTGCGGCCACGGCTGATCGGTATCGCGGGTTGTCTGCATGATCCGCCCTCGCGCCCCGAACCGGGCATGGCCGGGGACGATGAATCCGGGAATGTCCGGGGAGTGTACTTGCCCTGCAAAGCAAAGGGAAAACCGGCAGACCCTCAAGGGGAATGAAGGGGACAAGTTCACATGTATGCCGGCATCGTCGGCGCAGATATCGCGGCCTTGGCGAAATGACTGTCCCTGAATTTATCCGCAGAAATCAAACGGCACGTTTTTTTTCGCTCTCAGGCAGCCATGAAATCACCGCTTGCGCTGAGCGGTCTTTGGCGTCGGGGACCCCGCGGGAAACCCCCGGGGGGAGTAGGCGGGCAAGCCGGTTGGGGGGGGGGGGGGGGGGGA
>JAJFJS010000141.1 GCA_021773815.1 Gammaproteobacteria bacterium
TTTGTCGAGCACTGCCGGATGAAGCGACGGTCAGGGTGCAGCTTGACGGTGATCGCATGGTCGTCCGATCGGGACGCAGTCGTTTTGTGTTTGCAACATTGCCGGCGGCCGATTTACCGGTTATCGAGGACATCGAGGCGAATCGTGAAATTTCGATCGGCCAGAAACAGTTTCATAAATTACTCGATAAGACCCACTTTTCGATGGCCCAGCAGGATGTTCGGTATTACCTGAACGGGTTGTTGATTGAGACGGAAGACGGGTGTGTACGAGCGGTCGCGACAGATGGGCATCGCCTGGCGTTGTGTGAAGCGGCGCTCGAAGATCAGGGCGGCGCTGCGCTGCAGGTAATTATCCCGCGCAAGGGTGTGCTGGAATTGCAGAAGTTGCTCGGTGAAGAAGGTAATGTGGAATTGTCGATCGGGACGAACCACGTGCGAGCAGTGATCGGATCGATCCGGTTTACGTCAAAGCTGATCGATGGCCGTTTCCCGGATTACGAGCGTGTTATACCAAAGCCTAAGGAAAACAAGCTGTTAGCGAACCGCGCCACCTTACGTGGCGCGTTGCAGCGAGCGGCGATCCTGTCCAACGAGAAGTATCGGGGCGTGCGGCTCGACCTCGTGGACGGCGCGTTGCGTATTCAGGCGAATAATCCGGACCAGGAAGAAGCTCACGATGAGCTGGAGGTGGAGTATCACGGTGACAGCATGGAAATTGGTTTTAATGTCAATTACCTGCTGGATGCGCTTGCGGCGGTTGAAGACGACGAGGTGGAACTCGGATTCGTCGATGCGAACAGCAGTTGCCTGATTTCGGCGCCAAGCGACCGTGACACCAAATTTGTCGTCATGCCGATGCGACTGTAGCGAGATGCCGGAACGAGAAGCCACTCAACGGCGATGAATGTCGATTCGGGCCTCCGTGTCTTGCGGGCCCAGAACCTGCGCTGCCTGGAATCGGTAGAGATCGAAGCGCATCCTGCCCGGAACGTCATCGTAGGCGTCAACGGGGCGGGAAAAACCAGTATTCTCGAAGCTATTTACGTGCTCGGACGCGGGAAATCCTTCCGCGGGGGCACGTTGTCGACGCTGATTCGCAGCGGGACGTCCGGGTTTACCGTGTTTGGTGAGGCAGGAGACAGCGACGGTCGGCATCGAATCGGTATCCAGGGATCGCGCGGGGGGATCGAGGCACGCTGTGATGGGCGGTCCGGCGTGACGATGGCGGATCTGGCCAAGGTCTTGCCGGTTCAGGTGATCGACCCGCAGGTACACGAATTGATCCAGGGCGGTCCAAGCGGGCGCCGGCGCTTCATCGACTGGGGCGTGTTTCACGTGAAACATGGTTTTCTGGAAGCCTGGCGACGGTATCGCCGAGCGTTGCAGCAGAGAAACGCCGGTCTGCGCCAGGGATTGTCTCGATCGGTGATCTCGGTGTGGGACCATGAACTCATCGAGTCAGGATTGGTCATCGATGCGGCCCGACGCTCGTATGTGGAGACAGATTTAACGCTATCTTCGTCGATATGTGACGATATGATGACAAAAGACGTTAAATGTTCCTATTTATCGGGTTGGTCTTCGGAAGAATCGTTTGCTGAAGCCCTGGCTGGCAGTTGGGAACGGGATCGGTCCCTGCGGTCAACTCAGGTTGGGCCGCACCGCGGCGAATTGGCGATTCGATCGGACGGCGAGGCGGCCCGGCATCGCTTGTCGCGCGGTCAGCAAAAAATGCTGTCGATTGCGCTGGTGTTGGCGCAGAGCATCGTGGTGTCGCGGGCGATCAACCGCAGGGTCACGTTGCTGGTCGATGAACCGGCGGCGGAGCTTGATGACGCTCATCTGCGGCGCCTGCTGGAGATGTTGCGGAGAGATGAACTGCAACTGTTCGTTACGGCGCTGGATGCCGCCGCGCTGCCGCTCGAGCCATCTTCACGGGTGTTTCACGTGGAACATGGCGAAGTCTCGACTCTGGTATAATCGGCCGGTTAACCCCCGGGACAGCAGTATGACCACCACGAAGCAATATGATTCCAGCAATATCAAGGTCTTAAAGGGCCTCGATGCAGTCCGTAAAAGGCCGGGAATGTATATCGGTGATACCGATGACGGTACCGGTCTGCACCATATGGTTTTCGAGGTTGTCGACAACTCGATTGACGAGGCGCTGGCCGGCCATTGCTCTGAAATCACCGTGACGATTCACCCCGACGAATCCGTATCCGTCAGCGACAACGGCCGGGGTATCCCGGTTGACGAGCACACGGGGGAGAAGAAATCCGCAGCCGAGGTCATCATGACCGTGCTGCATGCCGGCGGCAAATTTGACGACAATTCCTACAAGGTTTCCGGCGGTCTGCACGGTGTCGGCATTTCGGTCGTCAACGCGCTGTCCGAGTCACTGCACCTGGTGATCTTTCGTGATGGTCAGGTTTACGAACAACGCTATCACCTCGGTAATCCCGTGGCGCCGTTAGCGGCTACGGGTGATACCGAAAAAACCGGCACATTGATTCATTTCAAGCCCAGCGCCGAGATTTTTACGAATATCGAATACCACTATGACGTGCTGGCAAAACGCTTGCGGGAACTGTCATTTTTGAATTCCGGTGTCCGGATTCGTCTGCTCGATGAACGCACGGACAAAGAAGACACGTTTGAATTTGAAGGCGGTATCCGGGCATTCGTCAAACACCTGAACCGGAATAAAGCGCCTATTCATGATACTGTCCTTTATATAGAAGCAGAACAGGACGGTGTCGTCGTCGAAGCAGCAATGCAATGGAACGACAGCTACCAGGAAAACATGTTCTGCTTTACGAATAACATCCCGCAGCGTGACGGTGGGACGCACCTCGCCGGATTTCGTAGCGCTTTAACGCGCACGCTGAACACCTATATCGAAAACGAAGCGAAAACCAAAAAAGAAAAATTCAACACGACCGGCGACGATGCACGCGAAGGGTTGACGGCGGTGCTATCGGTCAAGGTACCCGACCCGAAGTTTTCGTCACAAACCAAAGACAAACTCGTCTCGTCGGAAGTCAAAGGCATCGTCGAGTCGAGGATATCCAGTCACCTCGAAGACTTCCTGCTGGAAAACCCCCAGGAAGTGAAACTGATCGTTGCCAAAATCATCGATGCTTCGCGCGCGCGCGAAGCCGCCCGCAAAGCCCGTGAAATGACGCGGCGCAAGGGCGCGCTGGATATCGCCGGGTTACCCGGAAAACTCGCCGATTGTCAGGAAAAAGATCCGGCGTTGTCGGAAATATTCCTGGTCGAGGGCGATTCCGCGGGCGGCTCCGCGAAACAGGGCCGCGATCGCCGCACGCAGGCGATTTTGCCGCTGAAGGGCAAAATACTTAATGTCGAACGCGCACGGTTCGACAAGATGCTCGCTTCCGCCGAAGTCGGCACGTTGATCACCGCGCTCGGTTGCGGCATCGGCCGCGAAGATTTTGATCCGGACAAGCTGCGCTATCATCGGATCATCATCATGACCGACGCGGATGTCGACGGTTCGCATATCCGCACGTTGCTGCTGACCTTTTTCTATCGGCAAATGCAACCGCTGATCGAACGTGGTCATATCTATATCGCCCAGCCGCCGCTATACAAGATCAAGCGTGGCAAGCAGGAACACTACGTAAAGGATGATGCCGAACTGAACACGTACCTGCTGAACGTCGCAATAGAAAAAGCCGCGCTTCACGTCACCGCCGATGCGCCGCCGATCAGCGGCCCGGCGCTGGCAGGTCTGGCCGCAAAATATGTCGCGGTCATGAGCATCATCGAGCGATTGTCACGCCGCCACGACCGGTTGTTGCTCGAACAATTGATCCATCTTCCGGAGTTGCCCGCAACAGATCTCGAAGACGAAGCGCTATTGATCGAATGGACCGCCAATCTCGAAACAGCCTTGCAGGCGGCCGTGAACGGTTCGGCCGTGCGCTACTCGATGGAAGTCATCAAATCCGACGAAGGCGCGACCGGTATTCGCGTTTCTCGCAAGCGGCACGGTCTCGAAGACATCAGCGATATCTCGATACACTTTTTCGAATCGCCCGAGTATGCGCATATCGCCAATCTCGGCGGGGATATCCGGGACCTGATCGGCGAGGGCGCTTATATCCAGCGCGGTGAACAACGCAACGACGTCGAATCGTTCCGGGAAGCGATCGAATGGCTGATGGAAGAAGCACGCAAGGGTCAGTCCATTCAGCGCTACAAGGGTCTGGGTGAAATGAATCCGGATCAGCTCTGGGACACGACGGTCAACCCTGAGACGCGTCGATTGTTGCAGGTCAGGATCGAAGATGCGGTGGCCGCCGATGAGATCTTTACGACGCTGATGGGTGATCAGGTTGAACCACGTCGCGAGTTCATCGAAACGAATGCCCTGACGGTCGAAAACCTCGACGTGTGATTTAGGTACCAACGCCTCCGGTCGGCGGCTGAACGACGTCAGTGATCAGCGTCGGCCGTGTGTCGCGCGCGCTGGAGTCCGTCGATCGTCGTTTCCACCCAGGCCTGAATCTCCGCGTTGACCTCACGCGGTTCGCGCCCGGCCGGGTCGACCGCCGGACCGATGACGAAGCGTATGGTTCCCGGCCGTTTGCGTAACCCGCGCCGCGGCCAATAGTCACCGGCATCGTGTGCGATCGGCAGGATTACCGTGCCCGCTTGCTGGGCGAGCAGCGTGCCGCTGACGCCGTAACGGCGGGATTCGCCGGCCCGCACCCGAGTGCCTTCGGGAAAGATCATGACCCACAGCCCGTCGCGCAGCCGGGTCGCGCCCTGCTGCAGAACCTGCTCGACAGCCGCTCGCCCAGCGCCGCGGTTGATCGCGATCGGGCTCAGGCAAAACAATGCCCAGCCCAGAAACGGCGCCCACATGAGTTCGCGTTTTAATACCCAGGTCTGGCGCGGCATCAGCACCCACTGAACGATCGTTTCGTAGGCCGACGAATGCTTCAGGAACACGACACAGTTCCGGTCGGGTATGTGCTCGCGACCCTCGACCGAGTAATCCAGGCCACACAACACTTTGCACAGCCAGAGGATCATCTGCGCCCAGACCACGGCCACCGCATAACTCGCGTCAGCGCCGAACGGGCGCGCCAAGATCGCGGCGATGGAGAACGGCACGACGCTCAGAAACAGGAGCGCCGTAAACACGATTGAGCCAAATAATTGCATCTGTTTTCTTATCAGCCGACGAGCCATTGTGCCGCGGCCGCGAGATCGTCGAACACCTCGACACGCCGCCCGGTCGGCAACGAATGCTCGGTCTCTGCGCCGTTTCCCGTCCGCACCAGCACCGCTTCGGCGCCGAATGCCCAGGCCGATTGCAGATCCCGCAGCGAATCGCCGATGACAATTAACTCACCGGGCTTGCAGGCATAGGTGACCGCAATATCGCGCAACAAACCGGTGCCCGGCTTCCTGCAGTCGCAGCCCTCGTCGGGACCGTGCGGGCAGACATGGATTGCGTCGATGTGCCCGCCGGCCCGCGTGATTACCGCCGACATTTTGTTGTGAATGGCGGTGAGCATGTCTGGCGAAAAAAGACCGCGTGCGACACCCGACTGGTTGGTCGCGACGACGACCGTGAACCCGGCATCCGTCAATTGCGCAATGGCTTCCGGGCTCCCCGGTAAAGCGATCCATTCCTCCGGGTTTTTGACGAAATCCGGTGAATCGCGATTAATGACGCCATCGCGGTCGAGAACGATAAGTGACCGCCGCTCAGGTCTGATGGAGACTGCATTCACCGGTTCATTATCAGCGTGTTGGTATGCAGGAAATATCCGCGATAGCCAGGAACAACCGACGAATGCCGTCGAGCATCGACAACCGGTTGCGGCGCAATCGTTCGTCCTCGGCCATGACGAGTACCGCATCGAAGAATGCGTCGACAGGGCCGGCAAGGCCGGCGAGTCGGGTTAACGCCCGTGCATAATCACGTGACGCAAGATCGGTCTCGTGTGGCGCGCCTACCGCGTTGATGGCGTCGTACAGCGCCCGTTCCTGCGCATTTTCGAATAGCGCTTCGTCAATTGTTCCGTCCGGCATCGCGTCGGCTGCGCGCAGGATGTTGGCGATCCGCTTGTTGGCCGCAGCGAGACTGTCGGCGGCCTCCAGTTGCATAAATTCGCAGACGGCGACCAGCCGCTGGTGCAGGTCGAGCGGCGAGGCCGGGCAACGTACGCGCACGGACTCGAAAATCTCGGCCGTCACGGCGCCGGCCGCCAGACCCGGCGCTTGTCCGTCCAGGCACCAGGCGCGCGCCCGATCCATGAGGAACGCATAGAGCGACTCGACCTGCTCTGCGTTTGGCGCTGACTTGCCGGAATGCCGGATCGGCTGGGCTGCCAGCGCCCTGCCCAAAAAGTCAGTGATGTCGATGTCGAGGCGTTCCTCGATCAGGATGCGCAGGACGCCGAGCGCGGCGCGCCGCAAACCGAACGGGTCCTTGTTGCCGCTCGGTCGTTTGCCGGCGGCAAAGATGCCGGCCAGTGTGTCGAGACGGTCAGCAATCGCCAGGATGCGGCCGGCTTCACCGGATGGCAGCCGGCCGCCGGCGTGCACCGGAAAATAATGTTCCTCGATGGCCTCGGCCACCGCCGCGTCCTCGCCGTCGAGTTCCGCGTAATAACGTCCGATCCGACCCTGTAACTGCGGGAATTCGCCGACCATCTCGGTCAGCAGATCGGTCTTGGCCAATTCGGCGGCCCGGCTCACGATCTTCTGGTCCGTGCCGAGTGCATCGGCCAACTGAGCCGCCAGCACGCCGACGCGGGCCGATTTGTCGGCAAGACTGCCGAGACTTTTCTCAAACACGACGTCGGCCAGCGCCGCGCGTCGCGAGTCCAGCGTTGCCTTGCGATCCTGAGCCCAGAAAAAGCCCGCATCGGAGAGTCGGGGTGTGACGACCCGTTCGTTACCCTCGCGGACCTTGTCCGGATCCGTGCTGTCGAGATTGCTGATCGCGATGAAATTCGGCAGCAACTTGCCGGCGCTGTCACGCACCGGGAAATACCGTTGATGTTCCTGCAGCGTTGCGATCAGCACTTCTTCGGGTAGCGTCAGGAAGCGGGCGTCGAATTGTCCGCACACCGGCATCGGCCACTCGACGAGCGCCGTGACTTCATCGAGCACGGCCGGCTCGATGACCGCATGTCCGCCGATAGCGGCTGCGGCCGCCTCAGCCAGTTCGGTGACACGTGCGCGCCGCCGGCCGAAATCCGCGATGACATGGCCCTGCTCGGCGAGGCATTGTTCGTAGGCGGCCGGCGATGGCAGCGTGATGGGCGCCGGGGCATGAAACCGATGGCCACGTGTGGCGTTGCCGGCGGTGATGCCGAGAATGTGCGCAGGGATGACCTTGTCACCGAGCAGCATCACGAGCCAGTGCGCCGGGCGCACGAATTCGATGTCGGAACTGCCCCAGCGCATGCGCTTGGGCACCGGCAATTCCGCCAGCGCGGCGGCGACGATATCCGGCAGCAGGTCGACGGCATCCCGGCCCGGTTCCTGGCCGCGCCAGACGAGCCATTCGCCCTTGTCGGTCGCGATCCGCTCCAGGTCATCGACGGCAACGTTCAGGCCCTCGGCAAAGGCGAGCGCCGCCCGTGTCGGTTTGCCGTCGGCATCGAAAGCGATGCGGGTCGGCGGCCCGCGCTTCTCGATTTCCTGCGGCGCCAGCCGTAACGGCAGGTCGGCGACGTGGATCGCGAGGCGGCGCGGTGTCGCGAACGAACGTTGTGGGCCGCCGACGAGCCCGGTCGCAGCCAGTCGGGTGGCAACACCCTCGGCAAAGGCGCGTTCGAGCGTGGCCAGCGCCTTGGGCGGCAGCTCTTCGGTGCCCAGCTCGACAAGAAAATCCGCTGTATCGTTCATCGTCCGCGCACCACTAGGCACCGCCCGCCGTCGGACACAGCGGGAAGCCGAGTGCCTCGCGGCTCTCGTAATAGGCCTCGGCGACCGATCGCGCCATGCCCCGGACGCGCAGGATATACGCCTGGCGCTCGGTCACGGAGATCGCGTGGCGGGCATCGAGCAGGTTGAAGGTATGGGAGGCGTCGAGGATCTGCTCGTAGGCGGGCAGCGTCAGGCGCTGGGCCACCAGTTCGCCGCAGATCCGCTCGGCCGCGTCGAAGCGGCTAAACAGCACCGTCGGGTCGGCGGCTTCAAAGTTGTAGCGCGACATTTCGACCTCGTTCTGGTGAAACACATCGCCGTAGGTCACCACGCCGTTCGGCCCGTCGTTCCAGACCAGGTCGAATACGCTGTCGACGCCCTGCAGGTACATCGCGATGCGTTCGAGGCCGTAGGTAATCTCACCGGTGACCGGCCGGCAATCGAGGCCGCCGACCTGCTGAAAATACGTGAATTGCGTGACTTCCATGCCGTTCAGCCAGACCTCCCAGCCCAGCCCCCACGCGCCGAGCGTCGGCGATTCCCAGTTGTCCTCGACAAACCGGATGTCGTGGACCAGCGGGTCGATGCCCAGCGAACGGAGCGAATCGAGATACAGATCCTGAATGTCCGGCGGCGACGGTTTCAGCATGACCTGAAACTGATAGTAGTGCTGCAGCCGGAACGGATTGTCGCCGTAGCGGCCGTCGGTCGGCCGCCGGCTGGGCTGCACATAGGCCGCACGCCAGGGTTCGGGGCCGATTGAGCGCAGGAAGGTCGCGGAATGAAATGTGCCGGCGCCCATCGGCATGTCATACGGCTGCAGTACCACGCACCCCTGCCGGCCCCAATACCGCTGAAGCGCGAGTATCAGTTCCTGGAAGGTTGATGGTATCGTTTCGGTAGTCATCGCGTTGCCCGTATGCGCTGGCGCGCAAGTATAGCGTCCTTTCGCGGCGGCGCGCCGCCGCGGGACCCCGGCCGCCGCCGCCGATCCGCGGCGGCCGTTCCACGAAGGTGCAATATTTCAGCGTGATGCACTACAATGGTGCGGCCTTGTCGGCTGATGGCAAAAATAAGCATTTAAAATCAAGTAGATATTTGATTCGATCAGCTGGCACGAATCGTGCAAACCAGGTAGGCAGAACACGCCGACGTACGGAATACCAGATCGCCCGGTAACGCGAGTCCGTCACCGGGCGCAATGATTGTGTAACCCTGAATGAACACTCCGGAGGGATTGTAATGACAGCCGCTGATGCACTCAGCTTCATCAAAGAGAAAGAAGCCAAATTCGTCGATCTGCGCTTTACCGATACCAAGGGTAAGGAACAGCATGTGACGGTACCCACATCGACTGTCGATGACAGTTTCTTCGAAGACGGCAAGATGTTCGATGGTTCGTCGATCTCCGGCTGGAAGGGCATCAATGAGTCAGACATGATCCTGATGCCGGATCCGGATACCGCGGTACTCGATATCTTCACGGATGATGCGACCGTCAATATCCGCTGCGACGTGGTTGAACCGGCGACCGGCCAGGGTTATACGCGCGATCCGCGCTCGACCGCGCGCCGGGCCGAGGAATACCTGGCGTCCACGGGCATCGCGGACGTGGCGTATTTCGGCCCGGAGAACGAATTCTTCATCTTCGATGACGTCCGCTATCACCACTCGATCAACGAGACCTTTTATAAGGTGGATTCGTCGGAAGGTTCCTGGAATACGGGTGCGGACCTGCCGGAAAGCAATTTCGGTCATCGGCCGGGCGTCAAGGGTGGCTACTTCCCCGTGCCGCCGGTCGACTCCGGTCACGACATCCGTTCGTCGATGTGTCTGGCGCTGGAAGACATGGGCCTGGGCGTCGAAGTCCATCACCACGAAGTCGCCACGGCCGGGCAGGCCGAGATCGGCGTGGCATTCAATTCGCTGGTCAAGAAGGCCGACGAAGTACAGATTCTCAAGTATGTCGTGCACAACGTCGCACATGCCTACGGCAAGACAGCGACGTTCATGCCCAAGCCGCTGGTCGGCGACAACGGCAGCGGCATGCACGTGCATATGTCACTCGGCAAGGGCGGCAAGAATATCTTCACCGGTGATGCCTATGGTGGCCTGTCCGAAACGGCGCTGTATTACATCGGCGGAATTCTGGCGCACGCCAAATCTCTGAACGCGTTCACGAACCCGAGCACGAACAGCTACCGACGCCTCGTCCCCGGCTTCGAGGCGCCGACGCTGCTGGCATACTCGGCCAAGAATCGCTCGGCTTCGATTCGTATTCCGTATATCCCGAACCCGAAGGCGCGCCGTATCGAAGTCCGGTTCCCGGACAGCACCGCCAACCCGTATTTCGCGTTTACGGCGTTGCTGATGGCCGGCCTCGACGGGATCCAGAACAAGATTCACCCGGGCGATGCCATGGACAAGGATCTGTACGACCTCGAGCCGGAGGAAGAGGCGGGCATCCGCACGGTTGCGTTCTCGCTCGATGAGGCGCTCGAGGCCCTGGATGCCGATCGCGAGTATCTGCTCGGCGGCGACGTGTTCAACAACGACATGATTGACGCGTACATCCGGCTGAAATCGGAAGATGTCACGCGGTTGCGCATGAGCACGCATCCGATTGAATTCGAGCTGTATTACAGCCTGTAGTCACGCAACATAATCGGTAAACAGTACGCCGCGGGCCATGGTCCCGCGGCGTACTGGATTATCAGCCGCGTGGCGCGCTATGCTTCGCCGATCATGCGCACGCTAATGTTCATCTTGCTGGCAGTCGTATCGACCGCCGTTTCCGCGGAAGTGTATCGCTGGGTCGACGAGACCGGCCAGATTCACTATTCGGACCGCCCGCACGAAGGGGCCGAAACCGTAACACTGCCGCACGCACAAACATTCCCGGCGCCACGGGCGCCGCAGCGACGCATCGTGCCGCCGACCGACGCAGCGCCGGCCGCGCCCGGCAACCAGCCGCGGGCCACCGGTTATCGCGCCGTCGATATCGTCAGCCCGAAGAATCAGGAAGTTCTGTGGAACACCGGGGGCATCGTCCGCGTTGCCGTGGCAACGGAGCCGTCGTTACGTAGCGGCCATGTCCTGGTGATCTATCTCGACGACGAGGTGGTTGCCCGGTTGACCGGCAACGAGCGGAAAACGGAATTGACGCAGGTGTACCGGGGTGAGCATTCGCTGCAGGCTGAAGTGCGGGATTCGGGCGGCGCCATCGTCGCCGGCGGTGTGCCGGTGACGTTCATGGTGCAGCAGACATCGATTCAGAATCCCAACAATCCGAACGCGCCGCCGGCACCGGGAACCTGACCGCCGCCGGTCCGGTGCCTTCGGCCGACGACATATTCGAGAATCTCGCCACGGCGATCGTCGTGCTTGGCGCGGATCAGACGATACAGCGCATCAACGCCGCTGCCGAAACCCTGTTTGGCGTGAGCCGCAAGCAGGCCGTCGGCCGACGGCCGACCGCGCTGATTCCCGAACTGCAGCCGCTCGAGCCACTGCTCGAACGCGCGATGGAAACCGGCCAGTCGTTCGGGCATCACCTGTCATTCGCTGTACCGCACCGGGATTTCGACACCGTCGAGGCTGCCTGTTGCGTGTCGCTGCTGACCGATGACGGGCCGCGATGTGCCGTCATGGAATTCTTCGATGCCACGGTCTGGCGACAGCTCGACCGTGAAAAGGCGCTGGTGGCGCAGCGGGGAGCCAGTCGGCGCATCATTCGTCAGCTCGCGCACGAGATTCGCAACCCGCTCGGGGGGCTGCGGGGAGCCGCGCAGTTGCTCGAGCGTCGCCTGTCGGACGCGGAACTTCAGGAATACACGCGAGTCATCATCGGCGAGGCGGACCGGCTCGTCGCGCTGACGGAAAACCTCCTCGGCCCGACGCGCGAACCGGACCTGCGGCACATGAATATCCATGAGCCGCTCGACCATGTCGTGTTGCTGATCGAGAACGAGGCGCCTGATGGCGTCAGCATCATCCGTGACTACGACCCGAGCCTGCCCGGCATCGTACTCGACCGCGACCAGATCGTTCAGGCGTTCCTGAATATCGCGCGCAACGCGATTCAGTCCGTCGGCAACAGCGGGCGGGTGACGGTGCGCACCCGCGCGCTGACCAACCATGTCGTCGGTTCGCGCAAGCACAGGCTGATGCTCAGCGTGGAGTTCGAAGATGACGGGCCGGGAATCGCGCCGGAGATCGAGGATTCGATCTTCTATCCGCTCGTCACCGATCGTGTCGGTGGGACCGGTCTCGGACTGCCCCTGGCGCAGGACCTCGTGAGCCGCCATGGTGGCCTGATTGAATTTGAATCCACGCCGGGCCGCACCCGCTTCATGGTGCGCCTGCCGCTGGAAAACCCGGAGTCGCTGGAGTGAATGCAGATAAACGAACCGTGGTCTGGATTGTCGATGACGATTCGTCGGTGCGCTGGGTTCTGGAGAAGGCGTTGCAGGGTGATGGCATACGGACGCGCAGCTTCGATCGTGCCGAGGCGCTGCTCGAGGCAATCGGCGAACAGCGCCCCGACGTACTGATGACCGATATCCGGATGCCGGGTATGGACGGCATCGAGATGATGCGGCGTCTCGATGCCGGCGCTGCGGGATTGCCGGTCATCGTCATGACGGCGCATGCCGATCTCGACAGCGCCGTGGCCGCGTTCAAAGGCGGCGCGTTCGAATACCTGCCCAAGCCGTTCGATATCGATCTGGCTGTCTCGCTGGTCCGGCGCGCCTGCCGGGAAACCGAGCCGGAGGCCAGTCGCGAGCCCTCGACGATCGCGTCGATTTCCTCGATGATCGGCCGCGCGCCGGCCATGCAGGAGGTGTTCAGGACGATCGGCCGCCTGTCACGGTCGAGCATGAACGTGCTCATTACCGGCGAATCGGGAACCGGCAAGGAACTCGTCGCCCGTGCGCTGCACGAACACAGTCCACGGGCGAATCAACCCTTCGTGGCGCTGAATACGACGGCGATCGCGTCGGAGTTGCTCGAGTCGGAGTTGTTCGGGCACGAGCGCGGCGCGTTCACCGGCGCCGACAGCCGGCGCCTTGGTCGCTTCGAACAGGCCGACGGCGGAACGCTGTTTCTCGATGAGATCGGCGACATGTCGCAGAACCTGCAGACGCGCTTGCTACGCGTACTGGCCGAGGCCGAGTTCTACCGCGTCGGCGGACAGGAACCGATTCGGGTCGACGTGCGGGTCATTGCTGCGACCAATCGCGATCTTGCTCACGCAGTCGCCGCCGGACAATTTCGCGATGACCTGTTTCATCGCCTTAACGTCATTCATATCCGTACGCCGCCGCTGCGCGAGCGTGCCGATGACATCCCGCTACTGTTGCAGCATTACCTGGCGACGGCGGGCCGCGAACTGGGCGTTGAACCGAAATGCCTGACCGCGGCGGCGGAGTCTTTGCTGTGTGCGTTCGACTGGCCGGGCAATGTGCGCCAGCTCGTGAATGCCTGCCGGCGCCTGACCGTGACCGCGCCCGGCGCCGAGATCCGGGTCAGCGATATCCCGGAGGAAATCGGCGGCGACCGTCATGTGTCTGGCGAAGCCGAATGGATCCGCAGTCTCTCGAACTGGGCCGAGCAACGCCTCGCTGGCGGCGAGCCACAACCGTTGCTGGAACTGGCAGTGCCCGAATTCGAGCGCGCGCTGATTCGCGCCGCGCTCGCCCACGTCAACGGCCGCCGCCAGGACGCCGCGAAACTGCTCGGCTGGGGGCGCAATACGCTGACCCGCAAGATTCGCGACCTCGGCATCGATACCTGATCACCGTAAAGACGGCGTCGTGTCCGGCGCTGGTGGGGCCCCTCCAGCGCCGGACGCGACGCCCGGAACGGCAGCCGTCAGCGGAGGGAACCGGTCAGTCGGGAAACTGAACCGAGCTGGTGGCGTTGCAGGTAGTCGGCGATGCCGGTATTGATTTCCCGACACACGAGCGGGTCGTAGAACAGCGCCGTGCCGACGCCGACGGCGCTGGCGCCGGCGATCAGAAATTCCAGCGCGTCGTTGGCAGTCGTGATGCCGCCCTGCCCGATGATCGGTATGTTCAGCGGCCCGGCGACCTCATAGACCTGTTTAACCTTCAGCAATGCAATGGGCTTGATGGCCGGCCCGGACAACCCGGCCTGCACGTTGGCGATCACCGGTTTGCGCGTCTCGGTGTCGATTGCCATGCCCGTCATCGTGTTGATCACGGCCAGGCCGTCGCTGCCGGCCTCGATGCAGCGCCGGGCATTCTCGCGAATATCGGTCTGGTTCGGCGACAGCTTGGCGATCAGGGGCTTGGTCGTCGCGCGCCGGCAGGCTTCGATGACGCGTGCCGAGGAATCCGGGTCGTTGCCGAACGAGATGCCGCCCTCTTTGATGTTCGGGCAGGATATATTGATTTCCACCGCGTCGATCGGCGAATCATCGAAGCGCCGGCAAACCGCCTCGTAGTCTTCGATCGTCGAGCCGCAGATATTAGCGATAAAGCGGGTCTCGGTGAAATCGAGGTCGGGCAGAATTTTGTCGACGACGACGTCGACGCCGGGGTTCTGCAAGCCGATCGCGTTGAGCATACCCATCGGCGTCTCGCACAGGCGGTGGGCCGGGTTGCCGAGCCGTGGCTCGCGCGTCGTGCCCTTCAGGACGACGGCACCGGCGTCGCGATTACTGAATCCTTCGACTCGCGTGTATTCTTCACCGAACCCGACGCAACCCGACAGCAGTACAATCGGGGAAGCGAACCGCATCCCGCAAAACTCGATCGTTAAATTGTCGTTGTGCCCATCCAATGTTTCGCCTGATCCTTTTTGAACCGGAAATACCGCCGAATACCGGCAACATCATACGCCTGTGCGCAAATACCGGAACCCTGTTGCACCTGATTCGGCCGCTCGGTTTCGAACTGGACGATCGGAAACTGCGCCGCGCGGGTCTCGACTACCACGAATTTGCGCAGGTGACGGTGCACGACAGCCTCGACGAATGTCTCCATGCACTCGGCCGTCCGCGCACGCTGGCGATATCGACGCGCGGCGCGACGGCGTACCACGAGCATCGATTTCTGCCCGGCGATACGCTGTTGCTCGGCCCGGAAACGCGGGGTCTGCCGGAGTCGATCCTGCAGTCGATGGATCCGGCTCATGTACTGAGGATCCCGATGCGGCCGGACAACCGCAGCCTGAACCTGTCGAACGCGGCGGCGGTCGTGTTGTACGAGGCTTGGCGTCAGCGGGGATTTGCCGCCGGCGGCTGATGCGCCTCAGTTCTCCGGCCGGAGGGCGCGGCCCATCAGGTTGTCGACGACCTCGGCCGGCGTGGCGTCCTCATACAAGATCCGGTAGACCTGTTCACAGATCGGCATGTCGACGCCTTCGCGCGTGGCAACGGTATGGACGGCTTTGGCCGCATAGACGCCCTCGACAACCTGGCCGATTTCGCGGGCGACCTCGTCGACATCACGCCCGCTCGCCATAGCCAGTCCCATCTGGCGGTTGCGAGACTGATCATCCGTGCAGGTCAGCACGAGATCGCCCATGCCGGACAAGCCCATGAATGTCTCGGTCTGCGCGCCGAGCGCGATACCGAGTCGCGTCATCTCGTTCAGTCCGCGGCAGATCACAGCGACCCGGGTGTTTGCGCCATAGCCGAAACCGTCCGACATCCCGGCCGCGATCGCCAGCACGTTCTTGACGGCGCCGCCGACCTCGACGCCAATGATGTCGCTTGACGTATAGGCGCGAAACTGCGGGTTCGAAATCCGTTCGGCGAGCTCCTCGGCGAACGCCGGCACGGTGGCCGCGACGGTGATGGCCGTCGGCAGGCCGGCGCCGACTTCGCTGGCGAACGTCGGGCCCGACAGCACGGCCAGCGGATACGCGTCGCCGAGCACCTCGATCGCGACCTGATGCGGCAATTTCCCGGTTTGCTGTTCGAAGCCTTTGGTCGCCCACGACAGCCGTTTGGACTGATCGAGGTGTGGGCGAACCTGTTCGAGCACCGACCGGAACGCATGGCTGGGTACGCAGATCAGGATATCGGTATTGGTTTCGATGACCCGTTGCAGGTTGCCGTCGATCCGCAACGCGTCGGGAAACCCGGTATCCGGCAAATACCGCGCGTTGCAGCGAGTCTGCTCGAGCAATTCGGGATCGTCCTCGGCCCGGCCCCAGAGCACGGTTGGCTGGCCCGCGCGGGCAAACTGGATCGCGAGTGCGGTGCCCCACGATCCGGCGCCGATCACGGCCAGCGAACCGATTGGTCCGGTCTTCATCGCGACACCGTATTCATGACATCGTCTCCGGCGGTCTTTCCTGCATGGCCTGGGCGAACAGCGTATCGAAATCAATCGGCTGCAGCAGCATCGGCGCGAAGCCGCCCTTGCCGATCAACGATGACACCGTTTCACGAATGTACGGAAACAACGTGGATGGACACCACGTGCCGAGCAGCCGCCGGATTTCCTCGTCGGCATAACCCTGGATCAGGAACAGGCCGGCCTGTTCGACCTCGGCCATGAATAAGGTGCTGTCATTCACGGTGGCATGAACGCTGACCTTGAGGATGACCTCGCAGACGTCTGCCGACACCCGGGAATGAGCATTCTTCAGGTTGAGCTGGATCTGCGGTTCACCGATCTCGCCGTCGATGAACACGCCGGGCGTCTTCGGCGCCTCGAACGACAGGTCCTTGACGTAAATCTTCTGCAGCGCAAACCGCCGCGTCTCTCGCGCCGGGCCGCTGCCGTTGCCGTCATTCTTCGTGTCGCTCATCGCGGCGCTCCGGTCACCATCTGGACAATCACACAGTGCCGCCGCCAGCGACGGTTCATGACTCGATGCCCAGCAGTGCGTCGAGCTCGCCGTCCCGGTCGAGCCGGGCGATATCGTCATAACCGCCGACCGGCTGATCGTCGATAAAGATCTGCGGCACGGTGCGGCCCCCGGAGCGCGCCATCATCTCGCGGCGCTGCGTGGCATTCAGCGTGACGTCGATTTCCTCGAATGTGACGCCCTTGCTGCGCAGTAACTTGCGGGCCGCCGCGCAGTAGGCGCAGAACGCCTGCGTGTACATGACGATCGCGGGACCCGGGGCCTGTCGCGTCTCGTCCATGCGCGGTTACTTGGTCGGGACGAGCGGCAGGTTTGCGGCCTTCCAGGCCGTCAACCCGCCGTGCAGATTGAATGCGTTCTGATGGCCGGCCCGGCGCAAGGCGGCGATCACCTGGCCGCTGCGGCTGCCGGTATCGCAGACGACGACGACGGACTTGGTCTGCTTCACTTTCTTGCTGACGTAGTCCTCAAGGTCTGCGGGCGCCACGTGCGTCGCATCGACGATGTGGGCCGCGTCGTACTTGTCCCGGTCGCGGATATCGATGATGCGCGCGCCCTTGTTGATGAGCTGCACGGCCTGGGTGGCCGAGAGCGCCGCGACGCCGGCGGCTTTCATGCGCAGTTCATAGAAGAGGACTGCCAGCGCCATGATGATAGTTGCCGAAGCCAGCAACGGGTGGTTGGTGGCGAATTCAATAAGCTTGCCCATCGCGGTTGAGTATATCCGTTCGTTACCGGGGAGATCGGCCGCGCATTATACCCTCAGGCCGGCAGCCAGCGGCGGTCGCCTGCCGGCCGGCAATCGCCTACCGGCCGGCAATCGCCTACACTCGCAGCCCCATGAAAGCGGCAATTATCGGACTGTTGAGCCTGTTTCTGCTGCTATCCGGCGCGGTCGCCGATGAAAATGCTCCGGCCGATGCGGCGCAGGCCGAGCAGGATCTTGCCGAACTGCAAGACCAGCTGCAGCGGCTGGAGCGAGACCTGGGGCAACAGGCGGCCAAGCGCGATCATGCGCAGCGCGATCTGCGCGCGGCCGAGCGGGCCGAAGCGGAAATCCGCAGCCGCCTCAAGAAGATCGACGGCGAACGCGCCGCGACCCGCGAACGCAGCGTGGTCTTGCAACGGCGCGCCGACGACACCCGTGCCGAACTGGCCGTGCACGTCGCCGGTCTGGAACGTGAACTGCGGCGCGCCTATGTCGTTGGGCGTGACGACTGGCTGCGGACCGTGCTCAGCCAGCAAGATCCGGTCCGGATCGGCCGGCAACTCGTGTATTCGAGTTACCTGGCGCGCGAGCGCAGCGCCGTGGCCGATGCGGTGCGTGCCGATCTGGCGTCACTCGATGCGACCCGCGCTGCGCTGGATGAAGAAGACCGGCGCCTGCAGGACCTTGCTTCGCGTGAGCGTGACCGGCTCGCCGAACTCGAAGCGACGCGCAAGAACCGGTCGGCGGCCGTGGTTCGTATCGATGCCGCCATCAAGAGCGGCAGCCAGCAGGTCGAGCGCCTGCGTGCCGAGGCCGGGGCATTGCAGGGCCTCGTTGACCAGCTCACGCGAGCGCTGGCTTCCCTGCCGATCGGCGACGCGGATCCGTTCGGCACGACGCGCGGCCGCCTCAACTGGCCGACGGCCGGGCGTGTCGAGCGTCGCTTTGGGCAATCGAAGGCCGACGGGCAGATGCGCTGGAACGGCATGCTGCTGGCCGCCGATCCCGGCGGCGAGGTGCGTGCCGTGCATCATGGTCGGGTGGTCTACGCCGACTGGCTGCAGGGCATGGGCATGCTCGTGATCCTCGAGCACGGCGACGGGTATCTGAGCCTGTATGGCCACAATCAGGATATCGTCGCCGAAACCGGTGAATGGGTGGCTTCGGGCGATGTCATCGCCCACGTCGGCGACAGCGGCGGGCAGGCTATCCCGGGCCTATATTTCGAGATTCGCAAAGATGGCCAGCCGATCGATCCGGCCGGCTGGATACAGCAATAACTGACTGTAATTGCTTGTGTAATTGATATAGTTCGGTTTTTGGTAGCCGGTCATTGGGCCGATGCAGACCGGTCGGGCACTGTGCTATCGTCGGCGGGTGCCGGGGCACACCGAAGGGGTAGGAATGTCAATGAAAGCCAGAGGCGCACTGGTCCTCGTTCTGGGGATCGTGCTCGGGCTCAGTTTTTCGCTGGGCGGCGGCGTGCTGGCCGAACGGGATGCGCCCTCGAAAACGCTTCCGTGGGAGGATGCGCGGTTGCTGGCCGAGGTGCTCGAGCGGGTCAAGCAGGAATACGTCGAGCCGGTCGAAGACCATGAACTGATGGAAAGTGCGGTTCGCGGCATGGTGACGCACCTGGATTCGCACTCGCAGTTCCTCGACCCTGACGAATATGAGGAAATCCGGATCAACACCTCCGGCAATTACTCGGGAGTCGGGCTCGAGGTAAACATGGACGGCGGCAAGGTGATCGTGGTTGCGCCGATCGACGACACGCCGGCCGCGCGCGCCGGGCTGCAGTCCGGCGACGAGATTATCAGCATCGACGATATCGTCGTCGACGAAGCAAACGTCAACGACACGATCGGGCGCATGCGCGGCAAACCGGGGACAAAAGTTGCCATTTCCGTGATCCGCGACGGTGTATCCGAGCCGATCGATTTCACGCTCATTCGCACGCACGTTCAGGTCAACAGCGTACGCGGCGAATTGCTGGAGCCGGACATCGGCTATGTGCGGATCACGCATTTCAGTGAAACCACGTACAGGGATCTGCGCCATACCATCGATGAATTGCGCAGCAGCGCCGCCGATGGACTGCACGGCATCATCCTCGATCTGCGCAACAATCCGGGTGGCGTTCTCGAAGCGGCGGTTGCCGTTTCCGATGCGTTTCTGGACGGCGGCGTGATCGTGTCGGCACAGGGCCGCGGGCCGGACGCGACGTTCGAGCATCAGGCGCGGGCCGGGGATCTGCTCGACGGCATGTTGATGATCGTGATGGTCAACGGCGGCTCGGCGTCCGCATCGGAAATCGTCGCCGGGGCGTTGCGCGATCACAAGCGTGCGACGGTTGTCGGCGCGAAGACTTTCGGCAAGGGTTCGGTACAGACGGTCATGCCGCTGTCGAACGGCCGGGCGATCAAGCTGACGACCTCACGGTATTTCACACCGTCGGGCGAGACGATCCAGGATCACGGCATCATGCCCGACATCGTGCTGACGGATGCGTCTTACGAGGACGCCATGGCGGGTGCCGCGGAGCACCGAACGGAGGTGGGCGCCGCTTTGTTGCAGAAAGACCGGCAGTTGCGCCAGACGCTGAGTATCCTCAAGGGCGGCCAGATACTGCAGAGCAGACTTGAGTAAATGTGCTGTCGAACGGCGCCGCGGGGCTACCGCGTTTGCCGACGCCGTATTCCGGAATTCTTGACGCGCTTGAGTACATGATGGACGACCCAATCCGGCAATCCCGCAGATTTTTCGGGCTGGTGGCCTGCGGCCTGACCTTTTGCCTGCAGGCCGTCGCGGGTGAGTCGCTGGTGCCGGTACGCGCCGTGACCGTCGGCAACCCGGTCATTGCGGTGATTATCGATGACCTCGGCAACTGGCGCAGCGCCGGCGTGCGGACCGCGTCGTTGCCCGGTCCGGTGGCCTGCGCGGTCCTGCCGCATACGCCCTACGGTGCAGACATCGCCGAGCGCGCCTATGCAGCGGGCAAGGAGGTAATGCTGCACCTGCCGCTGGAACCGATCCGACATAGAGCCATCGCTGCCGGCACGATTCATCTCGACACGACGCAGACGCAACTGGCACGGATCATTGCGGTCAGCATCAAATCGGTGCCGCATGCCGTCGGCGTCAACAACCATATGGGCAGCCTGTTAACGCAGCACCCCGGGCACATGGCCTGGCTGATGAGTGAACTGCACCGGCGTGGTGACCTGTTTTTCGTCGACAGTTATACGAGCGAGGCCAGCGTCGCCTTCCAGATTGCGATCGAAAATGACGTACCGGCGATCCGGCGCGATGTCTTTCTCGACAACGTGCCGACGGAAGCGGCGATCGATAGGGAATTTCAGCGCCTGAAGTCACTCGCCGTGCGCAACGGCATTGCCGTGGGCATCGGTCATCCGTATCCGGCAACGCTGGCCTACCTGGAACGGAACCTGCCGCGCCTGGCCGGCGAAGGCTTCCGGCTGGTATCGGTTGCCGAGTCGATCCGTGTGCTCGGCAGGCCCGAGGACCGGCGCGTGGTGCAGCATTGAGTTACCTGGGCCAGGTCATGATCGTCGGCGCCGGCGGCTTCATCGGTTCGGCGCTGCGTTTTGTCGTCAGCGGCTGGACGCAGCGGCTCGCCGCTGCCACCGTGTTCCCGGTCGGCACGCTGGTCGTCAACGTGCTCGGTTGCCTGGCGCTCGGCTACCTCGGCGGCGTGGCGGAATACCGGCAGGTGCTCGAACCCGGTCAGCGTCTCTTCCTGATGGTCGGCATCCTCGGCGGGTTCACGACGTTTTCGACCTTCGCGTTCGAGTCGGTTTCGTTGCTGCAGGATGCAGAGGTGGCCCGCGCGCTGCTTAATACGATGCTGCAGGTGCTGCTGGGGTTTGCCGCGGCATTCGGCGGCTACCTGCTGGCCCGGGCGATCTGAGGTACGGCAATGAAGGTGTTTCAGGGTGGCAAGCTGCTGCGAATCTTTATCGGCGAACTCGATACGCATGACGGCCAGCCGATGTACCAGTGGCTGGTTGAGGAAGCTCGGCGGCAGGGGCTGGCGGGCGCGACGGTGTTGCGCGGGCTTGAGGGCTACGGCGCGCACAGTGAGGTGCATACGGCCAAGGTATTGCGCCTGTCTGTCGATCTGCCGGTCGTCGTCGAGATCATCGACACCGCCGAGCGTATCGATGCGTTCATGCCGATCGTCGATGACGTCATCAATGAGGGGCTTGCGACTCTCGAGCGGGTCGAGATGCACCTGTATCGCGGCGCCTGAGCCGCGTCCGCTCGAGTCGTTACCGGGTGTCCAGCGCGGCGCGGATTCGTGCCGCATGCGATTCGAGCACGGCCGTATCTGCCATCTGTTGTCCATGAACGCGCGGCGTGACCCCTGCGTAACACGGCACGATGTGCATGTGCAGGTGGAAAACGGATTGTCCGGCGGCCGCGCCGTTTAACTGCATCAGCCGGATACCGTCGGGAGCAAAGGCGTCCCGGACGGCGCCGGCGACGTGCTTGACCGTGACGATCAGTTCACGCGCCGCGTCATTATCGAGATCGAACAGGTTGCTGGCCGGTTGTTTCGGCAGCACCAGCGTATGCCCGTCACTCTGCGGCATGACGTCCAGAATGGCGAGGCAATGATCGGTCTCGTAGACCGTGAATGCGGGTATTTCACCGCGCAGAATTTTAGCGAAGATGTTGTCTTGATCGTATGTCATGGTCGTGACCCGGCAGCGATAACGATAGCGTTGTATCCCGCGACCACGATGGCCAGTGCGGCCATCCGTCAGGATGATTTGTGTAGCATAGGATGCGCGCGATAACCGTGCAATGCGTAAGGAGTGACACGATGAGTGAGGAACGAAGCCGGCCGGACGCCAACGACTGTTTCGTCTGCGGCCCCGACAATCCGCACGGGCTGCGCATCGTGTATCGCATGGAGGGCGAAGAGTGCCGGGCGTCCTTCACCCCGGGTGCGCAGTACGTGGGTTATGACGAGATGACGCACGGCGGAATCCTGTTCAGCATCCTTGACGATGTCATGGCGAACTGGCTGTTTCTGCAGGGCGCCCGGGCACATACGGGAAAGTGCGAGATTCGCTTCCGTCAGCCCGTGCCGGTCGGCACCGGTATCGAACTAACGGGCCGCCTCGTGAAGCGCAAGGGCCGTGTAGCGATGATGGCCGGCGAGGCACGGCGCGCGTCCGACGATAAACTTGTCGCCGATGCCCAGGCGAGCTTCATGATCATCGACCCGGGTCCGCTCGGCACGTAACGCCGTGTAAAATTAATTGGTGTCTGACACCACTGCTGTCCCACAACCTTGCACATCCTGTCAGGCCGGCATGACGGAGCGGCACCTTTCCGAGACTGTGGCCCGCAGGGACGCGGGCCCCAAAGCCCACATGGACGTGGTCACGGCGTGTCTCGGAAAGGTGCCGCTCCGTCATGTCGGCCCGTTCTCGATCTTTACGCATGATCGATTCCAGCTATGTTCCAGGTCAAACACCGGTGACTTGATGGGACAGCAGTGGTCTGACACCAATTAAATCCAGA
>JAJFJS010000142.1 GCA_021773815.1 Gammaproteobacteria bacterium
ATCCGCCGCCGATAAATCAAGCGGCGTTTCCGAGGGGTCCCCGACGCCAAAGACCGATCCGGGCAAGGAGTAAGTTCACGGCTCCCTGAGCATGCAAACAGCGTGCTGAATAGTTTTCTGTGATGGAGCCAGGGCTTGTCAGCCAGGCGCGGCCGCAATACCTGAAATGATGTGGCTGGAAGGCAGGTTGATTGCCCCCCGGATCTCCCGTCAGCCCCCGGCCCGTTCCCGAGCGACCGCACGGTAGCCGATATCGGTGCGGTAATAGACGTCGGGCCAGTGGATGCGCCGCGCCAGTTCATAAGCGGCGGTGCGGGCCGCCGAGGTCGTGTCGCCCAGCGCGACCGCGCATAAGACGCGTCCGCCGTTCGTCACGACCGCGCCGTCCCGTTCGACCGTGCCGGCATGAAATACCTTTTGCGTCGCCGAGACCGTCGTCGGCAGCCCGTCGATAACATCGCCCTTGCGATAGGACTCCGGGTAACCGCCGGCGGCCATGACGATGCCGACCGCAACGCGCGGGTCCCAGTCGATTGATTGCCGGTCCAGAGTGCCGTCCAGCGCCGCCTCGATCAGGTCGACGAGATCGGATCGCAGGCGAAACAGGATCGGCTGCGTTTCCGGGTCGCCGAACCGGCAGTTGAATTCGAGCACCTTCGGCGTGCCGTCGGCATCGATCATCAGCCCCGCATACAGGAAGCCGACATACGGCGTGCCGTCTGCGGCCATGCCGTCGACCGTCGGACGCATGACTTCGTTCATGGCCCGCTCGGCGATCGCCGCGGTGATGACCGGCGCCGGTGAATAGGCGCCCATGCCACCGGTGTTCGGGCCGGTATCGCCGTCATCCCGAGCTTTGTGGTCCTGCGAGGTGGCCAGCGGCAGGATCGTCCGACCGTCGACGATGGCGATGAAGCTGGCCTCTTCGCCGAGCAGGCATTCCTCGATGACGACACGGTGGCCGGCGTCGCCGAAAGCATTGGCCTGCAGCATATCCCGCACGGCTGCATTCGCCTCGGCCTCGGTCTGCGCGACGATAACGCCCTTGCCCGCGGCCAGTCCGTCGGCCTTGACGACGATCGGTGCGCCCTTGGCGGCGATGTAGGCCAGCGCCGGCTCGATGTCGGTGAACGTGCCATAGTCAGCCGTCGGTATCGCATGGCGCGCCATGAACGCCTTGGTGAAGGCCTTCGAGCCCTCGAGTTGCGCGGCAGCCTGCAGCGGCCCGAAACAGCGCAGGCCGGCGGCGACGAAGCGATCGACGATGCCCGCCACGAGCGGCACCTCGGGGCCGACGACCGTCAGGTCGACCTGCCGTTCTCGCGCGAGATCCAGCAAGCCATCGATATCGTCGGCCGCCACGGCGACATTGCATACGCGCGGCTCGGCCGCGGTCCCGGCATTGCCCGGCGCCACGAGTACTTCATCGACGCGTACCGACTGGGCCAGTTTCCAGGCCAGGGCGTGTTCACGACCGCCGCCGCCAATCACCAGGACTTTCATGGTTGTGTTTGCGCTGCCCGCCGTCATTCGCGCCCCCGTCCCGGATCAATGCCGGAAGTGTCGCACGCCGGTGCACAGCATCGTCATGCCGTGCTCGTTGGCCGCGGCGATGACCTCGTCGTCGCGCATCGACCCGCCTGGCTGAATGACGACGCCGATACCGTATTCGGCCGCGATGTCGATGCCGTCACGGAAGGGGAAGAATGCGTCGGATGCCATCACCGCGCCGGCCGTCGCCAGCCCGGCCTCAGCGGCCTTCCAGGCGGCGATGCGGGCGCTCATGACCCGGCTCATCTGCCCGGCGCCGATGCCGATCGTCGCGCCGTCGCGGCAATAGACGATGGCATTGGATTTGACGAATCGCGCCAGTTCCCATGCCAGCAGCGCGTCGGCCAACTCTTGTTCGTTCGGCTGGCGCTCGGTCACGACACGGATCTGCGCCGGGTTGAGCAGGCCGACGTCCTTGTCCTGCACGAGAATGCCGCCTTCGATCTGGTGGACTCTCAGCCCCGGTTCGGTGCGGCCCAGCGCGCCGGTCTCGAGCACCCGGATGTTGGGTTTGCGCGCCAGCGCCGCGAGTGCGTCCGGCGTGAAACCGGGGGCAACGATGACTTCGAGAAATTGTCGGTCGACGATCGTTAACGCCAGCGCGCCGTCGACGACCGTGTTGAATGCGAGAATGCCGCCGAACGCGGATGTCGGATCGGTGGCGTAGGCTTTTTCGTAGGCTTCGGCAAGAGAAGTGGCGACGCCGACGCCGCAGGGATTGGCATGCTTGACGATGACGCAGGCGACCGCCGGCAAGGCCTTGACGCATTCGAGTGCAGCATCGGCATCGGCGATGTTGTTGTACGATAGCGGCTTGCCCTGATGCTGCTGCGCTGATATCAGCGTGCCGGTTGCCGCGCTTCCGGACAGGCTGTAGAGCGCGGCGCGCTGATGCGGGTTTTCGCCGTAGCGTAACTCGTCGCACTTGTGCAGCGATAACGGAAAGGTCGCGCCGAAGGGGCGCGGCGCGGCTTCCCGATCGAGATATTCCCAGATCGCCGCGTCATAGGCTGCCGTGTGTCCGAATGCCTTGGTTGCAAGCCGTCGCCGTGTGGCTTCCGACACCGTGCCTTCGGGCGTGTCCAGTTCCGCCAGTACCGCTTCGTAATCACCAGGATCGACCACGACCGCAACGTAGCGGTGATTCTTCGCGGCGCCCCGGATCATCGCGGGGCCGCCGATATCGATGTTTTCGATTGCGGCCTCGCGTGTGCAGTCGGGCGCGGCGACGGTGGCCTCGAACGGATACAGGTTGACGATCAACAGTTCGATCGGCTCGATGTCGTGCGCCTGCATCGGGTCCGCATCGATGTCAGGGCGACCCAACAGCCCGCCGTGGATTTTCGGGTGCAGGGTTTTGACGCGACCGTCCATGATTTCGGGAAAGCCGGTGACGTCGCCGACATCCGTGACTGCGACGCCCGAGGCCCTGAGCACGGCGGCCGTTCCGCCGGTCGAGAGGATCTCGAAACCTCTTTTAATCAATGACTTGGCGGCATTCTCGATGCCGCTCTTGTCCGCAACGCTGATCAGGGCTCTGCGATACCGGGTCATGGGATCCATCCGGATGAGGGGGGCGATTTCGTCGAACTGTCGACCGAGCCGAGGCTCAGTCCAGCAGGGTGTAGTGCTTGAGTTTCTTGCGCAGGGTAGCCCGATTCATGCCGAGAATTTCCGCGGCGCGACTCTGATTGCCCTGAGTATGGATCATGACGGTCCTGAACAGCGGCGCCTCGACTTCGCTGAGTACCAGTTCGTAGAGATCCCCTGGCTTGTGGCCATTCAGATCTCTGAAATATTTGTTCAATGCGTCTTCCGTGACGTCTCGCAGCGGTCGGTTCCGCGCGTTCGTGAGGGTGTCCTTTACGGCGTGATATTTCTTCTTGGGTGAAGTTTTCTTGGTCCCTTTTGCCACGTTGGGATCTCTCCGGAAGTCGATGGTCCAGCCGCCGCCGTATTATTTTGTTCAAGGCAGCCAGCAAAGAAATTTTTCGTTAATCGCATTTGCTCATCGGATCGCTCGGATCTCACAAACCTGAACCGAAATTCTTCGGCGTTCGGAAGATCTTCGCAGTACCACGTCAAATGCTTTTTTGCCACTCGGACACCGATGCGTTCGCCGTAGAAACGATACATCGCGTCGAGATGGGACTGGATAATATCATGTCGTGAATCGATAGAGGGCATCGGCAGCAGAACTTTTTTAACGAGAAACGTTTCTATCTGCGCGAAGATCCACGGACGACCCTGCGCGCCCCTGCCGATCATGACGCCATCGGCTCCGGTCATGTGCATGACGCGCGCCGCGTCTTCCGGTGATCGTATATCGCCATTTGCAAAAACGGGAATAGTCACAACCGATTTAATTTCACGGATCGTTTCGTATTCAGCTTGCCCCCGGTAGCGACAGGCGCGCGTTCTGCCGTGCACGGCCAGGGCTGCGATGCCGAGTGACTCCGCAAGCCGGGCGATATTGACGCCGTTGCGATGCGCCGTGTCCCAACCTGTGCGCATCTTCAGCGTCACCGGGACGCCCGCAGCGTCGACGACGGCAGCCAATATGCGCGCGACCTGTTTCTCGTCGCGAAGCAACGCCGAGCCCGCGAGCTTGTTGCAGACTTTCTTCGCCGGGCAGCCCATATTGATATCGACGATGTCGGCGCCGAGGTCAACCGCCTCACGCGCGGCTGTTGCCATCTGTGCCGGTTCGCTGCCCGCGATCTGGACGGCACGCAGGCTGCCGTTGTCCGGAAAATCGAGGCGGCTGCCGGGTCCTGCCGTCCGGCTCACGCCGTGGCTGGCCAGCGTCATCTCCGTTGCCGCGAATGCGGCGCCGAAGCCCTGGCACAAGGCCCGGAATGGCGCGTCTGTGATGCCGGCCATCGGCGCGAGCAGCGCCGGGCCGGACAATCGATGCGTACCGATCATCGGTTCGCTGCCGGGTATCACTTGAACGGGTCCCTGGCAATCTGGCATTCGAGTCCGGCCTTGCGGCGCGGCAGGCAGATATCGACGACGTAGCCGAGCGCGTCCGCGCCCGGGTCGATGACACTGATCTCGATCGGCAATGCCGTGCCCGGCGCGACAGTGTTCTGCGCCGCACCGCTGTCACGCAGGTATTCGGCCGGCGTGAAGACGCGGCTCGCGACTGCGTTCGACCAGCGATCGTGCAGAACGACGCGGACCAGCGGCAGCCCGACCGGATGTTCTCCACCGACAATGACATTCGCGAGAATATCCAGCGCCTCCGGCGCCGTGCGGCCGGTGACCGCCTCGGTGCCGGAAACCTGATAAAGATCCAGCGACCACTGTGGAAACAGCGGTGCGTCGAACAGCGCATAGAATTGCCGCACGACGCTGCCGTACGACGGGTGTGTCGCGAGCTGGTCGCGGTTGTAATGAATCAATTGTCCGCACAGCAGTACCAGCGCCGCGGCGCCGACGCCGAGCGCGGCTCGCGACAGGCGCGGGCCCGGCCGTTGTGACGCGTCATCCTGGTCGGTGTCGTCGCTAAGCCATGGCGGAATGATCGGAATCTCCCGTGGCGGCTCATCGGCGTCGTCATCATCGATAAACTCATCGGTGTGCGCATCGATAGCCTCGTCCGCCGCCGTCACGGTCGACGCATCGCCGTCGATCTCTGCGAGGAAACCTTGCCATTCCTGCGGATCCGCGGTCTGGAAAGTCAACGATGCGGCATCTTTTTCATCGTGTGATATCGATCGGTCTTCATCGTCGGCCGGTTCGGCAGCCACGTCGTCGAACGTCGTCGGCGCGGCGACGTCATTTCCGCCGGGAGCCGCCCCCGCATCGGGTGACAGGAAAAACCGTGTCCAGGTTTGCTCGGGGGCGTCAAACTCGAGCGAGTCGAGCGGAAAATCGTCGGCATCGTCAGGCCGGTGCGGCGGTTCCGTGTCCTCGTCTTCTGATTCGGGCGCGAACGGTCCCGCCGACACGTCGTCGGCGCCGTATTCATCGCTAATGCCGGTATCGGCATCGACGTCGGCGTCAGGATCGGCACCGGCCGCCGTATCTTCGGATGGTGCATCGCCGTCTTCCGGCGCCGCAGCGTCGATCGCTGCGGTTAGGGCGCGGTCCTCGGCGGCCTCAGCAACGGCCGCATAGCCATCGGGTTCCGTATTCGCATCCGTGTCGCCGTCCGCCGTCGGGTGGCGCGCGGTATCGGCGTCGGCGTCGGCGTCGATGTCGTCGTCATCGGACTCGGCGCGGTCGTGCGGTGGCGCGTCATCGTGCTCGATGGTTGCCGGTTCACCGCTGGCATCGGTTGCCACGACGTCGTTCGCCAGCGTTTCGTCCTGCGTATCGACCGTTGCGGTCGCGGCCGGCGACAATGCGCCGATCAGCGTCGTGACGTCATCGGATAATGAGTCGAGGGCACCGAACGACTGACCGCAGGTGACACACGGGACATCGCCGTGGGCGGTGCGCAATTGCTCGGCCGTCACGCGGAATATCGTGGTGCAATGCGGGCAGCGGGTATACATCAGGCGGCAATCACCATTCCGAACAGAAACGTCCAGCCGTCGCGCGTGACCGGCGGCTGGAACTCGACCCAAGGCTGAAAGGCCGCCATCACCGACGCGGCCTGATCCGTCAGGATACCGCTCAACGCGATTCGGGTGCCAGCGCGACAGTATCCCTGCAGCGTCGGTGCCAGATCGATCAACGTACCGCTCAGGATATTGGCGACCACGCGGTCAAAGCGTTTATCGCCGGGGGCGTTGCCGGGGGTGCGAACTTCCAGCCGGTCGTCGAGTCCGTTCCGCCGGGCATTGTCGCGGGTAGCCTGCAGGGCCTGGGCATCGAGATCGATACCGAGTACGTCATCAGCGCCGAGGGCGGCCGCGGCAATGCCCAGGATGCCGGAGCCGCAGCCGTAGTCGAGCAGAGAGCCGGCAAGGTTCGGTTCATCCGCGAGCCAGTCCAGGCACATTGCGGTCGTGGGATGCGACCCCGTGCCGAACGCGAGGCCCGGCTCAAGCTCGATCACGGTGGCATCCGGATCCGGCGCGGGCGTCCCGGCCGGGCAGATCCACAGCCGCTGTCCGAACTGCATCGGCCGCAGGGTCTGTCGCCAGTTGGCGATCCAGTCTGCGTCCGCAAATGATTCGAAATGCATCGACGGCAGCGGTTCGGCGGCGGCGCCGGCAACCGCGAGCCGAATGGTCGTATCCGAGACGTCTGCGGTGAACAATGCGCTCATGCGAATGGCCGGCCACAACGGCGTGGCGCCCGGCGCCGGCTCGAGGATCGGGTCGTCGCCCGCATCGCGCAGTTCGATTGCGATCGCGCCCAGGCCAAGCAGTGCTTCCTCGATCGGCACGGGGTCGTTGCGTTCGATGTCGATGTGAACTCTCAGCCAGCTCATGGGAGTCTCCCGGTTCGGCTGGACGGGGTCATCATCCGGGGGCCGACGGACTGCGGTCGGGTCAGATGCCCAGGCGCTTCTCGAGATAGTGGATGTTCGTGCCGCCGGACTTGAATGCACCGTGCTGACAAATTTCCTGATGCAGGGGAATATTCGTCTTGATGCCCTCGATGACCATTTCCGACAGCGCGATGTTGATGCGGGCAATCGCCGATTCGCGATCGTCGCCGTAGGCGATGACCTTGCCGATCATCGAGTCATAAAAAGGCGGCACGACATAGCCGCTGTACAGATGGCTGTCGACGCGGATACCCGGCCCGCCGGGCGGGTGCCACAGTTCCACGCGTCCCGGGGACGGCGTGAATGTCTTCGGATCCTCGGCATTGATGCGGCACTCGATCGCATGGCCGCGCAGCGTGATGTCTTCCTGCGTGAAACGCAGCGGCTGATTGTCCGCGATCCGCAGTTGTTCCTTGACCAGGTCTATGCCCGTGATCAGTTCGGTGACGGGGTGCTCGACCTGGAGCCGGGTATTCATCTCGATGAAATAGAATTCACCGTCCTCGTACAGGAACTCGAAGGTACCGGCGTTCTGGTAGCCGATCTCCCGGCACGCCCGGGCACAGCGTTCGCCCATTCTCTGGCGTTGTTCCGGCGTAATTCCGGGCGCCGGCGCCTCCTCGATGACCTTCTGGTGCCGCCGTTGCATCGAGCAATCCCGTTCGAACAAGTGGATGCAGTTGCCATGCTGGTCGGCGAGTACCTGGAATTCGATATGCCGCGGATTGGCGAGAAACTTTTCCATGTAGACCGTATCGTCGCCGAATGCGGCCCGTGCCTCGGACCGGGTCAGCGAGATCGAACTCGTCAGTGAAGCTTCGGTGTTGACGACACGCATGCCACGTCCACCGCCACCCGCCGCCGCCTTGATGATGATCGGGTAACCGATGTTGCGCGCCATCCGCAGGTTCTCGTCGACGTCGTCGCCGAGCGGACCGTCCGAGCCGGGGACGCACGGTACGCCGGCCGCCTTCATGGCCCGGATTGCCTCGACCTTGTCGCCCATCATCCGGATCACGCGCGGAGGCGGACCGATAAAGATAAACCCGCTGTCGTTGACCCGTTCGGCGAAGTCGGCATTCTCGGACAGGAATCCGTAACCGGGATGGATGGCGGCTGAATCGGTGACTTCGGCCGCGCTGATGATCGCCGGCATGTTCAGGTAGCTATCGGCCGAGGCGGGCGGCCCGATGCAGACCGTTTCATCGGCGAGCAGCACGTGTTTCTGGCTGGCGTCGGCGGTCGAGTGAACCGCAACCGTCTTGATGCCCAGCTCGCGGCACGCGCGCTGAATGCGCAGCGCAATTTCCCCGCGGTTCGCGATGACGATTTTTTCCAGCATCGGGTCTCTCTTGGTCGTCAGGCGATGACGAAAAGGACCTGGCCGAATTCGACCGGCTCCGCATTCTCGACCTGTATGGCCTTGATGCGTCCGGCGACGTCCGCCTCGATCTGGTTCATCATCTTCATCGCTTCGATGACGCACAGCGTGTCACCGGCATTGACTTCGTCGCCGACGTGCACGAACGGTTCGGCGGTCGGCGACGGCGCGGAGTAATAGGTGCCGACCATTGGTGCCGTCACCTTGTGGCCTTCGGGCACGGCAGGAACGGTGTCGACGACTGCCAGCGGCGCGGACTCGGCCGCCACTGTCATGGGCGCAGGTGCGGATATCCCGACCGGTGCATGCGTGTTGTAGCGACAGATCCGGACGGATTCCTCGCCCTCGGTAATCTCGAGTTCGGCGATGCCGGATTCCTCGAGCAGTTCGATCAGCTTTTTGATCTTGCGGATGTCCATTCGCGCGTTCCCCGTTAGGCCGGCGTCGTGCCGTCGTGCAAGTAGTGATGGGCCGCGGTCATCGCCAGTTCATAGCCCTGGGGGCCGAGCCCGACGATCGTACCGACCGCAATATCCGAGAAATAAGAGTGGTGCCGAAATTCTTCGCGTGCATAGACGTTGCTGATATGCACCTCGATAAACGGGATGTCGACGGCCAGCAAGGCATCACGCAGGGCGACGCTGGTATGCGTGAACGCACCCGGGTTCAGGATGATGAAATCACTGCGGCCCGCGGCCTGCTGCACCTGCTCGACGAGCGCCGCCTCGGCGTTGCTCTGAAATGCGGTAAAGCCCAGGCCCAGGCGGGTGGCCTGCTCGCCGAGCGTCCGCTCGATATCGGCCAGCGTGACGCTGCCGTAGACGGCCGGTTCCCGGGTGCCGAGCAGGTTCAGATTCGCGCCGTTGATCAGCAGCACATGGGCCATGAATAATCGGGTCAGATGGTGACGATGGCCGCAAGTTTAACCATTTTCGAGACAATTACCAGCAAAATAATAGCAAAGTTTGCCATTATTCGGTCCGTCAGAGCGTTATTGCGGCTGCAGTTGCGCGCGCGCCGCCGCGACCGACAGGTGCCCGCTCGTCACGTCGTCGACGATGCCGAGGATCTCGTCCAGTCGCTCGCGCGTCAGTTCGCCCGAGTGCATCAGCAGGATCTGCCGGTCGCCGGTGATGAAGATCGTGAACGGGAGTCCGGCAAACGCAGGGCCGAACCGGCCCGCCGCCTCCATGGCATCCGCGCGACCCTGCAGAATCGGGTAGGTCACGCCGGTTTGCTCGACCCAGGGCGCGATGTCGTCGGGTCGGTCGATGGCAATACCGACAATCTGCAGGCGCCGGTCGCCCCCGCGTTCCTGCCAGACCGTTTCGAACATCGGCATTTCGCGCAGGCACGGCGCGCACCACGTGGCCCAGAAATTGATCAACAAGGGCGCGCCGGTAAACTCGTCGATCGACCGTGGTGCGCCTGCCAGATCGTGCAGCGTGAAGGTTGGCAATACGGTTGCCGCCGCGACGGGTTCGCCGGCCGGGTCCGGGGTGGGGGCCGGGGCCAGGGTTCGGTTGAGCCATGTGCTCGCAGTGTAGCCGGCTACCGTGAAGACCAGCGCGAAGGCGACCAGGCGGATGGTACGCAGTGTTCGGGACGGCATGTCGGCGCTGCGTGTTTGATTCAGCCGCCGACGGCTTGCGCGACGTGGCGCGCGAACGGTTCGGCGGGCATGAACCCGACGACCCGGTATTCGGGCCGTTCGATGCCCTGTGCGTTGAAAAAGATAATCGTCGGCGGACCGAATATCTGAAAGTGTTGCAGCAGGGCCTGATCGTCGGCGTCATTTGCCGTCACATCCGCCTGCAGCAGCACGGTATTGCCAAGGCGCGCCTGTACGTCGGTATCGACAAACGTGTAGTGCTCCATCTCCTTGCACGAGACACACCAGTCCGCATAGAAATCCAGCATCACGGGGCGACCCTGCGCGGTGGCGGCGGCCAGTTCGCGCTCCAGATCCGCGACCGACTTGATCGGTGTGAACGCCATCGCCGCCACGGGCTGCGCACCGGTGAATGCCAACGGCCGCAGCGGATTTTCCTGCCCGGCGAGCGCGCCGATCAGCAGCGCGGCGCCGTATACCATGGCCAGCCAGCCCGCGCCTTTGGCCAGCATCCGGCCGCGGCCGGCCGCGGCATCGAGCGTCGTAAACGCGCCGAGAAAGACCCCTGCCGTGACGGCGAGGGCGGACCACAGCAGCATCGTCACGCTACCGGGGATAATCCGGTCCAGCATCCAGATGGCGAGCCCGAGCATCATGAAGCCGAACGCGCCTTTGATGCCGTTCATCCATGGGCCGGCCCTGGGCAGCAACCGGCCGGCCGATGTGCCGATGACCAGCAGCGGTACGCCCATGCCGAGGCTCATCGCGAACAGCGACAGCGCGCCGCGCAGTACGTCGCCGGCCTGCGCAATGACGGTCATCGATGCGACCAGCGGCGGTGCAACGCACGTGGTGACGATCAGCGCCGAAAGGATGCCCATGACGGTCGTGCCGATCAGCGTGCCGCCGCGCTGCCGGTTGCTCGCCATCGCCAGGCGCGTCTGAATCGCGGCCGGCATCTGCAGTTCAAAAAAGCCGAACATCGACATCGCGAGTGCAACGAACAGTGCGGCGACGCCGATGATGATCCAGGGCTTTTGCAGTGCTGCCTGTATCTGGCCGCCCATTGCGGCAAACGCCGCGCCGGCCAGCGTGTAGGTCAGCGCCATGCCGAGCACGTAGGCCAGCGACAGAGTGAATGCGCGGCCGGTCGTGATGTCCTTGCCCTGGCCGGCGATGATGCCGGACAGGATCGGCACCATCGGCAGCACGCACGGCGTGAATGCGAGCAGCAGGCCGAGCCCGGCGAAGGTCGCGAGCACGACCAGCAGGTTGCCGTTCAGAATCAGCGCCGACAGTCGGTCCTGCTCGGAGATGACGACGGGCCCCCCGTTTCCATCCCGAGGCGCCGCCCGCGGCGCATCGGCGGCGGTCGCGACGGGCAACTCGATCTCGACCCGTAACGTCTGCGGCGGATAGCAGATGCTGTCCTGCTTGCAACCCTGATAGCCGATTTCGACCGGCAGCGTGCCTGCCGCGGGCGTCGCGCGGGTCAGTGGCACGTCAAAGGACAGGTCCGCGAAATACACGAGCGTGGTGCCGAAATGCTCGTCCTCATGCAGCGTGCCCGGCGGCAGCGCCGGCGCACCGGCCGCCGCCGCGGCGCCGAATGCAGTCACCTCGAGACTGTCGCGGTACAGGTAATAGCCCGCGGCGATCCGGAAGTTGACGCGCAGCGTGAACGGGTCGGCCACCTCAATGAGCGGTTGGAAGGCCTCCGCGGGCGGCAGCGGCTCGTCCGGATTAGCGCCTGCGCCGAGCAGGCGTGAGATCTTCGATGCAATCGGCGCGGTCATGTCGACCGTGGCCGTCCAGTTCTGTGGTGGATAACACAGGCCGATATCGGCGCAGCCCTGGGAGCGTATGGCCAGCTCCACGGTCGTCACGCCGGCCGGCAGCGTCGTCACCGGAATCCGGACCCGGACGGAATCCCGATAGATATGCATCTCGCCAAAAAACTCGTCCGTGTACGCCTTGCCGTCCGGCATGCCGGCAACGCCCAGCGTGACGCCGGGTGTCGCCGTCGCAACACTCATGCGCTCTTTATATAGGTAATGACCGGGCTCGATCGTCCAGTCGACGATGATCGCGCCGTCCTCGACGGCAACCGCATAGCGGAAGGCCTGTTCGGGCTTCAGGATTTCCTGGGCGGCGGTGGCGAGCCCGGCCGCGAACAGCGTGGCCACGGCGACCAGAACGGCCCATGCGCGCCGGTTCATTCGGTCGATTCCCTGATCCAGCGCAGGTAGGCCGCCGATCCGGCGACGATCGGCAGGCCGATGATCTCGGGCGTATCGTCGGGGTGCAGCGCGGTGATGGCCTGTTCCAGCCGCTCGAACAGATCCGCGCGGGTCTTGATCAGCAGCAGAATCTCGTCGTCGCGGGTCACGTGGCCCTGCCAGCGATACAGCGACTCGGCCGCCGGTATCCGGTTGACGCAGGCCGCGAGGCGTTCCTCGACCACGGCCGTGGCCACCGCGTCAGCCGCGGCGCGGGTCGGGCAAGTGCAAAGAACGAGAAGATATTGGTGCGATGTCATGACGAAATCTGACCCGGATGGCGTGGGGATGGTTCCTGATGGTAGGCGGGCCCAAGAATAGCGGCGGCGTGCAGCGCTGTCATCGGCCTGCGCCCCAGTTCAGTGCGCGAACGCCGCAATGCGGTAATTCATTTGCCGGAGCCCCTTGAATTTTCGCCACTCGCCCCTATGATTAGCACTCCTCCGGGCGAGTGCTAATAAAATTTCCGCCCGGGCACCCAAATTCAGATCAATTGTCAGGAGGTTAATACCATGAAGATTCGACCGCTTCATGATCGAGTCATCATCCGCCGGATGGAAGAAGAGCGTACGTCACCGGGCGGCATCGTGATCCCCGACAGCGCGACCGAAAAGCCAATCAAAGGCGAAGTGATCGCCGTCGGTAACGGCAAGCTGCTCGACAACGGCGAGTTGCGAGCACTGGATCTGAAAGCCGGCGACAAGGTTCTGTTCGGCAAGTACAGCGGTACCGAGGTCAAGGTTGACGGTGAAGAATTGCTCGTCATGAAAGAAGATGACGTCATGGCCGTCATCGAAGGCTGATCCGGGTTTACCGAAACCCCGACAGACCACCACCGATTTAGAAAGAGAGGAATACGCAAATGGCTGCGAAAGAAGTTAAATTCGGCGACGACGCGCGTCAGCGCATGTTCGCCGGCGTGAATATTCTGGCGAATGCCGTGAAGGTCACGCTCGGCCCGAAAGGCCGCAATGTCATTCTCGACAAGAGTTTCGGCGCGCCGACCGTCACGAAGGACGGCGTCTCGGTCGCCAAGGAAATCGAGCTCGACGACAAGTTCGAGAACATGGGCGCGCAGATGGTCAAGGAAGTGGCCTCGCAGACGTCCGACATCGCCGGTGACGGCACGACAACCGCCACGGTCCTGGCGCAGGCTGTCCTGCGCGAAGGCCTGAAATCGGTTGCCGCCGGCATGAACCCGATGGACCTGAAGCGCGGTATCGACAAGGCTGCTGCTGCGGTCGTCGTGGAGCTCGGCAAACTGTCCACGCCGTGTGCGGACGACAAGGCTATTGCTCAGGTCGGCACGATCTCGGCCAACTCGGACGAGGCGGTCGGTGCGATTATCGCCGAAGCCATGGGTAAGGTCGGCAAGGAAGGCGTGATCACGGTCGAAGAAGGCTCGGGCCTTGAGAACGAGCTGGAAGTCGTCGAGGGCATGCAGTTCGATCGCGGCTACCTGTCGCCGTACTTCATCAACTCGCCGGAAATGCAGGGCGTCGAATTGGAAAATCCTTACATCCTGCTGTTCGACAAGAAGATCTCGAACATTCGCGATATGTTGCCGCTGCTCGAAAGCGTAGCGAAGTCCGGCCGTCCGCTGCTGATCATCGCCGAGGACGTCGAGGGCGAGGCGCTGGCGACGCTGGTCGTCAACAATATCCGCGGTATCGTCAAGGTCGCGGCCGTCAAGGCGCCGGGCTTCGGTGATCGACGCAAGGCCATGCTGCAGGATATTGCTGTCCTGACGGGCGGTCAGGTGATTTCCGAGGAAGTCGGCCTGAGCCTGGAGAAGGCCACGCTGGAAGATCTCGGCGACGCCAAGAAGATCCTGATCACCAAGGAAACCAGCACGATCATCGACGGCGCCGGTTCCGCCAAGGACATCAAGGCGCGTGTCGAGCAGGTACAGAGAGAAATCGAGGATTCCTCGTCGGATTACGATCGCGAGAAGCTGCAGGAACGCGTTGCCAAGCTGTCCGGCGGCGTTGCCGTCATCAAGGTCGGTGCGGCAACCGAGATCGAGATGAAAGAGAAGAAGGCGCGCGTTGAAGATGCGCTGCATGCCACGCGCGCGGCCGTCGAAGAAGGCGTCGTACCGGGTGGTGGCGTCGCGCTGATTCGCGCCGCCAAGGTTCTCGATGGACTCAAGGGTATCAACGACGATCAGACTGTCGGTATTCACATTCTGCGCCGCGCGCTCGAAGAGCCGCTGCGGCAGATCGTCGCGAATGCCGGTGAAGATGCCTCGGTCGTGTTGAACAAGGTCGCCGAAGGCAAGGGTGATTTTGGTTACGACGCGGCTCGCGGCGAATACGGTCAGTTGATCAAGCTCGGTATCATCGATCCGACCAAGGTCACGCGGGCAGCGCTGCAGAATGCAGCGTCGGTATCCGGCCTGTTGCTGACGACCGAGGCGATGGTCTCGGAACTGCCGAAGGAGCAGTCGGGTCCGCCGATGCCCGACATGGGCGGCATGGGCGGTATGATGTAAACCGCTCGATCGACTCGTGCGATCGAAACCGGGGCCCAGGCTCCGCGAAAAGCCCCGCCGGCAACGGCGGGGCTTTTTTTTGTTTTAGGAGTCCGGGGAAATGGTGTTGAAAATTGGCGGCCAGGAATTTGGGGTCAGTGTAATGATCTCTACCGAGCAACTGTGCAGACAGAAATGATTGCGCAAGAGATAAGTACACTGACCCCAAATTCCCCCAATTTACGCAAGCCCCGGACTTTTATTCGAACACCGACTGACCGACACTGTGCGACATGAATAACGACACGACCGGCCGCGAGCCCGGTATTCCCGATGAACTGGTCGCCGCGACCGACGACTGGTTCGCACAGCAAGTCGATGGCGCGCCCATCGTGGCGACGGTAGCGGCCGACGCGACCCGATCGGTCATGCTGCGCAAGGTCGTGGCCTGCAGCCCCTATGCCGCCGAGATGATCGCGCGCCGGCCGGAGTTGCTCAGCGAGCTGATCGATGCCGGTCGTCTCGACCGACCGTCGGGTGACGGCGAGCTGCTGGCGTTGTTTACGGTCGCCGCGGCCGACGGTCCGGCCGCGGCCGAATTCGAGCGGCGGCTGCGCCACCTCAGGCACCGGGAACTGGTCCGCATTATCTGGCGGGATCTCGACGGAGCGGCCGGGGTGCAGGAAACACTGGTCGATTTGTCAGCCGTGGCGGACGCTGCCATCTGCGCCAGCATCGCGTGGGCACGGGCCGGGCTGGAGACTCGCTACGGTTGTCCGCGGGCCGCAAACGGGGAGGCGGCCGAGATCGTGGTGCTCGGCATGGGCAAGCTCGGCGGCCGGGAACTGAATTTTTCATCCGACGTCGACCTCGTCATTTGTTTTACCGAGCACGGCGATACCGATGGCCCCCGGCCGACGAGTAACGAAGAGTTCTTTCGGGCGCTGGCCCGGCGGGTCATCAGTCTGCTCAGCAAGAAAACCAGTGACGGCTTCGTCTACCGGGTCGATACGCGGCTGCGGCCGTTCGGGGACAGCGGCCCGCTGGCCGTCAGCCTGCCGGCGCTCGAGACCTACCTGAGCCAGCACGGCCGGGACTGGGAGCGCTACGCCTATGTCAAGGCGCGGGTCATCAATGATTGGGGCGGCGCCGACGATTTCTATGCACAGGTTCTGCGGCCGTTCGTCTATCGCCGCTACCTCGATTACGGCGTGTTCAGTTCATTGCGTGACATGAAGGCGATGATCGAGGCCGAGGTGCGGCGCAAGGAGTTCCGCGATAACGTCAAGCTGGGCCGCGGCGGTATCCGCGAGATAGAGTTTATCGTTCAGACTCTGCAGCTGGTGCGCGGCGGCACGATACCGGAACTGCGCGAACGCGGGTTGCTGGCGGCACTGGGGCGACTGGTTCGGCCGGGTTGCCTGACCGCCGAGGCCGCCGCGACGTTGCGCGACGCGTACGAGTTCCTGCGCCTATTCGAGAACCGCCTGCAGGCGATCAACGACCGGCAAACGCACGATGTTCCGGCCGATCGGACCAGTCGGTCGCGGCTCGCTCTGGCGATGGGTGTTGCCGGCTGGGAACCGCTGGCGCAACTGCTGGCGGGTTGGCGTGATGCCGTGGCCGCACAGTTTCGCAGTATCGTCCTGCGCGGTGATGATGAGCCGGCGGATGACGATGGCGCAGACGATGAGGCAGCCCGCGCATTCGACCGGGCATTCGCGAATCGCGAGTCGGCCGAAGAGTTTTCCGGTGTGCTGGCCGACCTCGGCTATGCAGATCCCGTCGCCGCGGCGGCAAAACTGAATGCATTCAAAGACAGCGGCTTCTATATGCGGCTCGATGAGGCGGGCCGGCAGCGCCTGGATACGCTGATGCCGCGGGTCGTTGCCGAAGCCGCGCGCCAGACCGACGCGCTGACGGCGCTGGTCGGCGCGCTCGCGATTATCGAGTCGATCGGTCGACGCTCAGCCTACTTCTCGTTGCTGAACGAGAATCCCGGCGCGCTCGAACGGCTGGTCAGCCTGTGTTCGATGAGCGGCATGCTCGTGACGCAGATCGCGTCGCATCCGCTGTTGCTCGACGAATTGCTCGACCAGCGTATCTTCGCCGAGCCGCCGACGCGCGCAGATATTGAGGCCGACCTGGCGGACCGGCTGCCCGGCGAAATTCTCGACGATCCGGAGGCCAGCCGCATGGCGCTGCGCAACTTTAAACAGGCGACGACGTTTCGCGTCGCGGTGGCCGATCTGAGCGGCGCCCTGCCGTTAATGAAGGTCAGCGATCGTCTGACCGACATTGCCGAAATCGTTCTCGCCGGTGCGATAGACCTGGCGCGGCACGAATTGATCCGCCAATACGGCGTGCCGGGTTGCGACGTCGATGGCCAACGGCGTGCCGCGCGCTTTGCGATCGTCGCCTACGGCAAGCTCGGCGGCCTCGAACTCGGTTACGGGTCCGATCTGGATATTATCTTCCTGCACGATTCGGAGGGCGCAGAGCAATGCACCGATGGTGAAAAATCCGTCGACAACGCCGTGTTTTTCGTGCGCCTGGCACAACGCATCATCCATATCCTGACGATGTCGACGACGACCGGTCCGCTGTATGAGGTCGATACGCGCCTGCGGCCGAACGGCAAGGCGGGGCTGCTCGTGGCGACGCTGTCGGCATTCGAACGCTACCAGCGCGAGCAGGCATGGACATGGGAGCATCAGGCGTTGCTCAGAAGCCGACCGGTGGCCGGCGATGCCACGTTGCGGGAGGCCTTTACCGGCTTGCGGCGGAGCGTGCTGGCCGAAGCCGTGCATCACGAAACGCTGCGCGACGATGTCATGCAGATGCGCGAGAAGATGCGGGCCGAACTGAACCAGGGCACAGATGAATTATTCGACCTGAAACAGGGCCTGGGCGGCGTGACCGATATCGAGTTCATCGTCCAATACCTCGTGCTCCGGGACGCCGCGCGCGAGCCTGACCTGACCTTCTGGTCGGACAATATCCGCCAGCTCGAGGCGCTGTCCGCCGCCGGGATCCTGGCGGCGGATGAGGCCGAACTGCTGGCGGCGACCTACCGCGAGTTTCGCGGCCACATGCACCGGTTGGCGCTGGCCGGCCAGCCGCGGCTGATTGTGCGCCATGAGATCGAGGGTCCGGCCGGGCGCATCCGGGCGATCTGGCAGCGGGTATTCGGTTGAGCCGCGTATGGCCGGCGCGCTGCTATAATCCGCCGCTCGCCGCACAAGACAAGGGAGTCCAGCGCCGATGGGTAACGCTAGCGTCGCCGCAAACAATCTGATTGAACCCAACGCCGCCAGCAGCTACGAGGTAACACGCGCGGATCTGCCGCTGTCTTGTCCGATGCCCGGGATGACGCTGTGGAACTCGCATCCGAAGGTCTACCTGCCGATCGAATCGGAGGGTGTGTCGAAGTGCCCGTATTGCGGCGCCGAGTACACGCTGATCAATTAGCCGGAAACGCTCATCAGCATCCGCAAAGTCGGCGGGCGCGATCCGGTGTGCCATGTCGGGTGATGTTCCTTTGGATTTGCGGCACAGTGATTCCGCATCGTGACGGGCCCGATCGACCGAATGAGGCAATGACATGATTATCGTGACCGGTGGCGCCGGGTTTATCGGCAGCAATATCGTCAGGCAGCTCAATCACCAGGGCATCGCCGATGTCCTGGTCGTCGATGACCTGACCGACGGCCGCAAAATCTTCAATCTCTCCGACTGCGATCTCGTCGACTACCTGGACAAGGACGATTTCCAGTGTCGCATCGTCGACGGCGAGTCGTTCGGTGCCGATGTCGAGGCCGTTTTTCATCAGGGGGCGTGTACGACGACGACCGAGTGGGACGGTCAGTACATGATGGAGACGAATTTCGAGTACTCAAAGCAGGTCCTGCACTATTGCCTGCAGCGGGGTATCCCGTTGATCTATGCCTCGTCGGCGTCCGTTTACGGCACCGGTCGGGAGTCCGCTATGGAGCGCTGCAACGAGCGGCCGGTCAATGCCTACGCGTTTTCCAAGCTGATGTTTGATCAGTACCTGCGGCAATTAATGCCGACGATCGAGTCGCAGGTTGTCGGCCTGCGGTATTTCAATGTCTACGGGCCGGGCGAGCGACACAAGGGCAGCATGGCGAGCGTCATGCATCATTTTAATCGGCAGCTGTCGTCGGGTGACGAGGTCCGGTTGTTCCGCGGCAATGACGGCTACGGAGACGGCGAGCAGTTGCGTGACTTCGTCTACGTCGACGATGTTGCGGCGGTCAACCTCTGGATGCTCACGCATCCCGGCGTCAGCGGGATCTTTAATCTCGGGACGGGCCGCGCCCGGACGTTCAACGATGTCGCGCAGGCCGTCATCGACTGGCACGGACGGGGCCGCATCAGCTATATCCCGTTTCCCGATGACCTGCGCGACAGCTACCAGAGCTATACGCAGGCGGACCTGTCCGGACTCCGGGCGGCCGGGTACGAAGCGCCGTTTATCGATATCGAAACCGGCGTCCGGCGCTACCTCGATCTGATCGGCGCCGCGCAGCCGGCCTGATCGCGACCGGCGAGATGCGCGACAACGACGAGCATACCGCCGCCACGCTGATCGTCGGGCCGGCCTGGGTCGGCGACATGGTCATGGCGCAGGCGCTGTTCAAGCTGTTGCGCCGGCAGGCGCCCGCCACGGCGATCGATGTCGTCGCGCCGGCCTGGTCCGAACCCCTGCTGGCGCGCATGCCCGAGGTGCGCAGTACGGTCATGCTGCCGCTCGGCCACGGGCAATTCGGTTTCGCCGCACGTTATTCCATCGGTCGCGGATTGCGCAACCGTCACTATGACCATGCGATCATCATGCCGCGTTCGCTCAAGTCGGCATTCGTGCCGTTTTTCGCCGGCATACCTCGGCGTACGGGCTTTCGCGGCGAGATGCGCTACGGGTTGCTGAACGATATTCGGGAACTCGACAAGGCGCGGCTCGATCAGACCGTCAAGCGTTTCATCGCGCTCGGCCTGCCGGCGGACGCCGAATTGCCCGTTCCGCCCGACCCGGCGTTGCAGATCGATATAGCCAATCGCGATCGGTTTCGCGAGCGCCTCGGTGCCGACGATGTGCCGCTGGTCGCGTTGATGCCGGGCGCCGCATACGGCCCGGCGAAATGCTGGCCGATTGAATACTTCGGCGAACTCGCAAGCAGCCTGACGGCCGCCGGCGCGCGCGTCGTCGTGCTCGGGTCGCAGCCAGAACACCCGGTCGGCGAGCAGATTTGTGCGCGCGCGGGCGCCGGGGCGCTGAACTGGTGCGGTTCGACGCGGCTTGAGGATACGGTCGATATCCTGTCGATCGCGCGGGTGGCGGTGACCAACGATTCCGGATTGATGCATGTCGCCGCGGCCGCCGGCACGCATGTGGCCGCGGTTTACGGGTCCAGCTCCGCCGCGTTCACGCCGCCGCTGACCGCGGCGAAAACGATCTTCGATCGGGACCTCGCCTGCCGGCCGTGCTTTCAGCGTGAATGCCCGCTCGGCCACCTGGACTGCCTGCGGGGCATTACTCCGGAGCGGGTACGGGACGGCGTTCGTGCCGTTCTGGATGCAGGACGATAGCGATCTTTTCGATGACGTCGTCGACGAGAATCAGGTTCATCGCATCCGGATCGCGGACGCGCTGACCCCACCGCAGGTCTTCAACGGGTTTGCCAAATTCTTTCCCGACGGCATCCCGATAACGATCGACGACCAGGTGCTCGCTGAAATACGGGCCGGTCCGGTGCGGATTCGAGGTCGCGTACAAGCCGACGACCGGCGTGCCGACCGTCATCGCGATGTGTGCGGGGCCGGAGTCGGGGCAGACCACGACCGCGGCGCAATCGATCAGCGCCAGCAGCTGTTTCAGGCTCGTCGTGCCGATCAGGTTCGTGACCGGCTTGCCGATGCCGGCCGCGATGCGCCGGCCGTAGTCGCTTTCCAGCGCCGACGGCCCGCCGGTCAGGATGATCTGCGCATTGTAGGTGGCGATGAGATGGTTGCCGAGTGCGATGTATCTATCCGTGCTCCAGTTGCGGAAATTGCGGAACCGCTGGCTGCTGCAGGGGCTGATGATGCAGGTCGGCCCGGGCCCGACGCAGATATCGTGTGCGAACTGCCGGTCTTCCGGCGCAATCGGAATATCCCAGCTCAGGGTTCGATCACGCAGTCCCAACGCTTCGGCGAATGAAAACATCGCGTCAAGTACGTGTTGCCGTGGCGTTGGCGCGATTTTTTCGTTCGTGAACAGCCATTGAAAATCGCGCGCCCGGGCGCGGTCGTAGCCGATAACCCGGTCGGCGCGGATGAAACGCGACAACAAGTTGGCCCGCATCGATGCATGCATGTGCAACAGCACCGGAAAGTGTCGCCCCGCCAGTTTTCGCCGGACATCGAGATAGCCGCGCCAGCCGGCTGTCTTGTCGAAGATGATAAACTCGACGCCGCCGGCGCCTTTCATCAACTCGTATTCGACCCTGCCGATGACCCACGTGATCTTCGTGTGCGGCCATGCAGACTGTATCGAGCGAATGACGGCCAGCGCATGACAGCAGTCGCCGATCGCCGACAAGCGCAGGACGCAGATCGAGTCGGGCGGTTGCGGCGCACCGGTTTGCCGTTCTTCTGGTTGCAGGATCAGGGCGATCGGCGATCACTCCACGGGTATCGGACGGATTGTAGTGGCCAGACAGACGACAGAATCCGGGCAGAGCGTGATCGTATACGATGACGATCTGATCAGCCATATCGATGCGTCGTTGTTCGAACCGGCGCACTGGCCAAATGCCGCGGCGGTCACCGGTCCCGGTGGCGGTCGCGGCAACGTGCTGTTCATCGACCACGGCGAACAACACTGGGTGTTGCGACATTACTTTCGCGGCGGAATGGCGCGTCGGCTGTCGACTGATCGGTTTGCCTGGTCGGGGCTGAACCGGTCCCGGTCGTTTCGCGAATGGACGCTGCTGGCCGACATGGTTCACGCCGGGTTGCCGGTGCCGCGGCCGGTTGCCGCGCGGGTCGTGCGCCACGGGGTCGCGTATACGGCCGACCTCGTGACCGTGCGCATCCCCGATGTGCAGACGCTGTCGGCGCGGCTGTCCGCCGCATCGCTGGATGCGGCGGGGTGGGGCGCGCGCGGGCGCCGGATCGCGCGCGTCCACCGACCGGGGATCAGTCAAGCGGATATGAACGCACACAACCAACACAA
>JAJFJS010000143.1 GCA_021773815.1 Gammaproteobacteria bacterium
TCCATTACGCACTGGACACAAATCTGATAGGGCGCAGAATTATTCTGTTTCAAGATATTCTTCAAGTTCCGAGTATTCCGGATAAGTGATCAGCACGGCTCGGTGCTTCCCATAAAAAACAAAGAGGCTCCCCGCAGCAACCGCGGAAGCCCCCCCTTCAACGACAGCAGCCCTGAAGTCACCGATACTTCCGGCCCCGCCAACCGCCACCACGGGTATGCTAACTGCACTGGTGACGCTCTTAAGTAATTTAATGTCATAACCTGCCATGACACCATCGCAATCCACCGAATTCAGAATAATCTCACCCGCACCGGCTTCCTCCGCACGTCTTGCCCATTCAACCGGGTTGATTCCGGATCTTTTTTTAGCATTCCTGCTGACCACTTCGTAACGACCAAATACGCTTTTTTTGACGTCCATCGCCAGAAGAACGCTTTGTCGTCCGACCAGTTTCGAAGCAACCGATATCAGATCGGGATTTTCAACGGCTGCGCTATTGAGAACAACTTTCTCCACCCCGAGCCTGATCAGTTTTTCGACGTCATCGGCTGTACTGACTCCCCCTCCGTAGCCGAAGGGCATAAACGCCTCGCTGGCTATTTCTTCGATCAGGCCGAAATCCGGAGGTCGCCCCTCTGCAGTAGCTCCAATATCGAGAAAGAGGAGCTCATCAACCTCCTTTTCATTAAAAATCTTTACTGCATTTATCGGATCCCCGACATACTTGGCGTTGTCGAATTTCACGGTCTTTACCAAGCCGCCATTGCTCAACAACAAGCAAGGAATCACTCGAACCCTAAGCATCTACAACTCCGCGAACGCGGAAAGCAATTTCATACCGAAGCGATGACTCTTCTCGGGATGAAACTGAACCCCGACAATGTTTTCCCTATGAATCGACGCCGCAAATTCGCCGCCGTAATCCGCGACCGCGAGAACGTCCTCAGCACTGTCACAGACCGCATGATATGAATGCACAAAATAGAATCTCTGTTCGCCATAGTCAGCGGAAAAATAGGGGCTGGGCCGGACAGCTCGCACCTTATTCCATCCCATATGCGGAACCTTTAACGGGTTTTCACACTCCGGAAATTGAAACCGCCTGTTCCAGCCGCTTATCCATCCGAAGCCCTGCTTCTCGCCCTCTTCACTGCCCTGAAGCAACAGCTGCATTCCCAGGCATATCCCGAGAATCGGTATTCGTCTGTTCAAAGCGGCTTCATTGAGTGCATCTCTCAATCCCAGGCGTTCCAATTTGTTTACCGCGCCGTCAAAGGCGCCAACGCCCGGCAGAATCAATTTTTCCGATCTGGCGATCTCGTCCGGATTCACGCTGACGATGGATTCCTGACCAATCCTTTTCAGCATATTGACGACCGAACCGATATTCGCCATTCCATAGTCGATTACGGTGATCATTTTCCGCCCCTGAACGCCGTCAATATTTTACGTCCAAAGGAAAGTCCAAACCACAGGTAATAAACCGCAAGGAGAAACACGAGCAACAGAATCATTACGCCTTCATTTTCGATCAATATTTTCGCACCGAATGCGATTCCGATCCATGTAGCCATTAGAGCGCCCACACGAACGACAACCGGCGCAAAAACACTCCAGCGAAAGTTGGCTACCCGGAAAGCTGCGTAAATATAGGACATGTGATAGAGGCAGCTGATCATAATGAGATACGGAATCACTGAAAGCGGCTCTGCTCCCAGTGATAACAGGAAAATTATCGTACCGATAGTTGCGCAATCGAAGATCGCCTGAATCGTGAATGATACTCGCTGGCGTTCGGCGACCTCAAATATGCGTTCCGGCCAGCTCGAAAAAAGAAACAGATATGCGGGTGCGGACAACCATGCTGCATAAAGGCCTGCCGGTCGCCACTCCTCACCAAAAACGAAGGCAAAAAGAGCGGGTGAAATGACCGGCAATACGGCAAAAACCGGCGAGAAAACCACTCCGATAATTTTACAGACCTCCGCCGTCAATTTACCGAAGGATTCATCGCGAAACGAAATCGTTGATTCTTTGTAGAATACATTGCTTAGAGATGAGGAAAGAAACCCGCAGGGAATGAACACGACGCCACGAGCCAGCCCATAGAACCCCGCCGCCGCCAGATGTTCCATCGCCGTAAGAGCGATGACGAAAAACTCCCGTCCGACAGTCCCGATCAGGCTGTACGGGAAATTGAAGATCGGAAACTGCCTGTATCGTTTGGCGACGAAACCTAATTGATGCCTTGTGCCGGACCGATACCACAGTATCGCCGCAGGCAGTAACACAGCTAACGCCATCAACTGGCCGGAAAGTCGAGATACGATTAGGCCGTTCTTAATATCCGTAAAATACCCTAATGCAATTGCTGCGCCGGCAAATATCAGCTGCTGCAATACGCCGGCCGTCGCAATCGACCGAAATCCGGACTGACGCGTACTGATATATGAAGCAACCTGAAATCCGCCCAAAAGAAATACCATCGGCACGAGTGCATAGATCCACTCAGTGATGTCTGGCTGATTAAGAAACTCCGCGAGTGGGCGGCCGGCGCTCTCAATCAGCAATGAATAGACGATACAACTACCGATCAGCAGCATCCCGGCGAGGCCGGCAATTGCACGCGCCACCGCCTCGGAATCCGGCAGAACGATCGCGAGCTCATATCGAAAAGTTGCCAATACCACCATGATGATGGCCGTCCCCGTAAAGGCGGCGAAAATCCCATACTCCTGGGGAGAATAGAGGCGTGTCAGAACCGGGGATACGAGGATAGGCACCATCTGGGCAAGGCCGGTGCCCACCATCATAACGGCAGCATTGCGAAAGAACTTTTTATTCACCGAGGCACCACAAGATCTGTACGCATCCGGATGCTTATCGGTATCGGGACCGCATAATCAAATGACTATTCAAAGAATCATTGCAACGGCTCATGCCTGAACCACAGAATCACCGACACGATGATGCCGAATAGAGCGCCCAATACAATTGCAATAAGAGCTCGCTTTGGGCTTGTGGGATAGTCCGTGTCCGGAACAACCGCAGGATCAATAACCCTGAACGAAAACTCCTTACGCACATTGGCCAATGTCACCGCCTTGACCTGCTCTTCGATCATTCGATATATGGCCTGACGAATCTCGACGGTCGAATTTTTCTCCAACTCCTGATCGAGATACCGGAGACTTTGCTCCGCCTCATTAATTGCTCTATTCCGAACCTCCTGATTCGCCCTTGCAATCAATTCATTTGCCCAGGTCGCCGCATCGTCGCCGTCGATCCAGTCGATAGACAACGTTATGATCCCGGTATTTCTGTCCAGAGACGTTGAACGAATATCATTATCGAATTTTCGATAGCCATCCTGAATAGTGGGTATCGCTTCTTTGTTTTTCACCTTCCAGGATTTGGCGTCAGGGTCCCAGTCTTCAGAAAACAAGACCGGCAGCAATTGCTTTTCTTTGATGTAGTCACTAATCAATTTTCGCGACTTCAATACCTCAATAGCTTCCTCTTGCGTTGCCCCGCTGCCGACATTTATCCCGGCGATCGCAGCCAGCCCCCCGAGTTGCCCGAGCAAACCGCTCCCTCCCCCGGCCGCTCCGTCCTGCGATAGCGGCATAGCAACGACGAATGCCCGATAAGTCGGAGTGATCAGGTAGGAGCCGCCATACCCGATTCCAACGCCTAAGACGCCGGCACAAAGCACGATCCACTTTCCCCGCCAGATAACCTTAAGAAAATCGAGCAACGAAATCACTTCTGTTACTTGCCGATTCATAAAAATCCTTCAGAGAAAGCGCCGGATGGCGACTGCAACGACTTCGCGTTTGATGCTGAAGAAAAACTTGAAGTCGTATTTTCCATCATCCCCACGATTGAATTCTTATCAAATAGGACGACATTGAACTTTTTAGCCAAGATGAAAGATTTCTTATTGCACACCGTCGCCAGTAGTCATTCGTCGCTTACCGGGCCAATGGATAAATCCATGCATGGCGTTTCAAGTGCCTTCCTGAACCGGTGTCGGAAAAACCAAATTCAAAAAAGAACTTGATTCCCGCCACCATTGCCTAGAACGAGTTTACTGCCGCAACCGAGATCGCCAGGTTATAAAGGATCTGCGTAATACTCGCCCACTGCACGATACTCGGCACGCGATCGGTATCCATCGGTACGACGATCGTATCACCGGGGTACATCCGGCCCATGCCGCCCCTGAACCAGCGCGAGGACCTGGACGCGTGAACGGCGCCGTTTGCCCGCACGACATAGATTCGCTTGCCGTCGGCATTCGACGTCAGGCCACCGCTCAGATCGATATAGGCGTCACGGCCGAGTCCCGGTGCGAAGAGATGCGATGTCGCGTACTGGACCTCGCCGAGCACCATGATCTCCTGGGATTTTTGCGGAATATGGAGCTTATCGCCATTGCGCAGCGCCACATCGTAGTCCGCCGTGTCGGTCGCAATGAGCTTGTCGAGTTGTATGACCAGACGACCGGTCGGCTGTGTATTACGCAACTGTTCCAATAACGCCTGCCCGACAGACATGGCCTGCTGGGCATTGCCGCTCGGATCCGCGGCCGCACGCAACCCCAGGCCCGCCAGATCCGCTTCGAGGCGTCGCTCAAGCACCTTCAACTGATCTGCCTCACGATCACGCAGCGTCTCGCGGGTGAAAACGCTGCCTGCCGGAAACGCGTGATCCGTCAGGCCGCCTGCTCGTTCAAGTACCGAGCGCAGCGTTTCGCCGCGCCGAACCGGGTAGACGCCCGGAAACCGGACCTCACCGACCAATTCGATCTCATTCTGTTTCTCCCAGGCCGGGATCTCCTTGATGCTGAGATAGTCGTAGGGGCTCAGCAACAGATCCGCCGAGGTGTCGCCGACGAGGATGGCTTCGAGGTCGATTGGGATTAACCGCGTTTCACGCTCGCCGCTCGCGTCGACAATATAGCGCGTCAGTTCCGCGCCGGCGGCAAACGCGCTGGAACCGAGCCCGCCACCGGCCCTGAGCAGGTCACTGACCCGCATGTCCGCCTCCAGGGGATAACTGCCCGGCGAACGAACCTCGCCGGAGATTCCAACCATCTGAAACGGCTGGCCGCGCGTCGCCTGCGCCTGGAATTCCTCGAGGATCGCTGACACGGTCGCCGCACGCACGACGCCGAGCTCGAAGACGATGACCCGATCACGAACATGCAGCTGCACATTGGCCGGAGATGCCGGATCGGCGAGTGCTGCGCCAAGGTCTGTCGACAAGACCGTGGCCTGCCGGTCAGCGCCCTGCTCGCGGCGAATCAAGACGTAACCGAGATCCGCCTTGGGTTTGAGCATGCGCTCATTCGATATGAGGTCCGTGATCCGCATACCGGGAGTCCACTCGTATTGCCCCGCCCGCGTCGTGTGGCCGGTCAGAGACACCGCATCATCGACTTCTTCGAGCACCGTCAGCACCGAAAGCAGATCGCCCGAACGCAGCACCTTCGCCAGATCGGCCTCGCGCTCGACGTCCAGGGTTTCGATGCTGCGCGACCCGCGCCGACTGACGCGCCCGAGTTGCACGGTCGTGGCGTCGGCCGTGGGCAGCAACCCGCCGGCAAGGGCAATCAGTTCACCTACCGTGGACTCCGTCCGGAGCTCATAGATGGCCGGCCGCCGAATATCGCCGTCGATGCCTACCATCGTCTGCGCCGGCGGCACAAATACGACATCGTTGGCACGCAACTGCATATCGTGTCGCGTATCGCCCTGCAACAGCAACGCGTACAGATCGAGCGTGCTCACCGTTTTACCGTCACGGCGCAGTTGTACCTGACGGAGAGAGCCGATCTGCGATATGCCGCCGGCCATAAACAGCGCATTGGTCATACGAGCAAGGCCACTGACGGTATAGCCACCCGGTGTCTTGACGTCGCCGACGACAAACACCCGGATCGAGCGCAGGCGCCCCATGCTGACCGAGGCCTCGGTGCCGATCAGTTCCTTGCCGACCCAGCGTCCGATCTCATCGCTGAGCTCGCCGAACGTCAGCCCGGCAGCGGGCCGCGGGCCCAGGCGAGGAAAGCCGATCGTACCGTCGCGCTGCACGACGAGCGTCAGTGTCTCGTTCTCATTACCGTACAGTTGAACGCGGATCGAATCACCGGGGCCGATTACGTAATCGCTCGGCACCGGCAGGTTTGCCGACGATCGGGCGTCGAATGCGCTGCGTCCCGCCCCGACGCTTTTGCCGCGTACGCTTTTGGCCGGCGCCTCGCCGAACAGCGTATATCCGAATGGCTCCAGCGCTGCGGTCCCGAACGGCGTCAACGGCAGGATCGTGACATCGATATCGAGCGCGGCCAACAGCGCTTCGGAGCCGAGACGAATCGCCACTTCGTCCGCCTTCAGGCCGGCCAGAGGAATCGATGCAATACCAGGTAACTCGAGGACGCCCCGTTGGTCGAGCTTATAGACCCGGCTGCCGATCATCCGCGACCGATTGACGTCCGCCATGAACGACCGCGCATCCGCTGGTTCCGCATCGAGTTTCAGCGTGGCCGTGACGACGATCGTGTCATCGCCTTCGATTCGCAGAATGTCGATGCCGTCCGCCGCTGCGTCCGCCATGGCGCCGAGGTCGAAGGCCGGCAAATTGAAGGGCGCGCCTTCGTCGCTCTCCGAATCATCTTCGATCCCGGCCTCCATGTCTCCGCCACCGCTGCCCTGGAGCACGCGCAGCGCCTGTGCACGCTGCTCGGGCGTCAGGTTCTGGTACGCGCGCATCATCTCGGGAGTCACAGCGACCTGGGCGGATACCGCGGCACACTGGAAAAATGCCGCCAGCAACAGGATCAGTGAAAGAAAATGATTTGTTCGCCGCATGAATGGGGTGATTTGCTGTTTCTAGCCGCCAATATCGATCGAGCCGGGCACCGGACAGCAGGCCCGCGATCCGGCGATCGCCTGCCCTCCGTCAACCAGCCGGAATGGTACGGTCCGCCCCGCCGGACCGCAACCTTTTGACACCGCCCCGAAAATTAACGGCTCAGGCGCGACCGGCCGATGCACGGCGTATCGCACCGGCGATTGGGGGTAACGCCGGATTATCATCCGATGTCGTCAATCCGGCGTGCATGACACCGGCCATCGTCTTGCCCAGCTCGACGCCCCATTGATCGAACGGATTGATGCCCCAGATGACGCTCTGAACGAAGACCTTGTGCTCATACAGAGCAATCAGGGCGCCCAGGCTATCGGGCGTGAGCCCCTCCAGCAATAAAATGCTGCTCGGCCGGTTGCCCGGGTGCGTCTTGTGCGCCGCGAGGCGCTCGACCTCCGCGGGTGAATGACCGGCCGAACTCAGCGCGGCCCGCGCCTGTTCGATCGAGTAACCGCGCGCAAAAGCCTCGGCCTGGGCCAGCATATTGGCCAGTCCGGCCAGGTGCTGGTCGCATGCCGGACCCGACGCGCTGATCGGCGCCACGAAATCCATGCTCACCCGCGCGGTTCCCTGGTGCAGTAACTGGAAAAACGAATGCTGCGCATTCGAGCCCGGCTCACCCCAGATCACGGTCCCGGTCGGGTAACCGACCGACGTGCCGTCGCGCGTCACCGACTTGCCGTTGCTCTCCATCTCGAGTTGCTGCAAAAAACCCGGCAGGCGATGCAGCCGCTCGTCGTAGGGCAGGACGGCATGACTCGTGCAACCGAGAAAGTTCTGATTCCAGACGCCGAGCAGCCCGAGCAGCGCCGGAAGATTATCCGCGCAAGGCGCCGACCGGAAGTGCTCATCCATCGTCGCGGCGCCGGCCAGCAGCGCCGTGAATTGTTCGCGCCCGATTGCGATCGCGACGGCGAGGCCAACCGCAGACCACAGCGAGTAACGGCCGCCGACCCAATCCCAGATCCGGAACCGCAGCTGCGGGTCGATACCGAAGCGATCCATCGCCTCGGCATTGACCGAAACGGCGGCAAAATGCCGACCGATGGCCGCACTTGAACAACGCTCGACAAACCAGCGCCGGGCCGCGTCCGCATTGAGTTGCGTCTCCAGCGTGGAGAAGCTCTTCGAACAGATGATGAACAGTGTCGTCTCGGGATCGAGCCGTTCGAGCAGATCCGACAGCCGGCTGCCGTCGATGTTCGACACGTAATGCGTGCATGGCCCGTCGCCGCGGAAGCGGGCCAGCGCCGCATCGACCATGACCAGACCGAGGTCCGAGCCGCCGATGCCGATGTTGACGACATCGGTGATGCGCTGGCCGCCGTGGCCACGATGATCACCGCCGCGCACCGCCTCGGCGAAGGCCAGCACGCGCGACAATTCCGCGCGCACGGCGGGCATCAGGTCCTGACCGTCGACCATCAGCGGCTCGTCGGACTGGCGCCGCAGCGCCATGTGCAGCGCCGGCCGCTGCTCGGTATTGTTGACGGGAGCACCGGCGAACAGGTGCCCGATCCAGTCATCGAGATGACGTTCGGCGGCCAGTTCGACCAGCGCGGCCAGCGTTTCCCCGGTCATGCGCTGACGCGAGAAATCGAGCGTCAGCCCGGCGCAGCGCCTGCTGACGGCGGCGAAACGACCCGGGGCATCGAGCAGGTCGCCCAGCCGCATCGCGTCGGCCTCCCCGGCCTGACGGGACAGGACCTGCCATGCGCCGCATTCCGGCAGCCCTGCGGATGCATCGATCAACTGATTCAGTGACTTGGGAGACATTCCGTGGCGGTGCGTACCCGGGCGTGCAACAGGCGTTCGAACACTCTACAGCGTGACCCGGTAATAATCGACATACCAGTCGACGAACCGCGCCACGCCCTCTTCGACGGGCGTGGTGGGGCGATAGCCGACCGTGTCCACGAGCGACTGGCAGTCGGCATAGGTATCTGGCACGTCACCGGGCTGCATCGGCAACAGGTTCTTGTCCGCCTCGCGCCCGAGACAGGCCTCGAGTACCTCGATGTAGTGCATCAGTTCCACGGGCCGGTTGTTGCCGATATTGTAGATCCGGTACGGCGCACGGCTCGATGCCGGGTCCGGGACATCGGAGTCCCAGTCCGGATTCGGCGTCGCGACCGTATCCATCGACGCGACGACGCCGCGCGCGATGTCATCGACATACGTGAAGTCGCGACGGTGATGGCCGTGGTTGAACACATCGATCGGTTTGCCGGCCAGGATATTCTTCGTGAACAGGAACAACGCCATATCCGGCCGGCCCCACGGGCCATAGACCGTGAAGAACCGCAGGCCGGTCGTCGGCATCCCATAGAGCGACGAATACGAATGCGCCATCAGCTCGGTCGCTTTTTTCGTCGCCGCGTACAGCGCCAGCGGATGATCGACGTTCTGGTGCACCGAGAACGGCATCGCAGTATTGGCGCCGTAGACTGAACTCGTCGACGCGTAGACGAGATGGCCCACATCGTGGTGTCGGCACCCCTCGAGCACGTGCAGCGTGCCGACGACGTTGCTGTCGACGTAGGAATGGGGGTTCTCGATCGAATACCGGACCCCGGCCTGTGCGGCCAGGTGAATCACACGGTCGAACCCGGCACGCGCGAACAGGCCTTCGACGGCCGCGCGGTCGGCCAGTTCGATCCGTTCAAATGCGAATGCCGGTGATTGCTCGAGGAGCCGCAGGCGGGCTTCCTTCAGGCTGACATCATAGTAGTCATTCAGGTTATCGAGCCCGACCACCTGCTCCCCGCGTTCCAGCAACAACCGGCTCACGTGGAAGCCGATGAACCCGGCCGCGCCCGTAACCAGAATCTTCATATTGAATCAGCCCGTGATCTCGATGTTCCGCATGCGTCACGCGGGACGAATGAACCGCGATCGATACAATTATAAGCGCGCGTCGACCCGATCGGCAGGCAACACGGACTTGATATCGTAAACGACGTGGTCGGGCTTGCCCAGCGCATGTATCGCGTCGATGGACATCTCGATGAACTGCCGATGCGACACAGCCAGCACGATGCCGTCGTATTGCCCGTCCGCGGGCCGCTCGCGAGTCGTATCGACGCCGTACTCGGCACGGACGGCTGCGGTGTCGGCCCACGGGTCGTAGACTTCGACGGTCGCGCCGAAATCGCACAGTTCCCGAATGACATCGATGACCCGCGTATTGCGTATATCGGGGCAATTCTCCTTGAAGGTGATGCCCATGATCAGGATGCGTGCCGCCGGCAGGCCGATGCCCTTCCTCGCCATCAGGCGCACAACCTGGGACGCGACATACAGGCCCATATTGTCGTTGATGCGTCGGCCCGCGAGAATCATCGCCGGGTGATAGCCGATCTCCTGAGACTTGTGCGTCAGGTAATACGGATCGACACCGATACAGTGGCCGCCGACCAGGCCGGGCCGGAACGGCAGGAAATTCCACTTGGTGCCCGCAGCCTCGAGGACTTCCAGCGTGTCGAGTCCGAGCCGGTTGAATATCAGCGCGAGTTCGTTGATGAGCGCGATATTCACGTCACGCTGGGTGTTCTCGATGACCTTGGCCGCTTCGGCAACACGAATACTTGACGCGCGATAGGTCCCGGCGCGGATGACTTTACGGTACAGCGCATCGACAAACTCCGCGGCCTCGGGCGTCGATCCGGAGGTGACTTTCAGGATATCAGTTACCCGATGCTCCTTGTCGCCCGGATTGATTCGCTCCGGGCTGTAACCGAGAAAGAAGTCCTCGTTGACCGTCAGGCCCGATACCTCGGCGAGGATCGGCGCGCAGTCCTCCTCGGTCGCGCCCGGGTAGACCGTGGATTCGTAAATAACGATATCGCCGGCCCCGAGTACCTGGCCGACGCTGCGGCTCGCCGCGAGCAATGCGCCGAGATCCGGCCGCTTGGCCTCGTCGATCGGCGTCGGTACGGTAACAATAAATACATTACAGCCGCGCAGGTCATCAATCGTCTCGGTGAACGACAACCGGCCGGAGGCCGCCAGTTCCTCGCCGGTGACTTCGAGCGTGGCATCGTGGCCGGACCGTAGCTCGGCGACCCGGACCCGGCTGATATCGAAGCCAATGGTCTCGAAATGCCGGCCGAACTCGACCGCCAGCGGCAAGCCGACGTAGCCGAGACCGATGATGGCGACCTTCGATGCGTCCGGGCTGTTCAGATTCATGCTCATATCCAATGACTTCGCAAAATGACCCCACCGGCCGCGCGAAACCGCGACCAACGCGGCGGGGCTGCCATTCTCACCGGATTCGACCGGTTCGGCTATTTAACAGGTCACATTACAGCAGGTAGATGACCGCCAGCAGCCCGGTGATGCTCATCGTCACCGTATACGGCAGCGCCATCAGCACCATGCGGCCGTACGACAGGCGTATCAGCGGCGCCAGCGCCGAGGTCAGCAGGAACAAAAATGCCGCCTGCCCGTTCGGAGTCGCGACGCTCGGGATATTCGTGCCGGTGTTGATCGCCACGGCCAGCAGGTTGAACTGTTCGATCGTGATCTCGCCGGCCAGCAGCGCATTCTTGACCTCGGAGATATACACCGTCGCGACGAAAACGTTATCGCTGATCATCGACAGCACACCATTGGCCAGGTAGAACGCCGAGGTGCGCAGGTCGTCGCCCTCCAGCGCCAGCACAAAGTCAGTGACCGGCGTGAACAGGTGTTGATCGTGTATCACTGCAACGATCGCGAAAAACACGACGAGCAGCGACGTGAACGGCAGCGCCTCTTCAAACGCATGGCCGATGCGATGCTCCTCAGTCACGCCGTTGAAGGCAGTGGCCACGACGATGACCATCAGGCCGATGATACCGACCTCGGCCAGGTGCAGGCCGAGTGCGATAACCAGCAGGATCGAACAGCCGGCCTGGATGATCAGTACCGCGGTCTGGCGCTCTGTGCGTCGTCCGGATTCGAAGCGGTCATATTCGCCCAGGATCTCACGGACCGCCGGGCGCAGCGTCGCGCCATAGCCGAACCAACCGAGCAGTTCGAGGGACATGCAGGTGAGCAGCCCGACGGCCAGAACCGGCATCGTCACCGGCGCCATGCGCAGAAAGAACTCGATGAATTCCCAGCCCGCTTCCTTGGCAATCAACAGGTTCTGGGGCTCGCCGACCAGCGTCGTGACGCCGCCCAGCGCGGTACCGATGGCCGCGTGCATCATCAGGTTGCGCAGGAATGCGCGGAATTGATCGAGATCCTCGCGGTGCAGTTCCTTGACCTCGTCATCGGCCGAGTGGTCGTGATCGTGGTCGTAACCGTACCCCGATGCGACCTTGTGATAGACCCCGTAGAAGCCTTCCGCGACCGTGATAACGACGGCCGTCACAGTCAATGCATCAAGGAAGGCCGACAGCACGGCCGAAACCGCACAGAACAATACAGACAACAGCGTTTTTGACTGAACGCCGAGCAGAATCTTGGTAAACGCAAAAAGCAGCATCTCCTTCAGGAAGTAGATGCCGGCCACCATGAACATCAGCAGCAGGATGACCGGAAAATTCTGCACCGTTTCCGCATAGATGGCGTCCGGTGACGTCAGCCCGATAATGACCGCTTCGATCGCCAGCAGACCACCCGGCTGCAACGGATAGCACTTCAGCGCCATCGCCAGGCAGAAGATGAACTCGGCGATCAGCAGCCAGCCGGCGATGAAATTGCCCATCGTGGCGGCGACAATCGGGTTCAGTACCAGGAAACCAATGATGGTGAACTTGAACCAATCGGGAGAGCGGCCGAGAAAATTCTCGGTAAATGCCTTGCCCATCGTTTGCGTCATCTAATCCAGCCTCTTGATCTGCGGACGCGGGATTCTAGTATGCATTCCCCCGGCGGACCAAGATCGGCCGCCCGGCGGGCGAGCATCATCCCGAATTTTCCAGCTTGCGCCAAACGGCCCCGTCCGGGGCGGCACCGTCAATCAACTCCAGGTACCGGGCATGTGCTTCGAGTTCCGCGTCCGTCGCGCGGACAACCGCCAGTTCCAGCCCGTCCCGATCGACGACCGCCGCGGCGCTTCCGGGTTGCGCCACCTGACCGGGGGCAGCCACCTGCTCGAAAGACAATGCACCCTGCCCGCCCGTCATCGCAAGATAGACGTCGGCCAGCAGCTGCGCGTCGAGCAGGGCACCGTGATAGTTCCGCCCCGAATTGTCGACGTCGTAACGCTTGCACAATGCGTCCAGACTGTTGCGCTGACCGGGATGAATCTCGCGCGCCATGCGCAGGGTATCGATCACCTCGCAGATCACGCCGATCGACGTCGAATTGAGTCCGGCAGACCGAAACTCGTTGTCGATAAAGCCGACATCGAAGGCCGCGTTATGGATAATCAGCTCGGCGCCGGAAATGAACTCGATGAATTGTTCGGCGATGTCGGCGAATCGGGGCTTGTCCCGCAACATTTTGCTGGAGATGCCGTGCACCTCTTCGGCCGCCTCGTCGATATCACGATCAGGCTGCACGTAGCGGTGAAATGTCTGGTCGGTACGGCGCCGATTCATCAATTCGACGCAACCGATCTCGATGATACGGTGTCCTTTCGACACCTCGAGCCCCGTCGTTTCGGTGTCGAGTACGATCTGCCTCATCGGTCGACTCCGGTCACGATCTTGCCCGCTCGCCAAGGCCGCCCGCGGCGCGAAGATCCTGCAGCATCTCGTCGAGCCCCCGATTGGCCAGTTCGTCAGCCTTTTCGTTACCGGGCACGCCTGCATGTCCCTTGACCCAACGCCACTCGACCCGGTGATCGCTGACCGCCTGCTCGAGCGCCTGCCACAGATCCTGATTCTTGACGGGTTTCTTGCCGGCAGTCTTCCATCCGCGTCGTTTCCAGTTTTCCAGCCACTCCTCGATACCGCGCCGCACGTACTCCGAATCCGTGTAGACCGTCACCCGGCACTCCTTCTTCAACGCCCCGAGCCCGCGAATCGCCGCCGTCAGTTCCATGCGGTTGTTGGTCGTCGACAATTCGCCGCCGCAGAGTTCTTTTTCATGTCCGTCGGCCAACAGCAATACGCCCCAGCCGCCGGGACCGGGGTTCCCGCGACACGCGCCGTCCGTGTAGATTTCGACCCTGCTCATGCAACGTTTCGCGTTGACGGATTGACCAGCCCGCCGACAAGCTGGCGTCGCGGCCTCCACGTGGCCTTGATCGGCGTTACCGTATACATCGCCTTCCTGGCAACCAGCATATAGCAACTGGCAAAAGGCGCGTGCTGACGCCAGACCTGAAAAGCGGCGGAAATACTCAGGCGGACCGCGCGGAAAAACCGGTTCGTGCGACGGACCAGGTCATGTTTTCGATAGGCGTCGGTGACGCGATTGCCGGGCGCGCGCCGCTTACGCAGCCTGCGTGATCGACGCAGCACCGGAGCCGGGAAATAGTGAAACGACGAGTGATCGACCGAAAAATTCAGCAGGTGCAGCCAGTCGCGTAGCCGATACTCCGAGATCAGACGTTGGAGTCCCGGCGGGAATCGCCGCCGCGACAGCAGATGTCGCAGGCCCCAGAAACTGACCGGGTTGAACCCCAAAATTACGATATGCCCATCCGATCGCAATACGCGATTCAGTTCACGCAAAACGCCGTGCGGATCCTCGTGAGCCTCGAGAACATGCGGCAACAGGACGATGTCGATCGAGTCGTTCGCGATGCCGAGGCAGTTCGACGCCATGACGATGTCGACACCGTCGCCGCCCCCCGCGCCGACCACGGCCGCTCGCTTGGTGCGCGCATACTGCGGAAACTCATCACTGCCCCAGGCGCCGATCTGCAGGTATTGGTCACCAAAAATACTTTCCAGCGCCGGACGAACCCGAGCGCCTTCCTCGCGCAACAGGGCACGTCCGGTTGGGGTATTCAGCCAATCGATATAGCTCATCGGTGCCAATCAATACTCTCTTGCAGGTAGAATCGCTGCGTTATAATACCCAAGAGCGATACCAAAGTCCGAGTTCGATCAGTCCGGCATACCGATTCAGCCGGCATGGGGCAAACACAGCAACCGTCGTGATTCGTCGTACAATGTGTGACGAAGTTCACGCTACCCGGGTGAAATATGGGATTCCTGACAGGCAAAAAGGCATTGATTACGGGCATCGCGAGCGACCGCTCCATCGCATGGGGCGCCGCGCAAGCCATGGCCCGCGAGGGTTGCGAACTCGCCTTTACCTATCAGGGCGAAAAGATCAAGGACCGGGTAATCGAATTTGCCAGCCAGGTGGACAGCTCCATATGTCTGCCAATGGATGTGGCAAGCGACGAGCAGATCGATGCCGTTTTCCGGTCATTGAACAAAGACTGGGACAAACTCGACATCATCCTGCACTCGATCGGCTTTGCGCCCCGCGACCAGATGGCCGGCGACTACCTCGAGACCGTCAACCGCGAAGGCTCCCGGGTCGCGCACGACATCTCCAGTTACAGCTTCCCGGCCCTGGCCAAGGCCGGCCGCTCAATGCTGTCCGCAAACAGCGCACTGTTGACCCTGAGCTATCTCGGCGCCGTTCGGGCAATTCCCAACTACAACATCATGGGGCCGGCCAAGGCCAGCCTCGAAGCCAACGTGCGCTTCATGGCCGCAGATCTGGGCAGGCACGGGATACGGGTAAACGGCATCTCCGCCGGGCCGATCAAGACGCTGGCCGCAATGGGCATCGGCGGGTTTCGCGGCATGCTGGCCCAGTTCGAGAAGGTTGCCCCGCTGCGCCGCGCCGTAACCGTCGAAGAGGTCGGTAACGTCGTGGCGTTTCTGTGTTCGGACCTGGCCTCGGGCATCACCGGCGAAATCGTCTATGTCGATGCCGGCTACAACATTCTCGGCTTCGGTATCGGCTGACGGGAATCAGGGGGGGGGATTCCTGCCTTACGTTTCCGCCCGCTGCGCCAGGACTTTCGTCTCCTCCCCCTCCAGTCGCGCGATGATCACCGCGCAACTCGCATCGCCGAATACATTTACGCTCGTCCTGACCATATCGAGCACCCGGTCAAACACGAACAAGACGGCGATCGCCTCGACGGGCAGTCCGACGGCCGCCAGAATGATGGCAATCGCAACCAGCGACGCCGATGGGATGCCTGCAACGCCTATCGACGTCACGAGCGCGATGACGACGATCGTGAACTGCACCGTGATGCCGAGTTCCAGCCCATAGGCCTGCGCCAGGAACATCGCGGCCATGCACTCATACAACGCAGTCCCGTTCATATTCACTGTCGCACCCAGCGGCAGCACGAAACTGCTGATGCGATTCGAGACCCCGGCCTCCTTTTCCAGGCAATCCATCGTCACCGGGAGAGTTGCCGACGACGAGGCCGTGGAAAACGCGGTCAGCATCGCGGGCGTCATCGCGCGCAATACAGCCAACGGAGACACCCGACCGACCCAGCGCAGCAGCAGCGGCAGCGTCACGAGGAGATGCGTTAGCAGGGCTAGCAGCACGACAAGCGAAAACACCAGCAGTGGTTGCGCCGCATCCAGACCGGTCTTAGCGACGACTCGCGCTACCAGCCCGAATACACCGATCGGTGCAAACGCCATGACCCATTCGGTCATTTTCATCATGACCTGAAACACGGCGCTCCAGAACGTGAACAACGGACCGGCCAGTTGCTCTTCGATCGTCGTCATGAAGAATCCGAACAGCAGGCAGAAAAATATAATACCGAGCATCGAACCCTCGGCAGCCGCGGCGACGATATTCGTCGGCACCATGCGCAGAAATATCTGTACGACATCACCGACGCCTTTGTCGCCGACACGCGCGAGCACCTCGGCCGCATTACCGTGCAGCGCCAGCAATTCACCGACGGGCTGACCATCGATCAGACCGGGGCGAACGACGTTGATGAACAACAGGCCAACCAGGATGGCAAACAGGGTCGTCACGGCATAAAACAGCAGAGTCTTGCCGCCGAGCTTGCCAAGATGCCCCGATGCACCGATTCCCGCTACACCGACGATAATCGATGAAGATATCAGGGGGACGATCAACATCTTCAGGGCATTGATAAACAATGTCCCGATAAAATCGAAAACCGCATACCAGGTGACGGGCCCGATGGTCGCGGTATCACCGGCAAGCTCACCGGCAACCGCCGCCAACCCGATGGCTATCAGGATTTGCCAGTGAAGCTTCAGTCGGCGGAGCTTGCTGATCACGGGTTAATCGTCGTCAGTTGATCTCGGGCTGATCGAAAAGACCGGGCGCGACGATAACCTTCGCGTCCGCGCGCAATTCTGCAACCAGTGCAGCAATCTCGTTGTTACCGCCCTGCCTGGCGAGCATTCGCTTGCGCTGATCGCGCGCATCCTGCGGCACCAAATCGGCGCGTCCCGGCTCGACCCGGTCCAGACGAAAAACCGCATATCCGCCGTCGGCCAGCAATGCCTCCCGATAGACCGGCGCAGTGCCGACCGGCCGCGGCGCCCGAAAGATTCCGGCCAGCAATTCCGGGCTGACGTCACTCGAATTGCGGTTCAGCATACCCGGCGCCTGCATCTCGACATCGAACGCCTGAGCGACGGCATCAAGCGAATCACCCGCCTCGAGGCGCTGCAGAATTTGCGCACCGCGATCCCGCGCCAGTTGACCGGCCTTCTGTAACCGCACGCTTGCCTCCACACGATCCCGGACTGCGTCGAACGGTTGCACGACAGACGGCCGATGCTCCGCTACACGCAGCACGATCGCAGAGTCGTCCCCGATCTCGATCAGTGGACTATTCTCGCCATCCTCGAGCACTGCAATATTGAAAGCGGCATCAACCAGCGCCGCGTTGTAGCCGAACGGGGGACCGCCGTTGCGGGAAAAGTCCTCGATCGTCCGGACCTCGAGACCTGTTTCACTGGCGACTGCCTCAAGTCCCGTCGGGTTCTCCAGCGCCAGATCATCCACCTGCTCGGCAAGCGCATAAAAGCGGTCGGCAATTTTCTGCTTGGTCAGTTCCTCCACCAGTTCATCACGAACATCGTCGAAGGTCTGCAAAGAACCGACGTTCACGGCGTCCAGCCGGATGATGTGATAGCCGAACTCGGTACGAACCGGCGCGGAAGTCTCGCCCTCCGCGAGCGCGAACAAGGCCTCCTCAAAGGCCGCCGCAAAATCGCCGCGTCCGGCCCAACCGAGGTCACCGCCCAGTTCGGCCGATACCGGGTCATCGGAGAATTCACGTGCCAGAGCATCGAATGTCTCGCCGTTGTCCAACCGCTGGCGCAGCTCCTCGGCCTTTTTTTCAGCCGCCGTCACATCGGTATCTTCATCCGTTGCGATCAGAATATGTCGGCTCTGGCGCTGCTCTGCCGCGACGAAACTTTCCGCGCGTGCCTCGTAATAGTCCCGGATTTCCTGCTCATCGACACTGACCTGCGGGACGATTTCATCCATACGTAACTCGACATACTCGAGCCGCACGGTTTCCTGCGTTCTGAACTCATCCGGATTAATGTCGTAATACGCCGTGAGTTCCTCATCCGCAATGACCAGATCGTCGGCGAGCTTCGCGGGCTCCAGCAGAATAAACGCTGCCTGCCGCTGCTCGGCGAGCAACTCGATATAGCGGCGAAATTGGGTCGGCGTGTAAAAGGCGCTCGATACAATCGCATCCTCAAGCTGAGCCACTTCCATCTGTGCACGCTGGTCCGACTCGAAACGTTCCGGCGATACTCCCTGACTCGCCAGCACGGCAACATAGGCTTCCCGGGAAAACTCGCCGGCTACCTGGAAAACCGGCTGACTGCCAATCAGCATCGACAGGCGGGTGTCGTCGATCCGGAAGCCGACATCGCGGACGTACTGGGTCACGATCTTGTTGCGAACGAGCCCTTCGAGCACGTTGCGCTGGATCTGTTGCTGGATCAACTCCGGCAGATCGCCCTGAAAAGCTTCCTGCTGTTCGATCAACTGATTTTGCACGACACGCCGGAAGAGGCGCATGTCGACTTCTTCACCGTTGACCTCGGCTGCATACGTGCCGGCCACGCCACCCTGGTCCATGTTGCCAAAAGAAATGACGAGCGTAACGCCGATAGCACCGATCACCAGGAAAGCGACGACGCCGGTGAATCGATCTCGGATTAATTGCAGCATGTTTCAGTCAGCCCCGAATTGAATGATGTGCCCGGTATTGTACGGCCAGACAAAAAAAAGCGTCACATTGTGACGCTTTTTCGTACCGTATGGCGGAGCGGACGGGACTCGAACCCGCGACCCCCGGCGTGACAGGCCGGTATTCTAACCAGCTGAACTACCGCTCCCCAGGGTAAAAATGGTGGGTGCTGAGGGGATCGAACCCCCGACCTACGCCTTGTAAGGGCGTCGCTCTCCCAGCTGAGCTAAGCACCCGACAGGGATGATAGCTACCCAGCACAACCACATCGCCGGCATGCGCCGGCGACACGGTATAGCACTTTGCCACCGAAACAGCGCTGGTTTAAGGCTGTCCCGATGCGAAGGGCGCGCTAGTTTACGGCATCCTTCAGGGCTTTGCCAGCCTTGAATCCAGGCACCTTGCTGGCCTTGATTTGAATTGCCTCACCCGTACGCGGGTTGCGTCCGGTGCGGGCAGCGCGCGCCTTAACGGCGAACGTTCCGAAACCAACCAACGATACCTGACCGCCCTTCTTTAACTCACCCGTAATTGCGCCGATGAATGCATCAACCGCTCGACCTGCGTCGGCTTTTGACAGTCCAGCTTCGCTCGCGACACTCTCAATCAAATCACCCTTGTTCATTAAACTGCCTTTTAAAAAAAGATTTAGCCCCTCGTCACCAATATGCCGGTGACGTCCCCATGTATAGACCGCACAAACTCAAACCACGCGAACCTTATACCAATTGACAAAAAGCGCTGTCAACAAAATGTTTCCGGCGCTCGCTGCCAAGAGATTGATGATACGCGTGTTACGAACATCCGATGCAACAACTTTGCGCCATCGGTGGACTGCGCGGAAAGCCGGCAACCGATCTGCAAAGATCGGCAGCACTCATTGACCACCCCCACAAAACTGTAGGGGGATCATTGCATTACAAACAGGTCCGTGCAGACTGGACTAACATCCGAATTCGCAATCAATGCGCCCGCACGACTTTCGATCCGCCGCCCTTCGGGTCGGGGGATGCCTCTTCGGCGATGTTTTCATCGTCGTTCTTGATCGCAGGCATGTGTTGCAGGGCCAACTCAAGCACCTCGTCTATCCACCTTACGGGAATAATCGTCAGCTTGTCCTTGATATTTTTTGGTATTTCCGCAAGATCCTTCTCATTCTCCTGAGGAATGATCGCTGTCGTGATACCCCCGCGATGGGCCGCGAGAAGCTTTTCCTTGAGGCCGCCAATCGGCAACACCTCACCTCGCAACGTAATTTCACCGGTCATCGCAACATCGGAACGCACCGGGATATTGGTCAGCGATGAGACCAGAGCGGTGCACATACCCACGCCTGCACTCGGCCCGTCTTTCGGCGTCGCGCCTTCGGGCAGGTGAAAGTGCAAATCGTAGTTCTGATAAAAATCCTCTTGTATGCCAAGGACCTTGGCGCGACTCCTGATGACCGTTGTCGCTGCCTGTATTGACTCCAGCATGACATCACCGAGCCGACCGGTATGGATATGCTTGCCCTTGCCGGGCACCACCGTCGCCTCGATCGTCAGCAACTCGCCGCCGACCTCGGTCCACGCCAGGCCGGTGACCTGCCCGACCTGATCCTTTTCTTCCGCACGACCATACCGATATCGTCGCACGCCCAGATGCTTCTGCAGGCTCTTCGGCACGATGTGAATCTGCCGGTCGCGCGGCGTCAGCAGCAGACTCTTGACGACCTTGCGGCAGATCTTGGCAATCTCGCGCTCCAGGTTGCGGACGCCGGATTCGCGCGTGTAATAGCGGATGATGTCGCGAATAGCAGAATCCGAAATCATCAGCTCGCTGACCTTTAACCCGTTCGCCTCGAGTTGCTTCTTCATCAGGTAATTGCGCGCAATATTAAGCTTCTCATCCTCGGTATAACCCGGGATACGAATCACTTCCATCCGATCGAGTAACGGCGCGGGAATATTCAACGTATTGGCCGTGCAGACAAACATCACATCGGATACGTCGAAATCGACCTCGAGGTAATGGTCGGCAAACGTCGTGTTCTGTTCCGGATCGAGCACCTCGAGCAACGCCGCGGACGGATCACCTCGAAAATCCATCGACATCTTGTCGACTTCATCGAAAAGAAACAGCGGATTACGGACGCCGACCTTCGCGAGGTTCTGCACTACCTTGCCGGGCATCGAACCGATATAGGTCCGACGGTGACCGCGAATCTCGGCTTCGTCGCGAACGCCGCCTAGCGACATGCGCACGAACTTGCGGTTGGTCGCGCGCGCAATGCTCTGGCCAAGTGACGTCTTGCCGACGCCCGGTGGCCCGACGAGACATAGAATCGGCCCCTTGAGCTTCTTGACGCGCTGCTGAACCGCCAGGTACTCGAGGATGCGTTCCTTGACCTTATCCAGCCCGTAGTGATCTTCCTCGAGGATCGTCTCGGCTTTTTCCAGATCACGGTAGATCTTGGTGCGTTTTTTCCACGGCACCTTGACGAGCCAGTCAATATAGTTTCGCACGACGGCGGCTTCGGCCGACATCGGCGACATCAGCTTCAATTTGTTGACCTCAGACGTAGCCTTATCCTGGGCCTCGGTACTCATGCCCGAATCGGCGATCTTCTGCTCGAGGTCCGCGATCTCGTTCGGCGCGTCTTCCATTTCGCCAAGCTCTTTCTGGATCGCCTTCATCTGCTCATTCAGGTAGTACTCGCGCTGGCTCTTCTCCATCTGTTGCTTTACGCGACCGCGGATCCGCTTTTCGATCTGCAGCATGTCGATCTCGGAATCGATGAGCCCCATGACGTGCTCGAGTCGCTCACGAACGCCTTCAATCGCGAGAACCTTCTGTTTTTCATCGAGTTTCAGCGACATATGCGCCGCGACGGTATCGGCCAGGCGACCCGGCTGATCGATGCCCGACAGCGACGTCAGAATCTCGGGCGGCACTTTCTTGTTGAGCTTGACGTAACTCTCAAACTGGGAAATGACCGAACGCTTGAGCACATCCACCTCACGCGAGCCGGACTCCTGATCTTCCTCGATCAGGCGAATGTCGGCGGAGAAAAACTCGCCGACATAAGGCTGTGTGATCGCGGCGCGGGCGCCTCCCTCGACGAGTACCTTGACGGTCCCGTCCGGGAGTTTCAGCAACTGCAGGATCGTCGCAAGCGTGCCTAATTCGTAGATATCGTCAAGCGTCGGTTCGTCGACATCCGCCTGTTTCTGGGCCACGAGCAGGATCTGCTTGTCCGAATTCATCGCCTCATCCAGGGCGACAATCGATTTCTCCCGTCCGACGAACAGCGGAATAACCATGTGCGGATACACGACGACATCCCGCAGGGGCAGGATCGGCACCCGGCTATACAGCTGTTGACCTTGCTCGGACATATATCTCTCCAAATTCTGTGAATGCGCAACCGGGCTGAAGGAGGCAAGCGATCCGGCAGCTTCTTCGCAACAACAACAAAGGAGCCCGGTATTTCCTTCCACCGCGTGCCTCTCTATATGGGGGCGGTGGTTGGGTTACTCAAGTTGCGGCCGACGTCAGGGGCCGTCTGACCCGGTGGACAGGCGTTTCTCGTCGATGGCCACGAGCGGCGCCGTATCGTCGGACTCGTGTATGACATACGGCGTCGTCTCTCCGGTCACGACGGCCTCGTCCACGACCACCTTTCGGGCGTTCGGCTGCGACGGCAATTCGTACATCGTTTCCAGCAATATGCTTTCGAGTATCGTTCGCAGGCCGCGGGCGCCGGTCTTGCGCTTCATGGCGCGACTGGCAATGGCGCGCAGGGCGTCTTCCCGGAACTCGAGCTCGGCGCCCTCCATCTCGAACAGCTTCTGGTACTGCTTCGTCAACGCGTTGCGCGGTTCGACGAGAATCGTGATCAGGGCATCCTCATCGAGTTCCTCGAGCGTCGCAACCACCGGCAGACGGCCGACAAATTCCGGTATCAGCCCATAACGGATCAGGTCCTCCGGCTCGACATCCTGCAGCAGTTCGCCGATATTCCGCGACTCTTCCTTCGTCTTGACCTCGGCGGCAAAACCGATGCCGCCGTGCTCGGATCGGTCACGGATAATTTTGTCCAGCCCGGCGAATGCACCGCCGCAGACAAACAGGATATTGGCCGTGTCGACCTGCAGAAACTCCTGCTGCGGGTGCTTGCGCCCGCCCTGGGGCGGCACCGACGCAATCGTGCCCTCAATCAGCTTCAGCAGCGCCTGCTGTACGCCTTCACCCGAAACGTCGCGGGTTATGGACGGATTGTCGGATTTTCGGGAAATCTTGTCGATCTCGTCGATATAAACGATACCGGTCTGTGCCTTCTCGACATCGTAGTCGCATTTCTGCAACAGTTTCTGGATGATGTTCTCGACGTCCTCGCCGACATAACCGGCCTCGGTCAACGTTGTGGCGTCGGCGATCGTAAATGGCACGTTCAGGAGCCTGGCCAGCGTTTCGGCCAGCAGTGTCTTGCCGCAACCCGTCGGCCCGATCAGCAGGATATTGCTCTTCGCCAGCTCGATGTCATCCTTGCCGTGATCTTCGCCACGGCTGCCGAGCCGCTTGTAATGATTATAGACGGCAACGGAAAGGACCTTTTTCGCATTGGCCTGACCGATCACGTACTCGTCGAGTATCGCCTTGATTTCCTTGGGGGTTGGAAGCTTTGCATCATCCTGCTCGGTGCGATCCTCAAGCTCCTCACGAATAATGTCATTACATAACTCGACGCATTCATCGCAGATAAACACCGAGGGTCCGGCAATCAACTTCCGCACTTCATGCTGGCTCTTGCCGCAGAAAGAGCAATACAGAAGCTTTCCGTCTTCGTTCCGGCCTCGCGTTTCGTCCGACATGTGTTGCCTCAACCCGTAATAAAGTCAGTGTCTGTTCGACAACCGCCCGAACAGACGGTTCGTATATAGCATGCAACGAACGGCACGTGCAAAGCGATACGGCCCAATTTGCCGACCTGCGTCGCGTTTTCCCACATTGGTCGCGACCCGACCCAACCGTCAATATTTTGTCAAATCGCGTCGGTTCGACGCGTCATTCGCCGCTAGCCGTCGTTTCGCCGCGTCGCGTCAAAACCGTGTCGATCAACCCGTACTCGACGGCCACCTCGCCGCTCATGAAGTTATCCCGATCGGTGTCCCGGGCGATTTGCTCCAGCGGCTTGCCGGTGTGCTCAGCCAGAATCTGGTTCAGCCGATCCCTGGTCTGCAGAACTTCTTTCGCATGAATGTCGATATCGGATGCCTGCCCCTGGAATCCGGCAATCGGCTGGTGAATCATGATCCGCGAATGCGGCAGACAGAACCGCTTCGTGTGTGCGCCGCCGGCCAGCAGCACGGCGCCCATGCTGGCCGCCTGACCGACGCAGATCGTGCTGACGTCCGGCTTGATGAACTGCATCGTATCGTAGACGGCGAGTCCGGCACTGACCGACCCCCCCGGCGAGTTAATATATAAGTGAATGTCCTTGTCGGCATTCTCCGACTCGAGGAACAACAACTGGGCGACGATCAGATTCGCCATATTGTCCTCGACGGGGCCGACCGCAAATACGACGCGCTCCTTGAGCAGGCGCGAAAAGATATCGTAGGAGCGCTCACCGCGCGCCGTCTGCTCGACGACCATCGGCACGAGGTTCAAGGCTTGGGTGTCCATACTAAGTTCTCACTGGTTTGCCGGATTTGATTCATCACATTCATCCTTCAGCTGTTGCGCAATTCACGAAAGGCCTTGGGCGATACGGTCAGCTTGGCTTTGGCCACGAGCCAGTCGACGACCTGCTCCTCCAGAACCACCGACTCGACCTGCTCGAGCAGCTGCGGATTCTGAAAATAGAGTTTCTTGAACTCTTCCGGCTTGTCGTAGGGAGCGCAGATCTCATCGACCTTGTCCTTGACCCGCTCGCGGTCGACCGTGAGCCCGTTTTCCTCGATCAGGGCGCCGACCAGCAGACTCAGCCGCACGCGCCGTTCGGCCGCATCCCGATACGCATCGATCGGCGGAACCCTCGGGTCGTCAGCGTTTTCGTCGGTCACGCCGAGCTTGCGCAACGCCTCAGACCGCAGGCTGGCAGCCTCTCGGTCGGTCAGCGCCGCGGGAACACCGATCGGATTGGCCTCGAGTAGTTGCTCCATGACCTGACGCTTAACGTCCGCCAGGATCATCGCGACGGCCTCCCGTTCCATATTCTTGCAGACATCATTGCGAAACGCCTCGACGTCACCGCTCTCCACGCCGAATGCCTTGACGAAGTCGGCATCGAGCGCGGGCAGTTGCTGTTCGGCAACCGCCTTGACCGAAACGGTGAAGTTCGCCGTCTTTCCGCCCAGTTCCTCGGCGTGGTAATCCTTGGCAAACATCACCTCGAAAGATTTTTCCTCTGTCGCAGACATTCCCGGGATATTCTTCTCGAATTCATCGAGCATTCTTCCCTGGCCGAGAATAATCTCGACATCCGTGCCGGCGCCGTCGGCGACCGGCTCTCCATCGATCCGGCCCTCAAAATCGACAGTGACCTTGTCGCCATCGGCCGCGGGCCGGTCGACCGGAATCCAGTCGGCACGTTGTTCGCGCAGCGTATCGATCATCTCGTCGACATCGGCGTCACCGATCTCGGTTTCTGCCCGCTCCACCTCCATCCCGTCGAAGCCGGCCAGTTCGATCTCCGGATAGATCTCGAAGGTTGCCGAATAGGCGAAGTCGGCGCCAATCTCCGTCTGCCCCTGCTCCAGAGTTGGCAGGGCCGCCGGGCGGAGATTCTCCTGATTGATCGCGGCCGAATAACTCGACTGGATCAGATCACTGAGCACCTCCTCTCGCACCTGAACACCGTAATGCTGGCGGATCACCTTTTCGGGCGCCTTGCCCGGCCGAAAGCCTTTCAATTTTGCGTTGCGCCCGACCTTTTGCAGCCGCGCATCGACTTCCCGCTCGATATTCGAGGCCGGAATCGTCACCGTCATTCGTCGCTGCAGCCCCTCCAGAGGCTCCACCGATATCTGTAGATCCGTCATTTTCTGATCTGTTCCATCATATTTTTAGTATTGCCGGGCCTGGCCCGAACGCCGTGAAAAATGGTGCGAAAGGAGAGACTCGAACTCTCACGGGTTGCCCCACTGGCACCTAAAGCCAGCGCGTCTACCAATTCCGCCACTTTCGCCCCTGCGCAGTCACGAGGCCGCGAAAGGACTCGCGCACCGGCCGCATTATAGAAGACCCGCCCCGCTACGGATATGCGAATCTGCGACGTTGCCCGGCCGCGACCGGCCGCGTGCCGCGCAACCGCATCCTGATTCCGTTAAATTCTTGCGCTGACAATAACTTACAGATGAAAGGGTTCAGGGTAAATATAGCCTGAACTCGGCTATTTTTACCCTGACCCCTTTTCATCTATTTTAAAAAAAGCCTGGGACTGCGTCGAACGAGAGCCTCTTCCAGCAACGACATACCATTCTCAAGAATCCCGCGATGCGGGATCCTTGAGAATGGTGGGCCGTGTAGGATCCCCGGCGAGTGTCCTCTAAAAAAAGGCCCGGGACTGCGTCGAACGAGAGCCTCTTCCAGCAACGACATACCATTCTCAAGAATCCCGCGATGCGGGATCCTTGAGAATGGTGGGCCGTGTAGGATTCGAACCTACGACCAAGTGATTAAGAGTCACCTGCTCTACCAACTGAGCTAACGGCCCATATACCGTCATCATCACCGACACCATCGTCGGCATTGCTCTCGTACATTCCCCGGAGGGGAATGGGGTGGATGATGGGACTCGAACCCACGACGACCGGAATCACAATCCGGGGCTCTACCAACTGAGCTACACCCACCATCGTCGGACTCTTATTTTACATCGCAATCCGGCGATGTGGCGCGCCCGGCAGGACTCGAACCTGCAACATCCTGCTTAGAAGGCAGGTGCTCTGTCCGGTTGAGCTACGGGCGCATAGCCCTGTCGTTGCAAACTCACTGCGAGCTGCTGGCGTGCGACCGGTCAGTTGGAAGGGGTCAGGGTAAAAATAGCCTGAACTCGGCTATTTTTACCCTGACCCCTTTTCATCTCTGACCCCTTTTCATCTCCCTTTAATGATCTGCAAGTTCAAAAACTCGCTAGTGGTCGGGGCAGAGGGATTCGAACCCCCGACCCTCTGCTCCCAAAGCAGATGCGCTACCAGACTGCGCCATGCCCCGAATCATTGCAGCAACCCGCAACCGCGACATTATACCCGCCGCCCGGCAGGGCCGCAGGATGATACGGGCGGCTCGCGAACCCGTCAATGATCGGCGGGCGCTGACTGCGCCAGCAACCCGCAAGGCTGTCGCCGTTGCCGTGCCTCTGGTATGTTTCCGCCTGTTCATAGACCACGTATCGTGACCACAATGTCCGCGCAGATCATCGACGGAAAAGCCATCGCCAAGGAGATACGGCTCGAGATCCGGCAGCGGATCGACGCCCGATCGTCCACGGGCCTGCCGCAGCCCGGTCTCGCGGTCATCCTCGTCGGCGAGGACCCTGCGTCACAGATATATGTTCGCAACAAGCGCCTGGCCTGTGAGGAGGCCGGCATCATCAGTCGCGACTACGACCTGCCGGCCGACACCCCCGAGGCACAAATCATCGATCTGATCGATGATCTGAACGACGACCCGACCATTCACGGCATTCTCGTACAGTTTCCGTTGCCGCGCGCCATCAACGAGGTCGCGATCATTGAACGGATCGCACCCTACAAGGATGTCGACGGCTTTCACCCCTACACGGTCGGGCGACTGGCACAGCGCATTCCCGGGCTGCGGCCGTGCACGCCATTCGGCGTCATGACGCTGCTCGACCGGATTGGCGTCGATCCGAAGGGTCAGCATGCCGTCGTCGTCGGTGCATCCAACCACGTGGGCCGACCGCTGGCGCTGGAGTTCCTGCTGGCCGGCACGACCACCACCGTATGCCACCGGTTCACACGCGACCTTCAGGCGCACATCGAACGCGCGGATATCCTGGCGGTTGCTGTCGGCAAGGCCGAACTGATACCCGGCGAATGGGTCAAGCCCGGCGCGACGGTCATCGACATCGGCATCACGCGCCTGACCAATGGCAAGTTATGCGGCGATATCGGCTTTGCGGCGGCCGCCGAACGGGCCGCCTGGATCACTCCCGTCCCGGGCGGCGTCGGCCCGATGACGATCGCGATGCTGCTGACGAATACGCTGGCGGCGGCCATCGACGGACCCGCGCTGATGGCGGCACGAATACCGACCGACAAAAACTATTAGAAATCTTAGGAATATAGTACAAGCTATTGTTTTATGGAGATTAAAATGAACATCTTCCGAGTTGGCGGCTGGTGCGCCGTCCTGCTTCTGACGGCCGGCGCCACGCTGGCCGCGGAATTTCCGCGCGTCCGGGTCGAAACGACGGCCGGGACTTTCGTCATGCAGTTGGACGACGAGCGGGCGCCGCTGACGGTCGAGAATTTCCTGCAATACGTCAGGAGTGGATACTACACGGACACGATATTTCACCGCGTCGTCAACGGCTTCGTGATTCAGGGCGGCGGCTTTACCGCAGACCTGACACCCAGGGACACGCAGCCGCCGGTCGTTAACGAATCCGGAAACGGGTTGAACAATCGCCGGATGACGGTGGCGATGGCGCGAACCAACGATCCGCATTCGGCCGACGCACAGTTTTACGTAAACCTCGCGGACAACGTCGCACTGGATCCGAAGCCGACGCGCTGGGGTTATGCCGTATTCGGCGAGGTCATCTCGGGCCAGGATGTCGTCGATGATATCGGCCACCGGGCAACTAGCCCGAAGGGCGCCTTTCAGAATCTCCCGGCAGCGCCGGTCATCATCGAGCGAATCGCAATCGACGAATAGAGCGCCGAACGATGGCGACGCTATTCATCTCCGACCTGCACTTGCACGAGTCGCGGCCGGCCGTGACGGACTGCTTTACCCGATTCCTCGCGTCGGCCGCGTCAACGACAGAGGCCCTATATATCCTCGGCGACCTGTTCGAGGTCTGGATCGGCGATGACGATCCGGATCCGCATCATCGCCGCGTCATCGAGGCACTGCGGGCATTCACCGCAGCGGGCCCGGACTGCTATATCGCTCGCGGCAACCGAGACGTTATTGTCGGCCGCCGATTCTGCACCGAAACGGGGTCGCGGTTGCTCGATGAGACGACGGTCATCGACGTGTACGGTACGCCGGTGCTGATCTCCCACGGCGACGAGCTGTGCACCGACGACATCGCCTATCAGCGCTTTCGGCGCCGGGCGCGCAGCCCGACCTGGCGCGCAATATTTCTGGCCCTGCCGCTGTCAGTCCGTCGTTATTTCGCACGGCAACTGCGCCGTCGCAGCCGGGCCGATACCGCACTAAAACCCGCCGATATCACGGATGTCAGCCCCGAGGCCGTCGAGCAGGCGTTTATCGAATACCGGGTCGCGACGATGATCCACGGCCATACCCATCGACCGGGCATCCATCAACTGGAGATTTTTCGCCAGACCCGGACACGGATCGTGCTCGGCGACTGGTATACGAGCGGCAGCGTGTTGCGTTGGGATCAGACGGGCTATCGGCTCGAGCCGCTGCCCCTGGCGGGCGCGGCGCCCGCATCATAGCGCGGCGATCTCATGGCCGTCCCCGGCCGGCGACCAGGCCAGTACTTCCTTCGCCGAACCGAACCGCTCGTCAGGATTCTTCGCCAGCATCCGGTCGATAGCCGGCTGGTATGCGGCCAATTCAACCGGTAGCTGGGGAATTGGCGCGTGGCGATGCTGAATAATGACGGACATCGCGGTGTCGCCTTCGAACGGTTTCCTGCCGGTCAGCATCTCGAAAAATATGATGCCGAGGCTGTACACATCACCCCGCTGATCGACGACACTCGCATGCCCCTGCTCGGGACTCATGTAATAAGGCGTGCCGAAAATCTCTCCGGTGCCGGTGATCTCGGCCCGCAGATGCGCCTGCTTGGCCAGGCCGAAGTCGATCAGCACGAGTGACTCGTCTTCACGAAACATGACATTCGTCGGTTTCAGATCACGATGCATGATGCCGACCTCGTGTAACTCGGCCAGGGCCGAGGCGATCTGGCGCATCAGCGCGTAGGCGTGCGCCGGCTTGAGTCCATTTTTGATGCGCAGCTTCAGGCTGCCCCTGCTGCAATACTCCATCGCGATGAACGCATGGTCATCCGCTACGCCGAGATCGAAAATCCGTACGATGTTCGGATGATCCAGCTTGGCGATCAGTTCGTATTCCTGCAAGAACCGGTCAAACGCGGTTTCACCGCCGAAATCCGGAACCTGACGCAGTATCTTCAACACGATCGTGCTGCCCGTCGCGTGCTCTCGCGCCAGGTAAACGGCTGATATTTCGTTCATCGCGATACGGCGCAGGATTTCATAGCCCTTGAGCGCCGGCAGTCCTTGGTCGGACACTCCCTCGCCCGCGACAAAAAATCTGCCCGAACTCGACGACGGCTGGTCACGGCCAACCAAAGGCTCGACGATCTCGATCAGCGCGCGATGCGATAGGCGCGCCTTGGATATGTACTCGGCGGCGCCGGCCTTCATGGCCTCGACGATCTGGCGCTCGTCACCGCTGCCGACCACAATGACCGGCGGAAAACGCGGAATGCGCCGGAACTGCCGCAGCCAGTCAAGCGCGTCACCGCCACCGACCGGATCACCGAGCAGAATCGCATCGTTACCGGCGCCGGCAAAATCAGCGGGTAAGCGCCCCGACTCGCCTGGATCATAGGGCCTGATGATTGCGCCCGGCCACCGGGTCGTCAGATGATGACTGAGTAGCGCGCGATAATCGGCTTGATCGTTGATGATCAGAAATCGTGGATTCATGTGGCCGATTATCGTTCGGTCGGCCTGGTCAGGCGACCCCCGCCTGTGACCCGGAAGCCATGTCATCACCGCCGTCGTCGTACCCGTCGGCCTCTTCCTCGAGCCGGCGGCGGCGCGCTTCGCGGTTCGATTTCGCCCCGTCGGATCGCTGCCTCTCGAGCTGTTGCAGATACTCGGGCGTGACGTCGCCCGTTACGTATTGGCCGGAGAAACATGACGCATCGAATGCATCGATAGCGCTGTTGTCGTAACGCACCGATCCGATCAGGTCGTCCAGGTCCTGGTAGATCAGCCAGTCCGCGCCGATATAACTGCACACCTCTTCTTCGGTGCGATTTGCCGCGATGAGTTCAGACGCCGCGGGCATATCGATGCCGTAGACATTGGGGTAGCGTACCGGCGGCGATGCCGATGCAAAGTAAACCTGCTTCGCGCCCGCTTCACGTGCCATATCGACGATCTGTTTCGACGTCGTGCCGCGTACGATCGAATCGTCGACGAGCAGGACATTCTTGCCGCGAAATTCGAGGTCGATCGCATTGAGTTTCTGACGCACCGACTTCTGACGCATTTCCTGACCCGGCATGATAAACGTTCGACCGATATAGCGATTCTTGATAAATCCTTCCCGGTACTTCACGCCGAGCCGATGCGCGACCTGCAATGCGCTCGAACGACTCGAATCGGGTATGGGAATCACGACGTCGATATCGTGCTCGGGTCGCGCCGCCAGAATCTTGTCGGCAAGCACCTCACCCATACGCAATCGCGACTTGTAGACCGAGATCCCGTCGATAATCGAATCCGGCCGGGCGAAATACACGTACTCGAACAGGCACGGCGTATAGCCAGCCTGCGGCGCACACTGCCGCCGGTGCATCGTGCCGTCCGACTGAATAAAGACCGCCGCACCCGGCTCGATATCGCAATCGAACTCAAACCCGAGCGCATCCATCGCCACGCTCTCCGACGCCACCATATATTCGTCACGGCCCGACGCATTCCGACGACCGACACAGATCGGCCGAATGCCGTGCGTGTCGCGAAACGCGACGATTCCGTGGCCGATAATCATGACGACGACAGCGTACCCGCCACGGCAACGTCGGTGCACGCCGGCCACCGCTTCGAATACGGCGTCCGGCGTCAGGCCCTTGCCGTTTTGCCGCTGCAACTCATCGGCAAACACATTGAGCAATACCTCGGTATCCGAACCGGTATTCAGGTGACGCCGATCCTGCCTGACCAACCGGTCCTTGAGTTCCTCGGCGTTGGTCAGGTTGCCGTTGTGTGCCAGGCAAAGACCGTAAGGCGAATTGACGTAGAACGGCTGCGCCTCGGCCAAACTCGACCAGCCGGCCGTCGGATAGCGTACGTGCCCGATGCCAACATTGCCGCGCAGACGGAGCATATGCCGGGTATGAAACACGTCGCGAACGAGCCCCTTACCCTTGCGGGTTCGCAGCGAACCCCGCTCGTCGACCGCGATTCCGGCCGCATCCTGCCCGCGGTGCTGCAACACGGTCAATGCATCATAGATCGCCTGGTTGACCGGCGAGTTACTGACGATTCCGACTAATCCGCACACGTAATTAAATCCCTTTATTCATCGGGAGTTCCGACGCCACCCACCTGATCCTGCAGCATATCGATGCCATCGCCGGCGACACCGGCAAAGCGTTCGGCGATCGGCGCGGCATACGGTATCAGCTTCGACTCTTGCCACCAAGGATCGGCATCAAACCCGGCCGCATCCAGCATCAGCACCACCACCGCGATCAGGACAACGCCGCGCGCCATGCCAAAAACCATTCCGACGGTCCGGTCGGTCCCCGACAGCCCCGACTGGTGCACGAGATACGCGATCAGTTTGGCGAGCAGGCCGCCGAGAATCAGCACACCGACAAGTACGATGATGCGGGCCACCCAGATTTCGATGACGCTGTCATCGGCCATGCTTGGAATCATGTCGGCGACGGCCGCGCCGAACCGCCATGCAGACCAGACCGCCGCAACCCAGGCAAGCAGCGACAGGGCCTCCTTGACGACCCCCCTGAACAGCCCCATCAACGCCGACAGGGCGAAAACGGCTATCAGCAAATAATCCACCGTGATCATCACACCACCACTAGTCGTTGCCGCCGAATTCGTCGCATCCGGTTACGCATCCGGCACCTGCCGCATGACCTGACCCTTGTAACCCGCTTTGGCCAGCGCGCCGGCCAGCTGCTCAGCCTGGGCTCGTGTTGCCTGCGGCCCGACCCGGACGCGATACAGCGTCTTGCCCGACCGGTCCAGCGGCATGACGTAGGTGGAAAAACCGCGCCCTTCGACCTCCGCGGCCAGGCGACGCGCATTGTCCCGGCTCGAAAAACTGCCAAGCTGCACGGCCCAGCCCGACGCCGGTATCGGTCCGGACGACTCCGCGGGCGTCGGTTTCGGTGCGGGTTTCGGTGCGGTTTTGGGCTCTGGCTTGGGCTCGGGCTTCGGTTCGGGCTTCGGTTCGGGCTTCGGAGCCGGTTTTGGCGGCGCCGCTTCCGCGGCGACAGGCTTCGCTGGCTGGGTCGTTTCGGTGGCCGCATCGGCGGCCCGGCGCGCCACCGGCGGCTGCTCCGCGGCTTTGTCGAGTCGAATGGTATGCGTCCGCCGGGGCTGATCGTCCGGCGCGGCCACCACGACCGCGGCATCGTCGTCGGCATCGTCCCGGCCACCGTCCAGGATCAGGGGCGCAACGATAACGAGGATCACGACCAGCACACCTGCGCCGATCAGTCTTTCCAGTAATTGTCGGTCCATTTGCACCGATCTCCCCGGCAGGATGCTGGACAATACGGCGAGCCAACGCCGGAAAAAGCGGGCCGCGACGAAGTCACGCAGTGTATACGACGCTCCCCCGGCGGTCGCCATCCGATTCGAGTCGTTTCGTTCACGCGGTTTCGATTTGCCCGGGCATGTTAGCTGTGGTGCCGGCCGCTCAGTATAGACCAAGCCAACTGAGTGCGGGACCGACGACCTGAAAGGAACCGGTCACGAGCACGGTTCCGCCCGGCTCACTGGCCGCTCGCGCAGCGTCGAGCGCCTGCTCGACGCTGCCGGCTGCCGTGGCGCGGTTGCCGACAATACACTCAATGGCATGGACCAGATCGCTATCGACCCGTCCCCGCGCGCCGTCCACGCTGCACACGAACCAGCGTGCGACGAGATCGGCCAGCGGGGCCACGAATCCTTCGGCTTGCTTGTCACCGAGCAGGCCGATGACGACCGTCAACGGCCCCGGACTATTGAGTTCGAGCAGTCGCCCGCGCAGAACCTCCGCCGCCTGCGGGTTGTGCGCGACATCGAAAATCCACCGGCGATCGCGGTCCACGACCTGAAAGCGCCCCGGCGGCGGCACCGCTGTCGTCGCCGCTTCGACCGCGCGCCGATTCAGCCATGCCGGCTCCAGCGCCTCGACCGCCGCCAGACCGAGACTGTAATTGCGCAACAGCGGCGCATCGGCGCGGGCCGGCAGCGGAAGGTTTTCGATCCCCCGCGCCCGTCCCCGCCACGACCAGCCATCACCGGAAACCGCGTAGCCGAAATCGGCGCCGGCGCGCGACAGGTGCGCGCCGATCCGACGCACGGCCGATTCGAATCCGGCCGGCACCGGCGCGTCGCCAAAAAATGCCGGTCGACCCGATCGCAGGATTCCGGCCTTCTCGGCGGCAATCGCATCGATCGTATCGCCGAGCCATTGCTGGTGTTCGAGTGCAATGGTCGTCACGAGGCTGACATCCGGATCGATGACGTTGACCGCGTCGAGGCGACCGCCGAGACCGACCTCAAGTATCCAAACGTCGGCCCCCGCGCGCGCAAACCCGTTCAGCGCCGCCAGCGTGCCGAACTCGAACCAGGTCAGCGGCGTCGCGCCGCGCGCCGCAGCAACGCATTCGAATTGCTCGATCAGCCACGCATCGTCGACCGCGGCGCCGTCCAGCCGCATGCGCTCGTTGTACCGTACCAGGTGCGGCGAGGTATAAGCCGCTGTGCGCAATCCATTCGCCGTGCACAGCCGTTCGATGAACGCGACCGTCGTCCCCTTGCCGTTTGTGCCGCCGACAGTAAAGACACCGCGCGACGGCCGTTCCAGCGCCAGCCGATCGGCCACGGCACGCACACGATCAAGTCCCAGTTCGATTTCGGCCGGGTGCAGCGTGGCCTGCCAAGAGAGCCAATCGGAAAGGGTCTTGGCCATTGTCGGGCGAACCGCCCCGGATCAATCCGCGGGACGGGGCTGTTTCATGAGCTTAGCCAGCAACGCGGCGATTTCATCCCGCAGGTTGCGGCGATCGATAATCAGATCCAGCGCACCGTGCTCGAGCAGGAATTCACTGCGCTGAAATCCTTCCGGCAGCGTTTCACCGACGGTCTGTTCGATGACGCGCGGGCCGGCAAAACCGATCAGCGCATTCGGCTCACCAATATTGATGTCACCGAGCATCGCCAGACTCGCCGAAACCCCGCCAGTGGTTGGATCTGTCAGGACCGACACGTACGGTATACCGGCTTCGGCAAGCTCGGCTAGCGCAGCGCTGGTCTTGGCCATCTGCATCAACGAGAACAGGGCCTCCTGCATGCGCGCGCCCCCGCTCGCCGAAAAACAGATCAACGGCATTCGATTCTCGCGCGCATAGCGGGCGGCGCGCGAGAATTTCTCGCCGACGACCGAGCCCATGGACCCACCCATGAAGCCGAATTCGAAAGCACAGGCGACGATCGGCTGGCCCTTGAGCTTGCCGGTCATCGACACCAGCGCATCGAGTTCACCGGTGTCCTTCTGCGCCTGCGTCACGCGATCACGATACCGCTTGCTGTCCTTGAACTTCAGCGGATCGGTCGGCGCCAGCCGCTCACCGATTTCCCTCTCGCTGTCCGGGTCCAGGAACATCGCGAGCCGTTCACGGGCGCCGACGCGCATATGGTGCGCGCACTTGGGGCACACGAACAGGCTGCGCTCGACCTCGGCGCGATAGAGCTGGGCGCCGCACTGGTTACATTTCAGCCAGATACCCTCAGGCACGGAACGCGTACGGCGTTCCGTCTTGATTCGTGAAGGCATCAGTTTTTCGAACCAGCTCATTGCGCCTGCATGATAAACAAGACCCGGGCCCGGGTCATCCGTTAACCGGTTCTATTCCGAACCGGTCCGGAAACCAGATTCGCGTCAGCACCAGCCCGGCAGGCGGCGCAGTGATGCCGGCCAATTTTCGGTCGCGCGCCTCAAGCAGCGCCGCCAGCCAATCGACAGGCCGGTCACCCCAACCGACTTCGGCCAGCGAGCCGACGATATTGCGAACCATATGGTGCAGGAACGCATTAGCCTCGCAGTCGATGCGAATCCGGTCAGTCCGGCGCGCCACGTCAACCCGTTGTATGTGACGGACCGGCGAACGCGACTGGCAACCCGCTGCCCGAAACGAGGAAAAGTCGTGCCGGCCGATCAAAGACCTGGCCGCCGCGGCCATCGCCTCGGCATCGAGCGGTCGACGCACCCACCACGCCCGGTGCCTCATCAGCGCCGAACGCACCGGACGATTCAGGATCGTAAAGCGGTAGGCACGCCTGGTCGCAGAATAACGCGCGTGAAAGTCCTCATCGACCTCTTTCACCCACAGGGCATTGATATCGTCGGGAAGATTACTGTTGATGCCCAGCAGCCACGATCTCGGCGTCCGGCGAGCCTGCGTATCAAAATGCGCAACCTGGCCGCGAGCATGCACGCCGGTGTCGGTGCGCCCCGATCCGACGCAATGAACCGCCTCGTTCGCGACAGCGGACGCGGCCACATTGACACACTCCTGGATACTCGGCGCATGCGGCTGACACTGCCAGCCGTTGTAGCGAGTGCCGTCGTACTCGAGGCCGACGGCCAGCCGACATGAATTATCCATGGGTGATGGTTACCGATGGCAGCGGACGGAGACGGACGCCGGCGCGGCGGTCCCTTGCGCCCCCCGTTACGCGAGACCGGCGCGCGGTGGGATGTCGGCGTTTATCGACAACCGGCATGCTGCACGAGGATTCACCGTCGTATGCTCCGGATGCCGACCGCCTGATTGGCGAGCGAACCGACAGCCAACGGGTTCGGTTCGCGATGTCGCCAATGCCTTGACCAGTTGACTCGACAGCCTGTCAGTTGTCCAGATCATCGAGAAGCTGTTGCGCCTCTTGACGCTGCTCCGTACCGGCCTCTTCGAGCACTTCATTGAGGATGCTGCGCGCACCGTCCGGATCACCCATGTCGATATAGGCCCGGGCGAGATCCAGCTTGGTCCCGACCTCGGTCATCGTCGCGCCTTCGACGCCGCCGCCGGCATCCTCGATCCCTGTCGTCAGGTCGTCGTCGGCAACGAGTTCGCCGATATCGATCGGCGCATCGTCGTCGACGGTCTTGAGGCGCGGCTGTTCCGCCGTGTCACCGCCGCTGCCGGCAGCGGGCTGTTCGCGAGTGTCATCCCCGGCGGGTTCATCCACGTCGAGATTACGCATCTCGGCCGTCGAATCGACGTCGTCGGACAACGCGTCCAGATCCTCCATCGTCGGTGCGCGCCGCTGCTGCGTTTCGTCGACCGACACTTCGAGGTCGAATTCGTCCGCCGCGAAGCTCGGCCCTTCTTCTTCGTCGATATCACCGAGGTCGACATCGAGCGCGCCATCGTCCAGGCCTGACAGATCGAGGCCGAGATCATCGAGATCGATTTCTGCGGTACCGCCCCCATCCTCTTCACTGTCCCATTGCCCGACGGGCGACTCGATGGTCGGCGTCTCCATCGTGCTTTCACTCGCCGGCGACTCGATGGTCGGCGACTCGATCGTCGGAGTTTCCATGGTGCTGCCGCTGTCCACCTGCCGCGACTCGATGGTCGGCGTCTCCATGGTGCTCTCGCCGTCCATCTGCGGCGATTCGATCGTGGGCGTCTCCATCGTCGGCGCATCGCCGGAAAAGTCGAGATCATCCGCACTGGCGACCTGCGTCACCTCGTCTTCCTCGCCGCCGATATCGAAATCGAGGATGCCCGTGTCGGCTGTGCGGCCATCATCGTCATCGGTCAGATCCAGATCCAGCCCGGCGGTGGCATCATCGAACTGCAGGTCAATGCTGCTTTCGCCCCCATCATCGAACGAGATGTCGATCTGGTCGGCGCCGCCGTCTTCGCCGAATTCGAGGTCGATGCCGTCATTCGCGCCCATAGGCGCCGTCTCACCGGCAAACAGGCCCTCATCGGGACAAATCTGCTTGCCCATAATCAGGACCTTGTTCCAGTCCGGATCCGATCCTGCTTCGATCCGCTCCCGCAGCGCCTGCGCGCCTTTCAGGAATCCGTCGCGATTCTCCCAGATGAAAAACACCTCAAGGAGCTTCATGCGCAGATCCTTGCGCTCGGGATCGATCTCGACGGCCCGGGTCAACAGGTCAGCCGCCTGATCGTAGAGTCCGTAAGCCATATGGAAATCGGCCTCGGCGATCGGGTCGGCCTGGTCCAGGTTCACGGCTGAATCGGTGCTGATCGTCCGCTCGAGCGGCGTCTCAGCCTCGTCCATCAGGCCGCCCCAGTCCTCCGAAGACATATCGGTAAACGGCGCCGCAACCGAGCCGTCATCCGTCGCCTCGCTCCGCGGACCTTCTTCGACGACGAAGGTCTCATCCTGCGCGGGCTGCGCCCGCAGACGGGTCGTCGCCTCGTAGGCGTCCTCGTCCAGGTCATCCTCACCGGCGTCCAGCGCCTCCCAACGACCGGTCTCCGACTCGGCGCCCTTCGACCGGTTGCGTACCAGCAGCCATGCAATCAACAGCACGATGACCAGCGAGATATAGACCAGCGGATTGCTGAACAATGCACCGATGGCCGAGCCGGTCTCACGCTCGGCGGGCGCCGGCGTCACATCAACGGGCGCCGCGACGTCGGCCGGCGGCTCGGCGGCGACCGGTTCTTCGGCCGCAAGATCCGTAACTCCGGGATCTTCGGCAATGGGTGCAGCGTCATCCGCCGCGAATTCAGGCACCAGTTCCGGGGCCGGCGCGGCGACGGGCGCATCGGCCTGCCCCTGGATTTCGGCCAGCTGCTGCTGCAATGCCGCGAGTTCCTGGTCACGCAACTGCAGTTGGCGCTGGCTCGCGGCCAGTTCACGCTCAAGCCCTCGCACGCGCTCGGCAGCGCCGCGCGCAGAATCCGCATCGGCAGCCGTTGCCAGCCCGCCGTCGCCCGTGTCCGGGGCGGCAGCGGCAGTCTCGCGGTCGGGTGGCGGCACGAGCCGCAGCCGGCCGCCTTCCGCTTCTTCGGTGCGCCGCGCCGAGGCGCCGCGCCATTCGTTGTTCTGACGCCGCACTTCGGCCGTCGCCTCGCGGCTGCCGAGAGCGATTTCCGCGGCGCTGGGCACACGCAGGATCATGCCGGCCTTGAGTCGATTGATATTCCCGGCGAAGGCTTCCGGATTGGCCTGGTAGATCGCCAGCATCATCTGGTTGCGGCTGACCGAGACGTCGTCCGCATAACGCCCCGCAATCGCCCACAAGGTGTCGTTGCGCTCGACGGGGCCGTGCACGCCGCCGTCGCCCTGCGGCGCGGCGTCACGCATCGCGGCGCGGCGCGGCGGTTCGACGCGGCTGTTCGGCACGCGATCCTCGGACGGCGTCACGGCCGGGGCCGACGGGCCGGCCGTCGGCGCGGCGACCGCAGGCTCGACCGGCGTATCCGCAAACACCGGGGGATCAAGCAGGACCGTGTATTCGCGCAACAGACGCCCCTGCGCCCAGCTGACCTCGAGCAACAGCGTCACGAACGGTTCGACAACCGCCGCTTGCGAGGCGATCTGCACGACCGCCGCACCATTACCGGTGCCAATGATCTCGAACGTGAAATCCGCCAGGAATGCGGCCCGATCCAGGCCGAATTGCCGGAAGGTCTCGGCCGGCGCGATCTCGACCCGCAGTGCTTCGAGCTCCCCGGGGGCTTCAGAGCTGACCGGGATCGCCGCGCGGAACGGCTGGTTCAGAGCCGACTTCAGGTCGATTTCGCCAAGGCCAAGCGCGCCGGCCGACAAAGGCATCGCCGCTGCAATCGCTAAAAATATGGCCGCCAGAATTCGCGCCATAACACGCTCCCGTAATAACCGTAATGGATCCCCTGCCATCCGTGGCCCAGATCACGAAACACGCACAACCAATACTTCGTAAGCCACCTTAAGAGATGGGCGTAACTATAGCCTATATGTAATCGCGTACCAAGATTTCAGCGATCTGCACGCTGTTGAGCGCCGCGCCTTTGCGGACGTTATCGGCCACGATCCACATGCTGATACCGCGATCGTGGGAAATGTCGTCCCGGATCCGCCCGACGAAGACCTCATCGCGGTGTGCCGCCTCGGTGACAGCCGTCGGATAGCCGCCGAGTCGAGCTTCATCGATGACCTTGACGCCGTCGGCCGCAGCCAGCAGCGCGCGGACCTCGACCGCGCTGATCGGGTCGCGCGTCTCGATATGTACCGCTTCGGAATGGCCGAAAAATACCGGAATACGCACCGCCGTGGGATTCACGAGAATCGAGTCGTCTGCGAGGATCTTGCGTGTTTCCCAGACCATCTTCATTTCTTCGCGCGTGTAGCCATTCTCCTGGAATACATCGATATGCGGGATCGCATTGAACGCGATCGGTTTCTCATCGCCTGCCGGTTCCTGCGGACGTCCGCCAAGCATTGCCGCGGCCTGCACGGCAAGTTTCTCGACGAGCCCGCGACCGGCGCCCGATACCGCCTGATAGGTCGCGACATTGATACGCTCGATGCCCACGGCGTCATGAATCGGCTTCAGAACCACGACCATCTGAATCGTCGAGCAGTTCGGATTGGCGATGATATTACGCGGGCCGTAGCCGGCAATGGCGTCCGGGTTGACTTCGGGCACCACCAGCGGGATATCCGGTTCGTTGCGAAAATGCGAGGTATTGTCGACGACAATACAGCCCGCCTCGCCCGCGCGCGGCGCATGCACGGCGGAAACGCTGCCGCCGGCGGAAAACAACGCGATATCGATGCCGGAAAAATCGAAGTCGGCCAAATTCCGGATCTTGACGTGCTTGCCGCGAAACTCGACGGTTTTGCCCACCGATCGCTCACTGGCCAATGCATGGAGGGTGCCGACCGGGAACTTGCGCTGTTCGAGGATCTCAATCATCGTTTCGCCGACCAGCCCGGTCGCACCGACGACTGCAATATCGTATTTCTCTTTCACTTCTTTCTTCTAGACCACAGGTGTGTTGCGCGTGACCGCGGCATTCTGGCCGCGGTTACGCAGAAAATGATCCATCAGCACGATCGCGAGCATTGCCTCGGCGATCGGCGCGGCCCGCAGGCCGACGCACGGATCGTGACGTCCCGTGGTCACGACCTCAACCGCATTGCCCTCAACGTCGATCGTCGACCCCGGCAACCGGATGCTCGATGTCGGCTTCATCGCAATACTGACCAGCACATCCTGTCCGGACGTGATACCGCCGAGCGTGCCGCCCGCCGAATTCGATTTGAAGCCGGCCGGGGTTATCTCGTCGCGGTGTTCGGACCCCTTCTCCTCGACGGCGGCGAATCCGGCCCCGATCTCGACGCCCTTGACCGCGCCGATACCCATCATCGCATGCGCAATATCGGCATCGATCTTGTCGAAGACCGGCTCACCGAGACCGACCGGAACGCCCGACGCCACGATATTGAGCCGCGCCCCGATCGAGTCGCCCTCTTTACGCAGCGCGGTCATGTAGGCCTCGAGTTCAGCGACCCGGTTCGGATCCGGGCAGAAGAACGGATTATCGCCGGTCGCATCCAGATCTATGGGTTCGATGACGATCGGTCCGAGCTGGCGCAGATAGCCGCGAATCTCGATGCCGAGCTGGTCGCGCAGGAATTTTTTTGCGATACCGCCGGCCGCAACGCGCATCACGGTTTCACGCGCGGAAGCGCGGCCGCCGCCACGATAGTCACGGAAACCATACTTCTGCTGGTAAGTGTAATCGGCGTGTCCCGGCCGAAACCGGTCCTTGATCTTGTCATAGTCACGCGTGCGCTGATCGACGTTCTCGACGAACAGGCCGATCGGCGTGCCGGTCGTGACGCCGTCCATGACGCCGGACAATATGCGCACCCGATCCGGCTCCCTGCGCTGGGTCGTGTGCCGGGACGTGCCCGGTTTGCGACGGTCCAGGTCGACCTGCAGGTCCGCTTCGGACACGGCCAGACCCGGCGGGCAGCCGTCGACGACGCCGCCCAGTCCCGGTCCATGGCTTTCGCCGAACGTCGTGACCGTGAATAACCTGCCTATTGAGTTACCGGACATTTGGTAAATTTAACCAATGAATTCAGTTAATTAAAAGATCTTTATCAGATCAGTTTTAAGTCATCGCAGCCCATCAGCCCGGCGGCCGGAAGCAGCGCGATACCCTCGCCGCCGAACTCGAACTCGGGCCAGACAAACGGTACCGACGGGAATGCGGCTTCCAGCGCCGCAGCACCGGCCCCGACCTCGAGCGCCAGCCAGCCGTCGGCCGTCAGATACCGGGCTGCATCTTGCAGGATACGTCGCGACGAATCCAGACCATCGGCGCCGCTGATCAGTGCCACGACGGGTTCATGCCCGTACTCGTGCGGCAGTTCTGCAACCTCGCCGGCCGGTACATAGGGCGGATTGCTGACGATCAGATCGAAGCTTCCGGCAATGCCGGCAAACAGGTCCGACTGCACCAGTTCGATACGGTCGCCGACGCCGTGCCGCTCGACATTGATCCGGGCGACATCGAGCGCCTCGGGCATCAGGTCGGCAGCGACGACCCGGCTGTCCGGAAAGGCCAATGCCAGCGCCACCGCGATGCAACCGCTGCCGGTGCCGATCTCGAGAATACGCCGCGGCGCGGCCGGAGTCAGCCACGGCGCGAACCGTACCGCAATCAGTTCGGCAAACGGGGAACGCGGGATCAGCACCCGCTCGTCGACATAAAACGGCCGCCCGGCAAACCAGGCCTCTTTTAATAGGTAGGGCAGCGGCACGCGCTCATCGATTCGTTGCCGCAGCACCGCCGCGATGCGCGGGGCGCAGTCCGGCGCCAGTTCGCGCTGATAGACGGCCGCGGGCGAGTGCAGGGCTTCGTCATGACTCAGGCCGGCGACCCCGAAGACGAGGCTGGCCGCCTCGTCCCGGCAATTGTCCGTGCCATGGCCGAAATAGACCCCGCCGCGTTCCAGTTCGGCGGCACACCATTCGACCATGTCGCCGACCGTGGCCGGATATTGCTGTTGTGTAACCATTGTGCCGCCTGCCGCAGAGACGGCATTATTGCTGGCCCGACCTGATTTGGAAACCGGCCCCGGATCTCCGGGCGCCAACCCTGCCGAATTGAGCGCCATCACCGACAGATTGTTCGTCACCCTGCAGACCGCGGTTCCCGCGCGAATGCTCGGCAAACTGGTCCATCGCCTGGCGCGCAGTCGTCGGCCGTGGCTCAAGAACGCGTTGATCCGCTCATACGCCGCACTTTTCGATATCGACGAATCCGAGATGACGGCAGCGCACTGCGTAGATTATCCGAGTTGGAACGCGTTTTTCACGCGTGAACTCCGGCCGGATGCCCGGCCGATCGATCCGGACCCGGACGCCGTCTGCAGTCCCACGGATGGCGCTGTGCAGCGGGCCGGCGCGATCATCGACGGCCGGATGCTGCAGGCCAAGGACATGTTCTTCACGACGGCGAAGCTGCTGGGCATCGAGCCGGCCGAAGCGGCGGGCTTTGACGGCGGTTCGTTCGCGACGATTTACCTCGCCCCGCACAACTACCATCGCGTGCATGCCCCGCTCGCCGGCACGCTGCGGCAAATGAATTTCATTCCCGGCCGGCGCTATTCGGTCAATCGCGCGACGGCCGATGCCATTCCCGGCCTGTTCGCGCGCAACGAGCGCATTGCCTGCCGTTTCGACGGGCCGGGCGGCCCCTACTGGGTCGTCTTCGTCGGGGCCATGAACGTTGCGAGCATCTCCACCGCCTGGTGCGGCGAGGTCTGCAGCGGCGGCAAACCGACGATCACGCACTATCGCCACGACCATACGCCGAGCTTCGACAAGGGCGACTATATCGGCCATTTTAATCTCGGCTCCACGGTGATCCTGGTGTTTCCGCGCGGCGCGGTCAGCTGGGCCGGCGACCTCGAAGCGGGCAGCCCGGTCCGCGTCGGGCGCCGCATCGGATCATCATGAGCACCGACGACGCCGGCTGGCGACCGACCGCGGCGCCGGCAACGCTGGAACAACGCGCACGAATGCTGCAGCTGGCCCGGGCATATTTCGCGTCGCGTTCGGTTCTCGAGGTCGACACGCCGGCCCTGACGCGCCACGGCGTCACGGATCCGCACATTGCCGGCCTGCAGACACACGTCGCGGCGTGCGGCGATACGCCGCTTTACCTGCACACGTCACCCGAATATGCGATGAAACGGCTGCTGGCCGCCGGCGCACCCGATATTTATCAGATCTGCAAGGTGTTTCGCGATCATGAGGTCGGTCGCCTGCATCAGCCGGAATTCACGATGATCGAATGGTATCGGCGCGGCGCAACGCTGGACGCCATCATCGACGACACCGTCGGACTGATACGCGCCATCGGCGGGGCCGCAGAACTCCCGTCACGCCGCTACCGGTATCGCGATCGCTTTATTGACGCCTGCGGTATCGATCCGTTGATCGCCGGGGCGGCAGAACTGGCCAATGCTGCCGAGGCGCTGATCGACACGGGCGACCTGCGCCGGCATATCGGCTCCGACCGGACAGCCTGGCTCGACCTGTTGCTGAGTCACATCGTCGTACCCGGCCTGCCCGCCGACGAGTTATCCGTGATCCATCACTTTCCCGCGCCACAGGCGGCGCTCGCACGGCTCGATCCGGCGGATCCGGCGACGGCCGAACGTTTCGAGGCGTTCTGGACCGGCGTGGAACTGGCGAATGGCTACCGCGAATTAACCGACGCCGACGAACAGAGACAGCGGTTTGCGGCCGATGGTCAGCGTCGCGGCGCGCTGGGCCTGCCCGCCATCGCGCCGGATCACGCGCTACTGGCGGCGCTGGATAACGGCCTGCCGGAATGCAGTGGCGTCGCGCTCGGCTTTGACCGGCTCGTCATGATCGCCTGCGGACTGCATCACATCGACCAGGCCGTCAGCTTTGCCTTTGCTCCGGAGACGTCCGGCCGCGTTATTTGACCCGCGAGACGTATTCCCCGGAACGCGTATCGCAGCGAATCTTCTCACCTTCCTCGATAAACAGCGGCACCCGGACGACCGCACCGGTCTCGAGCTTGGCCGGCTTGACGCCGCCCTGAGCCGTGTCGCCGCGAACGCCCGGATCCGTTTCGACGATCACGAGTTCAACGAAGTTCGGCGCGTCGACGAGCAGCGGGGCATTGTTCCACAACGTCAGCTTGCAGACGTCTTCCTCCTTGAGCCAGGGCCTGGCATCTGCAACCGCCGCTTCCCCGGCGGCATATTGCTCGTAGGAGGCCGGATCCATGAAATGCCACATATCCCCGTCGGCATACAGGAATTGCATGTCCAGCTCGACGACATCGGCCGCCTCGACTGACTCGTTGGACTTGAAGGTCCGCTCGACCACCCGGCCGGTCTTGAGATTGCGGATTCTGACCCGATTGAAGGCCTGACCCTTGCCGGGTTTTACGAATTCGTTTTCGATAATCGCACAGGGATCATTGTCGAGAATGATCTTCAACCCGGAGCGAAACTCACTGGTACTATACGTCGCCATAAATCTCTGACCGCAGCACTGCCATAATCGGCGTATTGTAGCCTCACACGCAGTTGTTATGGGATACCGATGACCAGACTTACTCCGGATCGTCTCGATCCCGAGGCCGCAACGCCCGCGGCAAACCCGCCCACGCATCGGCTCTTTATTCGCCACCGGGACCTGCTCGACCGGCTGGGCCTGGACGCCGACGCCGGCGTCATCACACCGGATTTCCCGTTGCGCGCACCGCATGCGTTCGTCGATCGTATCCGGCCCGCAGCACCCGACGATCCGTTGCTGCGACAGATCCTGCCGACGCCTGCGGAATTCATGGCTGTCGCCGGCTATACCACCGATCCGGTCGGCGATCTGGCCAGCACCATAGCGCCCGGCGTGCTCAAGAAGTATGCCGGGCGCGCACTATTGATAGTGACCGGCGCCTGCGCCATTCACTGCCGCTATTGTTTTCGCCGGGCCTACCCGTATGCGAGCGGATCGATTCGGCAACGGGACTTTTCTGCGGCGCTGGCCGCACTCACCGCGGACTCGACCATCGAGGAAATTATCCTGAGCGGCGGCGATCCGTTGATGCTGTCGAACGACAGGCTGGCCCCGCTCATCACGGCGCTGTCAGGCATTGACCACATCCGGCGCATTCGCATTCATACGCGCATTCCGGTCGTCATGCCCGATCGCATCGACACGGGACTTCTCGAATTGATCGAAGCCTGCCCGCTGCCGGTTACCGTGGTCATTCACTGCAACCATGAAAACGAAATCGACGCTGTCGTTGCAGCTAAAATCCGGGCGCTGCGCTCGCGGACCGCGTTTGTCCTGAATCAGTCCGTATTATTGCGCGGCATCAATGACTCGGTCGAATCCCTGACGGCGCTGAGCCTGCGCCTGTTCGACATCGGCGTCCTGCCCTACTACCTCCACCAACTCGACCCGGTGGCGGGCGCCGCGCACTTTCAGGTCGATGATCGCCTGGCCACGGAACTGATCACGGCCGTTGCCGCGCGGCTTCCGGGATATCTCGTGCCACGACTGGTCCGGGAGATACCCGGTGCCGACGCCAAGACGCCGTTGCATCACGTACGCGACGAAACGCTCCGAGGCTAGCGACGCGCACGCGGGTTGCGGCCGTAATTCGCGATACTTTCGAACGACGTCAAGGTTCGGCAAAGTGCTGCCGATTCGTGTCCGCACAACCCTTTACCCGCCGCCGTCAAACATAATCTACTCATCACTTCTACATAATAATTGTCGCCCCACATAATCAGAAACGGGTCACATAATCCCCTCGCGCCGCCGCTAGAATTCCCTAGCGCGGGAGATCGATCTCCCAACGTCCGAATGATTCTCTAAAAGGAAATCTGCCTTGCGCGATTCAGTTGGTGTGCCCCTCGTTGTCTTTACCGGTCACGATGACAATCTGTCGGTAATCAACAATATCCTGAGGCAGGCCGGGCACCCGGTACACTGTTCGCGCGTCGAGCGACTCAATGAACTCGACGAGATGTTGCGAACGCAGCGCCCCGAGTTGCTGCTCTATTTCGCCGACGAGAGACTCGATGACCTGCCAACCGTCGTCGAGCGGCTGTCCCGGCAGAATCCGACGCCACCGCTGCTGCTGGTACGCGGCCGAATCGACGAGCAAACCATCGCCGAAGCAATGGAATCAGGCGCGCGCGACGTCGTCTCACTGACTCACAAGAATCGCTTTCAGGCTGTAATCAAACGCGAACTTGCGGCGTTCCGACTCAAGGTGGCGCTCGGCGGCGTGATCTCGTCCGCACGGCAATACCGTAATGAACTCAAGACCCTGATGCAGGGATCAGCCGAGGCTATTGCCGACGTACAGGAAGGTATCATCGTCGCCAACAACCCGACCTGGGCAGAGTTATTCGGCTACAGCGATGCGCAGGCGTTGATCAATACCCCGTTCATGGACCACTGTAGCGAATCCGACCAACCGATGATCAAGGGCGCACTTGTCGCATGCCTGAAGCAGCGATGGGATGGTACGCCGTTGAAGATCTCCGGCGTACACGCCGACGGATCCCGGGTTCCGGTGGAAGTCAGTCTCGAACGCGTGACGATCGAGGGCGATCCTGCCGTACGCGTCGTCGTCGCGGGCGAAGCCGTGACCGAGCAAACTCCCGAGGAAATGCTCGAACAGGCGCTGTACAAGGATCCGGCAACCGGCTTTTATCACCGCCATTTCTTTATCGAGAAAGCCGAGGAACGATTGGCGCAGGCCCTTGCGGGTGGGGTACGGGCCGCCGTCTATATTCGGCCGGACAACTTTGCGCGTGTCCATGATGACATCGGCATGCTCGCCACCGAACACCTGTTGACGCGGATTGCCGCCCTGCTGAAAGACTTCATGCAGCCTCCGGATTTGTACGGACGCTTCGGCGGCACGATGTTTATCGCCTTGCTCGAACGCGGCACGATGCAGGACGTGGAGACATGGGCGGAGCAACTGCGCAAGACGATCTCAAGCCATGTCTTCGAAGTCGACAACCAGTCGACATCATTGACGTGCACGATCGGTGTCGTGGAAGTGTCACCGGACTCACCATCGACGGCGACGTTGCTGAACGAGGTCGAGAAGGCGTGCCGAATCGGCCGGGATGCCGGGGGCAACCGAGTACAACTCAGCGATGACACCAGCGCGACGCAGGCGATTCGCGCCTCCGATGCGCTATGGGTGCCGCGTCTGCGCAACGCGCTGATGCAGAATCGGCTGCGGCTCGTCCACCAGCCTATTACCGGACTGACCGAAGAGGTCGAAGGACTCTTCGACACACGCGTGCAGATGGTCGACGAGATGGGCGACATCGTGCTCGCCGGCGAGTTTATTCCGGCCGCGCAGCGTGCGGGCATGATCAAGAGCGTGGATCGATGGGTCATCGGTGCCTCGCTGTCCTTCTGCAAGGCGCGCAACCCCGACCTGGTCTTCGTCAGGCTGTCCGCAGATTCCATCAACGACGACACCCTGCTTGACTGGCTCGAAGCGCGCTTGCAGCGTTCCGGCGTCAACCCGGCGAAGCTCTGTTTCCAGGTCACCGAAGAAACCGCGGCACAGTACCTGAAGCAAACCAAGACCATTGCCGAAGCGCTGCGGGCCAAGGGACTGCGTTTCGCGGTCGACCACCTCGGCGCCGGCCGGGATCCCGAACAGGTCCTGAACCATGTGCCGATGGACTTCATGAAAATCGACGGCAGCCTGATGCAGGGCCTGCACCGCGAACCGGCCGCGCAGAAAACGGTCGGTGACCTGACCCGCGCGGCCACCGGGCTCGGCATCCGGACGATTGCCGAGCGCGTCGAGGACGCCAATACCATGGCCGTCCTCTGGCAAATAGGCATTAGCCTGATTCAGGGCAACTATATCCAGATGCAGGGCGTGGTTCTCGAGGACACCCAGAGCGTGCAGACGCTCGCATCCGGTCAGTAGAAAGGTGAATCGGATCACAGTCTTGACATAAGTCGATGGTAGATCATCGCGGTACCGGGAAAACGAGACACGTTTGGTTTACGGCGCGCACCGGGCATGATTTCTTGGGCTTTGCGAAGAAATGATGAGCGCCATCCGGGGACTGACAATATGGGACGGGCAAACAGCAGATCGATTCTGAGCCAGAGCATCGCAGAGGTGCTGGGCACGGCAGTGCCGTCCGGCACCCCCGAATCACGTCCCGGACCGCTGCGCAAATCGCTGATCTACGCCAGCATGGCGCTACTCATCATCAATCCGGCCCAGGTCAACGCCATCGGACTCGGGGAGATGCAGGTCAATTCGCGGATCGGTCAGCCACTCGACGCCACCGTACCGGTTACCCTGGGATCGGGCGAATCCCTGCCGAAAGACTGTGTCGCACCGACACGCGGTAACGGCGGTCTGGGCACGCCGGCCAATGTAAACGTCAGCACCCCGGCGGCGACCCAACCGGGTACCTACAGTCTGCGCGTCACATCGGCCAATGCCCTGCACGAGCCGATGTACGAAATTTCACTGGTTATCGATTGCCCCGGAACACCCGTACTGCTGCGCCAATACGTCCTGATGCTCGACCTGCCCGGTATGCCGGCGGCAACGACGACCCGCGGCGACACCCTGTCCGTGCCGGTCACCGGCGCGATTAGAACTGCGACACCGCTCCCGAGCCGCGCCGTCGCTGCAGCGACGCGCGGCAACTCCGTCCGTCGCTCCGCTCGCACCCTGCAACGGACGCGCACTCCGATCCCGGCCGGTCAGCCCTACCGGGTCAGCGAAGGCGACACCCTGTCGACGATCGCCGCACGAATCGACGGCCGGCTCGCCAATACCACCTGGCAGGTTGCGAACCGGATTTTCGAGGCAAATCCAAACGCATTCATCCGCGGCAATCCGGACATGATCAAGCTCGGTTCGCTGATCGAGATACCCTCGGTCCCCGAACTTGCCGAACTCGGCGGGAGCCGCACACCCGCCATGCCGCCGGCTGCCGCGACGCGAGCGACCATGCGCGCCACGACATCCGAACCATCGTTGCCGGCGCCGCAACCCGCGCCGATGCCCGCACCGGTCGTCGCGCCGGCCACGACCGGTCGAGCCGAAAGTTTTGCCACGCAACCGGAGCCGGTCGTGCCGACGCTGCCGACCGACATGCCTGTTGCCGATACCGCGTTTGTCGAGACGCCCGCACCATTCATCGACGCGCAACCGCAACCGACGCCGTTCGAGGCTGACGCCGTCGCCAGCGACGCGGTCGCCATCAGCCCATTCATAGACGAGCAACCCGTCGCGCCGACCGCGACTGCCGGTTCGCCCGAGACCGCGATGCCGGCGCCAGTTGCCGCAGCGCCCGCCGCCCCGACGATCACTGCAACGGCGGCGCCGGTCGTCGAAACCGAGTCGGTCAATCCGCTGCTCGCGATCCTCGTCGGCATATTGCTCGGTGCACTGGCCAGTTTTGTGACGCTGAGACGACGCCTGGTCGATACCCTGACCGCACTGCTCCGACGCCGCTCACCCGACGCCGATGCCGAACCGTCGGCTCGCGGCAGCAACCGGGTCGGCTCGTTCGATACCTCGGTAGCCGATTCCGCATTCGCGACACGGCAGCAGACATCCGAAGCGCTGCCGATCAGCGCCCCGGCCGAGAGCACCTATATCGTCGAGACGTCCGCAGCCGAACAGACCGGCAGTCTCGACGCATTCGACGACAGCGCTGCGGATATCGAGGCGGACCTCGAGGCAGACTTGTTCGGGATCGAAGCCGACGAGAATGTCGACAACGACATGCTCGCGATGCTGTTCGACGACGATCCGGCCGCCGCCGGTCCCGATTGCTTCGACCCGACCGGCGGCGTCGATGCGGATGCGACCGGCACGTTTGCCGGGCCAACCGCCGAGATGCCGATTCAGCCGCGTCCGGATGAGGGCTTTGATCCGACCGCCGAACTGGCCGCCGAATTTAACGATGAGATGTTCGATCCGACCACTGAAATGCCGTCTGGCCAGCCCGACTTCGTGATCGATGAGGACGCCGAGGCCTCAGCGCGGCATCAGGACGATATCGAAACCTCGCTGCGTGACGCGCTCGACAACACGATCGAAGATATCGATCCCGACAAAATGTTTGCGACATCGAGCAATCTCTCCGATGACTTCGACGACGCATCACCGACCGCCGAGGCTCCGGAAGCCACGATCGGCGATCTGAATGCGCTGCAGTCCTATGATGACGAGGACGGCCTGTCGGAGACGCTGCACGAAGCGCTGTCTCTGCTCGAGCGCGATTTCGAGGAAGAATTCACGGCGAGCCAGATTCTCGAGCGCAGCGAGATCAACCGGTCACTGGAAAAGACCCGCAGCGACGATGAACCCCGAGCCGCCGATGACGAGCATTCCGCGACGCCCACCCGCAAGGTCAGCAGCTAACCCGGCCCGCCCGCAACGAACCCGACCTGTCATTCCTCGGCGGGAGCTTCGACCGCCAGCCGCATCAATCGATCGACCTTGCGCCAGCCCCTGGGCAGCAAGCTGCCGCGGCGGCCGCGCTCACCGTCGTAATGACCCAGATCTCCCCATTTCAGCGTCATCACACGCTGCGCACTGACGATCTGCAGGCCTTCATCGGGACCGATGACCTGCATCGCAATCATGCGCTCCTCCCCCGACTTGAATTTCGCCGACGGGATTCCGATGATCTTGTTCCCCTTGCCGCGCGCCAGCTCCGGCAACTCGCCGGCCGGAAAAATCAGTAGTCGACCGATTGAACTCACGGCCGCGACCCATGCCTCCGCGGGGAATGCGTCGTGCGGATACCGCGCCGGGATGACGACGCTGCCGCCTGCCGGCACACGCAGGCAGGCCTTGCCGGCCCTGTTGCGCGAATATAGCTGCGCGAGTTCGACAAAGAATCCGTAGCCGGCATCGGATGCGACCAGCCAGCGCGCGCCGGGCTCGCCGATCATGATGCCGCGGAACGTCGCACCGTCGGCCGGGTTCAGACGGCCGGACAGGGGCTCACCCTGACCGCGCGCCGACGGCAGCAAATGGGCAGCGATACTGTACGCACGCCCCGTCGAATCCATGAACACCGCCTGCTGATTGCTTTTGCCGTGGGCGGCGCTCAGAAATCCATCGCCGGACTTATAGCTGACGGATAGCGGATCGATCTCATGGCCTTTTGCCGCGCGCGCCCAGCCGCGTTCCGACAGAATCACGGTCAGCGGTTCGCTGCCGACCAGATCTTCCTCGCTGAGTGCCTGCGCGGCGGCCCGCTCGACGATCAATGTACGGCGCGCGTCACCGTGCTCGTCGGCCGCGGCGATTAATTCGTCGCGCAGCAGGTTTCTGAGCCTGATCCGACTCTTGAGAATTTTCGTCAGCTCATCACGTTCTGCGGTCAGGGCCGCCTGCTCGTCCCGGATTTTGATTTCCTCGAGCCGCGCGAGCTGGCGCAGACGAATATTCAAAATATCTTCGGCCTGGATCTCGGACAGTTTGAAGCGCTTGATCAATACAGCCTTTGGCCGGTCTTCGGTACGAATAATCTTGATGACCTTGTCGATGTTCAGATAGGCAATCAGGCGACCATCGAGAAGATGCAACCGCTCCTCAACGCGCTCGAGACGCCAGGTCAACCGGCGGCGGATCGTCGTCGTGCGAAATTCGAGCCACTCGACCAGCAGATCACGCAGGTTTCGTACGGCCGGCCGGCCGTCCAGCCCGATGACGTTCAGGTTGACGCGTATCGTTTTCTCGAGATCAGTCGTGGCAAACAGGTGAGCCATGAGCTTTTCGGTATCGATACGGCCGGAACGGGGCGTAATGATCAGGCGGGTCGGATTCTCGTGGTCGGACTCGTCACGTAGATCGGCGACCATCGGCAGCTTTTTGGCCTGCATCTGGGCCGCGATCTGCTCGAGTACCCGGCTGCCAGATGCCTGGTACGGCAGGCTCGTGATGACAATATCATTGTCCTCGACGACATAGGTCGCCCGGGTGCGCAACGTGCCGTGACCGGTCTTGTAGATTTCCGCAATATCCCGCGGCGGCGTGATGAGTTCGCCGCCCGTCGGGTAGTCCGGACCCTTGATGTGCTTGCACAATGCCTGCACGGTCGTCTTCGGCTCCTCCAGCAACCGGATGAGCGCGCTGGCAATCTCCCTGACGTTATGCGGCGGCACATCGGTCGACATGCCAACGGCGATGCCGGTCGCGCCGTTCAGCAACAGGTTCGGCAAACGGGCCGGCAGGAGCAGCGGCTCCTCGAGCGAACCATCGAAGTTCGGCCCCCAGTCGACCGTTCCCTCGCCAAGCTCTGACAACAGGAGATCGGCATACGGGGTCAACCGCGATTCGGTGTAGCGCATGGCCGCAAAGGATTTCGGATCGTCCGTCGAGCCCCAGTTCCCCTGCCCGTCAACGATCGGGTAGCGATACGAGAACGGTTGCGCCATGTGCACCATCGCCTCATAGCAAGCGGAGTCGCCGTGCGGATGAAACTTGCCGATGACGTCGCCGACCGTACGCGCCGATTTCTTCGGTTTTGCCCCGGCCGAGAGGCCGAGTTCGCTCATCGCGTAGATGATTCGGCGCTGCACGGGCTTCAGCCCGTCGCCGATATGCGGCAAGGCCCGGTCCAGGATGACGTACATCGAGTAGTCGAGATACGCCTTCTCGGCGAAGTCCATCAGGGGCAGTTGCTCGATGCCCTCGAAGTCCAGTTGATTTTGTACGCTCATGACACTCCTGCGCCGCGTGCCCGCAGCCTCGCGCCGTTCGAAAACGGCTCGGTTGAATTCAGGGACGGCAGCGGTCTGCTGGCAACCGGACTCTTATCGGCCCGGTCCGCCGCGGGCGCGTTCCGGTCGACCGTTCGCGTATGCATCATTGTCTCCCTGTCGGCACCGTCAGACCTCGGCGAGATTTCCCTTCGACTGCAGCCAATCCTTGCGATCCTTGGCGCGCTTCTTCGCCAGCAGCATGTCGAGAATCTGCTCGGTCTTGTCCTGGCCGGTAATCGTCAACTGCACGAGTCGCCGCGTTTCGCTGGCCATCGTGGTCTCGCGCAATTGTGACGGATTCATCTCGCCGAGGCCCTTGAAACGCGTGACATTGATCTTGCCCTTGATCTTTTCCGCCCGAATACGATCGAGAACCCCCTCACGCTCACCCTCGTCCAGAGCATAGTGGACATCCTTGCCGACATCGATGCGATACAGCGGCGGCATGGCGACGTAGATGTGGCCGGCCCGAACCAGTGCGGGGAAATGCCGCACAAACAACGCGCAGATCAGCGTCGCAATATGCAGCCCATCCGAATCGGCGTCGGCCAGGATACAGATCTTGTAATAGCGCAGTCGCGACAGGTCATCTTCACCGGGATCGATGCCAATGGCCGTGCTGATGTTGTTGACCTCGGCCGAACCGAGCAATTCACCCTGATCGACTTCCCAGGTATTGAGAATCTTGCCGCGCAAAGGCAACACCGCCTGCGTCTCACGGTCGCGCGCCTGCTTCGCCGAGCCGCCGGCCGAATCACCTTCAACAAGAAACAATTCACTGCGCTCGGGTTCCGCACAACTACAGTCGGCGAGTTTTCCCGGCAGCGCGGGACCGCTGACGATCTTTTTGCGCACGACCTTCTTGTTGGCCTTCAGGCGCCGTTGCGCCGCCGCGATCGCGCGCTGCGCGATCTGGTCGCCGGACTCCGGATGCTGATTCAGCCACAAACCGAATTCGTCCTTGATGACGCCCGACACGAAGGCGGCGCATTCCCGTGACGACAGACGCTCTTTCGTCTGACCGGAAAACTGCGGGTCCTCGATCTTGACCGACAAGATGAAACTGACGCCGTCCCAGACGTCTTCCGGCGCGATACGCAACCCCCGGGGCACGAGATTGCGGAACTCGCAGAATTCCCGGACGGCCTCGGTCAACCCGGAGCGAAATCCGTTGACATGCGTGCCGCCCTGCGCCGTGGGCACGAGATTGACGTACGACTCAGTAACCGGCGTCACCCCCTCGCCAACCCAGACGACGGACCAGTCAACCTCCTCGCGGCTGCCGCGCAGGCTGCCACCGAACGGGACTTCCGGCAGGGTCTCGACATCGCCCAGCGATTCGGCCAGGTATTGCTCGAGTCCACCCTCATAGCACCACTCGAACTTCTGCTTGGGCTTTTCAACGTCGAACCGGATTGTCAGGCCGGGGCACAACACCGCCTTTGCGCGCAGGACATGCTGCAACTGGGGCAGCGAGAACTTGTTTGAATCAAAGTATTGCGGATCCGGCCAGAAACGAATCGTCGTCCCCGTATTCTGCTTGCCGACCGTGCCGACAACCTCGAGCTTGCCGACCTTCTTGCCGCCACGAAAGCTCAGGTTATATTCCTTCGCATTGCGACGAATCCAGACTTCGAGATTCTTCGACAATGCGTTGACGACCGAGACGCCGACGCCGTGCAGACCGCCTGCATATTTGTAATTCTTGCCCGAGAACTTGCCGCCCGCGTGCAGGCGGGTCAGGATCAGTTCGACGCCGGGAATCTTTTCCTTCGGGTGCTTGTCGACGGGCATGCCACGGCCGTCATCGCTGACTTCGAGCGATCCGTCCTCATGCAGCGTGACGTCGATGCGCTTGCAGTGGCCGGCAATGGCCTCGTCGACGCTGTTATCGACCACCTCGTGCGCCAGGTGATTCGGGCGACTCGTGTCCGTATACATGCCGGGACGCCGGCGCACCGGATCCAGCCCGCTCAGAACCTCGATATCCGAGGCATCGTAGCTCTTACTCATTCGCCGCGACTCTGCACAATTACGGCCGGCCGGCATCGGGACATCCCACACGTCCCGCGAACCGCCCCGCCTCGACAACAAACCGGCGGCGCCCTTGCTGCGGCGCCGACAACCGCTGAATGGTATGCGATGCCGCGGGTTTAAGCGAGATCCGCGACGAGGGATTCGCGCATGGCTTCGTCAATCTCTGCCTGACATTCGTATTGCGCGTGATCGACGCCGAATGCCAGCGATGCGCCGGCTTTCAACGCCTGCACCGCCTCGACCGGCAATTCGAACCGCAGAAAATGCACCGATGACGTCTTGACGTCGGTGCTGCGATCAAGATCCTCATCGGCGATGGCATACACGCGGTCTATACCGTCTGCCTGCGCCCAGACCCGATCCTCGATGCCGAGCAACTGCGCCAGCGCGGCCCGGCGTTCGTCGACGTCCGGATACTCGATCATCATCGTCGCCTTCCAGTTCGACCCGTCGGGGATCAATGGATTGTAGACACCCAGTTCCTCGGCGATGCCCGCCTCGGTGAAGATCTTCTCGATGCGCAGCATTTCCTGCACCTGGTACTGCATCGTCAGGCGATCCTCGAATAACAGGACCATGTTCTCGCCGAGATACAGCCGCCGATGCTGTTTGTGCTCGAGCACCCGCTCGCGAAACTCGGCTCGATGTTTCTCATAGGCCTCGAGCGTGTACAGGTCCTCGTGCCGCAGCTTGTCCATGTGTTCCATCCTCTACAGGCCGTATGCAAGACGCAACAGCGTCATCGGATGCTCCGCCGTGACGCCGGCGACACCGCCGGCAATCTGGGCGCCCGCCATCGGGCAATCGCTGACGAAATGATCGGCGTCGGCCTGCTCGACCCGGCGCATGACCGGCCGGGCGATCTTGACCGACGCTGCGCGGAAACGCTTTTTCACCCCGTAGGTCCCGTCATGACCCGAGCAGCGCTCGATGGCCTCGACGGTCGTGCCCGGCACGAGCTCGAGCATCGCTTTGGTCCGCAACCCGATGTTCTGCACCCGCAGGTGGCAGGGTACCTGGTAGGCGACGCTGCCCAGCTCGGCAGCGAAATCCACGCTGAGTTGCCCGTCCTTGTGCCGGCGCAGCAGATAGTCGAACGGATCGAAAAACGCATCGGCGACGGCCCGCACATCTTCGTCATCGGGAAACATCAGCGGCAATTCCTGCTTGAACATGAGCACGCAGGACGGCACCGGTGCGACGATGTCCCAACCGCTGCGGACCCACTCGACGAGCGACGGAATATTCTCCTCCTTTGCTCGCGCGACCGATTCAAGATCGCCCAGCTCGAGCTTCGGCATGCCGCAACAGGCCTCGGACCGGCCGACCGCGACCGGGATTTCGTTGTGCTCGAATACGGCGACGAGATCCTCACAGATCTCGGGCGCGTTGCGATCACCGTAACAGGTCGTGTACAGCATGACGCGCCCTTGCGTACCGCCCGCGGCCTGCGCGCTGCGATCGACTTCATCCGGCCGTTCGGCAACGCTCGCGGACAGGCGCTTGCGCGCGGTCCGGGAATGATAAGCCGGCACCGGCGCCGACCGGTCGATGCCAAGCGTCTTCTCGAGCACGACGCGCCCGACAACCGTTCGGTTCACGGCATTGACGACACCGGAAACGACCGGAATCCCGGCCAGCGACCCGACGCGCTGCGTGTCGGACAGCAGTCGGTCACGCAACGGCGCGCCCTCGTTCCTGAAACGCTGCGCTTTGGCGCGCAGCATCAAGTGAGGGAAATCGACATTCCATTCGTGCGGAGGAACGTACGGACATTTCGACATGAAACACATGTCGCACAGATAACACTCGTCGACGATATCCCAATAGACTTTCTTTGGTACGGCGTCGACTTCGCCGGTAGCCGATTCGTCGACGGCGTCGAACAGCGTCGGAAACGAGTTACACAGGTTGAAGCAACGCCTGCAACCATGACAAATATCGAACACGCGCTCGAGTTCGGTAACTAGCGCGGCCTCATCGTAGTACGCTTCTGACTGCCATTCGATGGGATGGCGGGTCGGCGCTTCCAGGCTGCCTTCCCGCGCGCGGTCTTCGTTCATTGAGATATCGCCCTGCTCGCGGCACGGGCGCAAGGCGCGCGCACCGGGTTAAAAAAGCGGCCTGTGCGTCGCAACGCCGCAGGCCGCCTTCCTGTCAGCCGAATAACCGGTGGATTAATCGAGCTGATCGAGCGCCTTCTGGAACCGATTCGCATGCGAACGCTCGGCCTTGCCCAGCGTTTCGAACCAGTCGGCAATCTCGTCGAAACCTTCGTCGCGGGCGGTCTTCGCCATACCCGGATACATGTCCGTGTACTCGTGCGTCTCGCCGGCGATCGCCGCTTTCAGATTAAGGCTGGTGCCGCCGATCGGCAGGCCGGTCGCCGGATCACCGACAATTTCCAGGTACTCCAGATGACCGTGCGCATGTCCGGTTTCGCCTTCCGCGGTGGAACGAAAGACGACGGCCACATCGTTATAGCCTTCGATATCGGCCTTCGCCGCGAAATACAGGTAGCGTCGGTTTGCTTGTGATTCACCGGCAAATGCATCTTTCAGATTCTGCTCGGTCGAACTGCCCTTCAGGTCCACTAGTGTTTCTCCTTAGCGTCAATGATGTTGGTTGCCATCTTTACTTAGACTTAGTCTAAATATAGGCATGATCCGGAAGGCTGTCAACAACATTCCGGCCGGGCATTGTAACGACATTGACCGTCGCAGGCCCGCTGTGACACGCTACGCGACCAGTTAATGTTGCGGGAAATCATGTGACGACGGCGAAGAAAAAAGCGACGGTGGACCTCGAAAAGGCCATGCAGGAACTCGAGCAGGTCGTCGAACAACTCGAGAGCGGCGACCTGAGCCTCGACAAGTCGCTGAAACAATTCGAGAAAGGCGTCAAGCTGAGTCGTGACTGCCAGGCTGCGCTGACCGCCGTGGAACGCAAGGTTCAGGTGCTGATCGACGGCGAACTCACCGACATCGCCGCCGACGACCTCGAGGCCGGCTGACCCGCCGTCACCGCCAACGGTCCCGTCGGACCTGCGTTCAACCGGGACCAGGGGCTAAGGGCCTCGGCCGATCCCGTCCGGCCGGCGGTGCCGTGGCGCACCCGGCACAAGTCACCCGCCTCGTCCGAGCCTGACCGTAGCAGATGTTACTCGGTCTGCAGGCGCAGGATCAGCGAGCGCAGAAATACCTTGTTGAACCGGAGCTGGCACTCGGTCGAGACCTGTTCGAGCAACGTCGCGCTGACGCTCAGCACCGTCACGGCACTATCGGCCTTGATCGTCGACGTGCGTTTCGCATCGGCGATATAACTCGCTTCGCCGAAGCAGTCCCCGGCATCGAACGCACCGACGAGTTGACCGTCGGCCTCGATCATGACGCGACCAGCCACGATGACGTAGAAACGGTCATCGATTTCACCTTCCCTGGCGATGGCCTCCCCGGCCGCAAACTCGCGCCACTCACTGGCGCGCAGCAATTCCCAGATTTCAGCCTGGGAAAAATCGTGGAAGAATCGCAGGCGGCGCAGCAGATCGAAATGCTCCTGATTGTCGATCCTCTCGTACTGCATCTGCAGCCCCTGGTATACCGTCGTCAGGGCAATGGCCAGTTCGCCGCCACTCGAGTATCGCTTGGCAGGGTCTTTCCGCAGGGCCGTCGCTACGATGTCCTCCAGTTCCTCGGGAACGTCCGCCCGGAGCGTGTGAATCGGCGCCGCGGTCGCGTAGATAATCTGGTTCAGTAGCCGCGTCAGCGTGCCGGCCCGGAACGGCCGAAACCCGGTCACCAGCTCGTACATCACGGCGCCCAGCGAGTACAGGTCCGACGACGTGGAGATCTCGGCAGACTTGATCTGCTCCGGCGACATATAGCTCGGCGAACCGGCAATGCCCTCGATCCGCGAGATGTCCGCATCCTTGAGGATCGCGATACCGAAATCAATAATGCGGACGTCGTTATCGGTCGTCAGCATGATGTTGCTCGGCTTGATGTCGCGGTGGATGACGCCGCGCTTATGCGCGTAGTGCAGCGCCTTGGCGCACTTGTAGATAATTTTGACGACATCGTCGACGCGCAGCAGGTTGTCCGGGCGGCAATACACCTCGAGCGTTCGCGCGCCCTGGATATGTTCCATGACGACGTAATACTGGTCGTTCTCCTCGCCGGCATCGTAGATCGGCAGGATATTCGGGTGCTGCAGCATGCCCACCATGTGGGCCTCGTTGAAAAACATCTTGCGGGCGATCTTGGCCCGCTTCGGATCCTCATCGGGCTGAATGTCGTAGACCTTGATCGCAACGTCACGGCGAAAATACGGGTCGTGCGACAGGTAGACCGACCCGGTGCTGCCCTGCCCGATCTCATTGATGATCACGTATTTCCCGATCTTCTCGGGACACGTTCTGGTGATTATTTTTTCGGGTGCGGGCGAGACCATCGGATGAGATATGAATAGAGAATGCTGGAGGTACGTTCTATAAGCCCGTAAAGAATCTCTGTAGAAGAAAGGTCGCCAGCGCCGCGTACGCGGCGGCACACACATCATCTAGCATAATGCCCAGCCCGCCGGACAGACTGTGATCCAGGTCGCGAATCGGCCAGGGCTTCCAGATGTCAAAGATGCGAAAGGCAACGAATGCGACGCCGAACCACAGCGGTTCGGGATACGCGACAGACAGCGTCAGCAACATGCCGACAATCTCGTCCCAGACGATGCCGCCATGATCGTGCACGCCGAGCCGCCGGGCGCTTTCACCGCAGATCCAGATGCCCGCGACGAACAAAACCCCCGCGATGCCGAGCAACACGAGCGTGTCAACCGGCGCCCACCACCAGAACACCAGCACCGTCACAAGCGAACCCCAGGTACCCGGCGCCTTGGGCAACAGGCCGGCGCCCAGCCCGAATGCCAGCCAGTGCACCGGGTCACGCAGCACGGCCGAGACCAAACCGGTTGATATCTTGTCGTTCATGGTCGCGCGGGGAAGTGTTCGAATCCGGCGCCGCCCGCGTCGCAGGGCCGCCCCTCCCAAAGCCAGGTGATCTCGCGTTCTGGTCGTGTCGCACCGATGCGGGTCACCTGACACGCCCACCCGGCCGACCGCCGCACAAGCTCCGCCTCACACTCCGGCGGTATACAGAAACACAATTCGTAATCATCGCCGCCGGTTAACGCGAGCGCCAGCGCGTCGTCTGCGCCCACGGCATCGAGCGGCAGTTTGCCCAGCTCCAGCGTTGCGCCGAGTTCGCTGGCCGCCAGCAAGCGCGTCGTATCAACCGCCAGTCCGTCCGACACGTCGATCATCGCCGTCGCCAGGCCGCGCAGCCCCAGTCCTTCCGCAACCCGCGGCTCCGGGTAGGTAAACTTTTCGACCGCGTCCGCCGCGATGCCCGCCGTCGGCCCGCGCAGCACCCGCAGACCGGCCGCCGCCTGTCCCGGCACGCCCGTCACGTAGATCAGGTCACCGGCCCGCGCACCGCCACGACGTATCGCTGCGCCCGGCGCGACGCAACCATGCACCGTGACAGTTACCGCGAGCGATCCGCGAACCGTATCGCCGCCGATCAGCGCGACACCATAACGTTCGGCGAGCGCGAAGAAACCATTGGCAAATGCATCGACCCAGTCCGGATCAACATCGGGCATCGTCAGTGACAACGTGCACCAGCGTGGCTCAGCGCCCATCGCGGCCAGGTCACTGAGATTGACAGCGAGACAGCGATGTCCGATGGCGTGCGCGGAGGTGCCGGGCAGAAAATGCGTGCCCTCGACAATGGTATCGGTGGCGATGACGAGTTCGGTGTCAGAATCACAGCGCGTGACGGCGGCATCATCGCCGATGCCGAGCCGGATGTCGGCACGGTCGGCGACGCGACTGGCAAAAAAACGCTCGATCAGCGCAAATTCATCCATGCTGGGCGCCTCATCGCAGGGATTTCGATGCCCGGTCCAGTACCGCGTTGATGTAGCGGTAACTGTCCTGACCGCCGAACTCCTTGGCCAGTTCGACGGCCTCGTCGATGATCACGGAGGCCGGGACGTCGGCCTGCGACAGCAGCTCGGACACCCCGACCCACAAGACCGCGTGTTCGATCGGATCGAGCTGGACAATCGGACGATCCAGCAGTGCATCGATCGTCGTATCGAGAAATTCCGTCCGGGCGAGGACATCGGTGAGCACGGCGCGGAAATAGTCCGCATCGATTGCGGCGAATTCCCGGTAGGTCGAAAATTGCTCGCACAACTCATCGATGTCGTGACCACCGATCTGGCGCTGGTACAGCGCCTGCAGCAGCAAGCGGCGGGCGCCGTGCCGCCCGCGTCTCTTTTTCATTGCAGCGGTCTCCGCGGAGCCGGCCGGCAATCGATCGATGCCCGCACCGCGGCGAAGGGGCAGGCGCGCGGTTGGTTATCCGCCGTTCTATTTGTGTCCTGCACGCGCCTTAATCGTGATCGAACGGGCACTAGCCGCCGATCTGCTGCAAAACGCTGATCATCTCGATCGTCGCCATCGCGGCATCGGCACCCTTGTTGCCCGCCTTGGTGCCGGACCGCTCGATCGCCTGCTCGATCGTGTCACAGGTCAGGACGCCGAAGCCGATCGGCAGGTCGAAATCGATCGAGACGCGGTTCAGACCGCTCGCACATTCACTGCAGACGTAGTCGAAATGCGGGGTCGCGCCCCGAATGACGACACCCAGCGCCACGATGCCGTCGATTTGTCGCGTCGCGGCCAGTCGCCGCGCGGCCAGCGGCAACTCATAGGCCCCCGGCACCCGCACGACCTGCAGTTGTGCATCATCGGCGCCATGGCGCCGGAGTGCATCGATCGCGCCGGAGACGAGGTGCTCAACAATACTCTCGTTGAAACGCGCAGCGATAATCGCGATGCGTTCATCGCGGATGATGAGTTGGCCTTCAATGGTTCGCATATTCTCGTCCGGCATGTTTTCTTGTTCCGTTGTCGGCCTCGCGGCGGCGGATCAACCGAGATCGTCGACGTACTCGACGATCTCGAGACCGAAACCGGAGATGCCGTGCATCTGCTTCGGCGCACTCAACACCCGCATCTGGGTCACGCCCAGGTTACGCAATATCTGCGCGCCGGTGCCGTAGGTTCGTAATATCGCGGCACCGGCCGAGCGCTCCGCCGGCACGTCCGGCAGCGACTCTCCGGACAGCGCGCCGATTTCGGCGGCCAAATGGCTGGGCGACTCGTCATAGCGCAGGATCACGACGACGCCGTGACCCTCATCGCTGATCCGGCGCAACGCCGAGCGCAGCGGCCAGCCCAGGCGCGGATGCTGGATACCGACGACGTCACCGAGCGTGTCCTGCAAGTGCACGCGCACCAGCGGGGGCTTGGTGCTGTTCGACAGGTCACCGCGAATCAACGCCAGGTGCACATTACGATTCACGTGGTCCTCGTAACAGACTAGGTCAAAGTCGCCGAATTCGGTGGCGACCGTCTGCCGGGATATCGGCTCGACCGATTCTTCGTTCTGGATACGATAACGAATCAGATCCGCGATACTGCCCATGCGCAGTCCATGCTCCCGCGCAAATACCTCGAGTTGCGGGCGGCGCGCCATCGTACCGTCTTCGTTCAGGATCTCGACGATCATCGCAGCGGGTTCGAACCCGGCCAACCGCGCAAGATCACAGCCGGCCTCGGTGTGTCCGGCGCGCGTCAGGACACCGCCCGGCTGGGCCATCAGCGGGAACACGTGGCCGGGCTGGCGAAGATCGCGCGGCATCGCGTCCGGCGCCACCGCGACACGCACCGTACACGCCCGGTCATGGGCGGAAATGCCGGTCGTAATGCCTTCGGCGGCCTCGATGGACACCGTGAAATTGGTCGTCTGGTTCTCGTAGGTATCCGAAACCATCAGCGGCAACCGCAGCTGGCGACACCGTTCCCGCGTCAGCGTCAGGCAGATCAGGCCGCGGCCATAGCGCGCCATGTAATTGACGTCCTCGGTCCGAACCTTGGCGGCGGCCATGATCAGGTCACCCTCGTTCTCACGATCCTCGTCATCGACGATGACGACCATCTTCCCGGCGCGGAAATCCGCGATGATTTCCTCGATCGAACTGAAAGTGAAAGGATTTTCTGCCATTTTCAACATGCCGTCACGCATCGCCAACCAAGCGCTCCAGGTAACGGGCGATCAGATCGACTTCGATATTCACCCGGGTACCTTGCTGATATCCGGCCATGATAGTCCGTTCCAGCGTATGGGGCACGATATTGACGAAGAAACTCGTCCCCGACACATCGTTGACGGTCAGGCTCGTGCCGTCCACGGTAATCGAACCCTTGCGCGCGACGTAGCGCGTCAGCGATGCGTCGATCTCGATACCGATCCGGGTCGAACGGGCATCGGGCTCCAGCGACACGACCCGGCCGACACCGTCGACATGACCGGATACGAGGTGGCCGCCGAGCGATGCGGACAGCGTCAGCGACCGTTCGAGGTTGACCCGACTCGCGACGCCGAGATCGCCAAGCGTCGTTGCCTCGAGCGTCTCCCGCGACACATCCGCGGCAAACGACTGGGCATCGAACGCCACGGCCGTGAGGCAAACCCCGTTGACGGCAATACTGTCGCCGAGATCCAGGTTGTCCATGCACAGGCTGCCGGTCGCGATGGTCAGGCGCAGATCGCCGCCTCGCTCTTCGATGGCCGCCAATCGACCTGTGGCCTGCACGATACCCGTAAACACTGATATGAATCCCGAATTAATCTGCGGACGCGGCGGTCGGCCGCGCCGTTCGTGCGCGAATCATATCATTGCGATGGCGCGGGACGGGCCGCGCCGGCCCCAGGTTCGCCCGGCCGGCGGCAGGTCAGACGCAGATCGTCGCCGACCCGCCGCACATCGGCGAGCCGCCATGCAACCCGCTGATCCATGCCGGTCAGCGACGGAATATCGAACATGCCGCGCGCTGTCGAACCGAGAATGTGCGGCGCCGTGTAGATGATCAGTTCGTCGATCAGTCCGGCGGCGAGCAAGGCGCCATTCAACGCCGGCCCCGCCTCGACGAGCAACTCGTTGACCTGCATCGCTCCGAGGTCGTCGAGCAATGCCGGCAGGCTGAGTCGTCCGCCTTCTGCGCCGACAGTCCTGACCTGCACACCGGTCGCGATCAGCGCCGCGGCGGCCGGCGCGGGCTCAATACAATAGATGATCACATCGCCCGGCAGCGTCAGGGTCTTTGCCTGCGGCGGCGTGCGCAACGTCGAATCGGCGATTAACCGCAGCGGCTGCCGCACGGGCCCGAGCGCCTCATCACGTACATTCAATGACGGGTCATCCTGCAGAACCGTGCCGATGCCCGACAGGATCGCCGAACTGCGGGCGCGCAACCGTTGCACGTCGGCACGGGCCGCTGCACCGGTAATCCATCGACTCTCGCCGTCAGCAAGCGCCGTGCGCCCGTCCAGGCTCGCGGCAATCTTGGTGCGCACAAATGGCCGACCCGTCCGCATGCGCGTCATGTAGCCGACATTCAGTTGATTGGCCGCGTCGGCAAGCACGCCGGCGCGAACTTCGAGGCCCGCATCCGCCAACCGGCGCGCTCCGGCCCCGGCGACTGCCGGGTTCGGGTCGTCCGACGCGAAAAACACGCGCCGCACGCCGGCAGCGATCAGCGCATCCGCACACGGCGGCGTGCGTCCGTGATGGGAGCACGGCTCGAGCGTGACATAGGCCGTCGCTCCGGCAGCTTCCGCGCCGGCGGCGTGCAACGCCATGACTTCCGCATGCGGGCCGCCGGCCTGTTCATGCCAGCCCTCGCCGACAACGGCGCCGCCCTTGACGAGTACGCAGCCGACGCGCGGATTGGGGTCCGTCGTAAACAGGCCCCGCCGGGCAAGCCGCAACGCGCGCGCCATGTACTCATGGTCCGGCGCGGTCACGGTCACTTGCGATCATCCGGCAGCAGCGACAGCTGGTTGCGCCGTCGGTCCTCATCAGTCGCATCACGAAGCCGCTCGATCTCCTGCTGAAACTCGGTCACGTCCTGAAAACGGCGATAAACGGAAGCGAATCGGACATAGGCGACCTCGTCCAGCGCCCGCAATTCTTCCATGACCATCTCGCCGAGCACCCGCGACGCGACTTCGCGCTCACCGAGCGTCTGCATCGCATGAATGATGCGCGTGATGGATTCCTCGATGGCCTCGGCGCTGACGGGCCGTCGTTCGAGGGCGCGCACCATGCCGTTACGAAGTTTCGTCTCATCGAAGGGCTCCCGCGACCGGTCTCGCTTGACCAGCCGCGGCATGACGAGTTCCGCCGTTTCGAAGGTCGTATACCGCTCGTTGCAGCGCAGGCATTCGCGACGCCGGCGTACCTGCCTGCCCTCACCGGTCAACCGGGAGTCGATGACCTTCGTTTCGGGGTGACTGCAAAATGGGCAATGCATGATCTGTCAGGCGCATCCAACCACGGTAGGCGGCGCCGACCGTCAATAGACGGGAAATCTGGCGCAGAGCTCGAGCACCTGTGCACGCACGCCGTCTATCGTGTCTTCGTTCGAGATGTCGTCGAGGATATCGGCGATCCAGTTCGTCAACAGGTCGATTTCCCCGGTACCGAAGCCGCGCGTCGTGACCGCCGGCGTGCCCATGCGCAGACCGCTGGTGACGAACGGCGAACGCGGATCCTTCGGTACGGCATTCTTGTTGACCGTGATGTTCGCGCGGTCCAGGACCGCGTCGGCATCTTTGCCCGTGATGTCCTTGTCGATCAGGTCGAGCAGGAACATGTGATTGTCGGTACCGCCGGAGACGATTTTATACCCCCGTTCCTGCAGTCCGGCCGCCATCCGGCGCGCATTCTCAACCACGCGTTTCTGGTACTCAACGAAATCCGGCTGCATCGCCTCGAGCAGCGCCACGGCCTTTGCCGCGATCACGTGCATCAGCGGTCCGCCCTGCGTGCCGGGAAACACCAGCGAATTGAACTTCTTCGTCAATTCATCGTTCTTCTTCGCGAGGATCATGCCGCCTCGCGGACCGCGCAGCGTCTTGTGCGTCGTCGTCGTCGTAACGTCGGCGATCTGCACCGGGTTCGGGTACTGGCCCGCGGCGACGAGGCCGGCAACATGGGCCATATCGACGAAGAAATACGCACCGACCGAATCGGCAATTTCACGGAATCGCTGCCAGTCGACGACCCGCGAGTACGCGGAGAACCCGGCGATAATCATTTTCGGCCGGTGCTCCGCGGCGAGCGCGGCGACGTTCTCGTAATCGATCAGCCCGTCGTCATCCAGGCCGTACGGCACAATATTATAGAGACGGCCCGAGAAATTGACGGGTGAACCGTGGGTCAGGTGCCCGCCCTCGGCCAGACTCATGCCGAGCACCTTGTCACCGGGTTCCAGCAATGCCATGTAGACCGCCGCATTCGCCTGTGAACCCGAATGCGGCTGCACATTGGCGTAATCGGCGCCGAACAGCTTCTGAGCCCGGTCGATCGCCAGGCGCTCGGCGGTGTCGACGTGCTCGCAACCGCCGTAATAGCGCCGCCCCGGATAGCCTTCCGCGTACTTATTCGTCAGCACCGAACCCTGCGCCTCCAGCACGCGCGGGCTGGCGTAGTTCTCCGACGCTATCAGTTCGATGTTTTCTTCCTGACGCCGCTCTTCCTGAGCGATGGCTGCGGCCAGTTCGGGATCAAATGTGCCGACTGTCCAATCACCTTCATACATGCACGATCTCCGTTCGCGGGTTGCCGTTGGGGGGCGCACATTGTACCCGAGGTAATCTGCGTCGGCGCCGTTTCGCAGAATATTCGACCGAACTCGCGCTGGTCGGCGACCTCACGCGGCCGCGACGAACGACCGAACAACCGCGGTCCATGCCTGCGCCAGGTTGCCGCGATCGTAACCGCCGCCGCCGACACCCAGAACCCGACCGTGCCCGATCTCATCGGCGATCGCACACAGGCGCTCGGCGGCATGCCCGTGGGCCGCCGGCGACAGCGCCAGGTGCGTGATCGGATCGCCGGCCACGCTGTCGGCGCCGCACTGAAACACGATGAATTCCGGCCGGGCTGCAGCGAGGAACTGCTCGACACGTGCCCACGCGTTGAAGAAATCCGCATCTTCGGCCCCGGGGTCGAGCGGCAGGTTCAGCTTCGTGCCAACCGCCGCTCCGCGGCCGGTTTCATCGCACCCGCCGGTACCCGGGTACAGAAACCCGCCGTCCTCATGAATGTCTGCGCACCAGACACCGGGGTCGTCTTCGAACGCATAGAACACGCCGTCACCATGGTGCGCATCGATATCGACATAGGCAATCCGCGTGAGCCCGTAGCGGGCGCGCAACATTTCGATGACGACACCGCAGTCATTGAAGACGCAAAACCCGGCCGCATGACTGCGCCCGGCATGATGCAAGCCGGCAATCGGCACGAAGGCGCGCCGCGCCTCCGCGCTCATAATGCGATCCATCGCGGCGACGGCCGTGCCGACAACCGCCGTCGCGGCCACGTCGATCCCGGCCAGCGCCGGCGTGTCGCCGGCGTCGAGGAATCCGTGGCCGTCGCGGCACCGTTCGCGAACCAGCGCCACGTATTCGGCCGAGTGAAACGCGCATAACTCGGCATCCGTCGCCGGCCGGCCGGTGGCGAGTTCAACGTCATCGGCAACGCCCGACGTGCGCAGGTATTCATGAAACGCCTCGTGCCGATCGAGACCGAACGGATGCCAGTCGCCAAACCCGTAGGCGGCGATCTGGCGGTCCTTGTACACGACAACGCGCGGGTCGGCGGCCACGGTTTACCCTTTCGATGAGTCGGAACAGCCGATTATAGCTTTCCAACCCGCGGGCCTTGCCGGATAATCCGCGTTCACCCACCACTCAGGATTGAAAACCGTGGCCCAGTACGTGTTCACGATGAGCCGTGTCGCCAAACTCGTGCCGCCGAAACGGCACATCCTGCGCGACATCTCTCTCAGCTTCTTCCCCGGCGCCAAGATCGGCGTGCTGGGCCTGAACGGCGCCGGCAAATCGACCCTGCTGCGCATCATGGCCGGCGTCGATACGGAGTTCGACGGCGAGGCGCGTCCGCAGCCCGGCATCCGGATCGGCTACCTGCAGCAGGAACCGGAACTGGACGCGAGCAAAACGGTACGCGAGATCGTCGAGGAAGGCGTCGCCGACACGATCGCGCTCGTCAGTCGCTTCAACGAAATCAGCGAACGGTTCGCCGAGCCGATGGATGACGACGAGATGAATGCGCTGCTCACCGAACAGGGCAAGCTGCAGGACCAGATCGACGCACAAAACGCCTGGGAGATCGACCGCAAGCTCGAGATGGCCGCCGACGCGCTGCGCCTGCCCGATTGGGACGCCGATATCGCGAAACTTTCCGGCGGCGAACGCCGGCGCGTCGCACTGTGCCGGCTGCTGCTGTCCGAGCCGGACATGCTGCTGCTCGACGAACCGACCAACCACCTCGACGCGGAGTCGGTCGCCTGGCTCGAACACTTCCTCGAGCAATACCCGGGCACCGTCGTCGCGATCACCCACGACCGCTACTTCCTCGACAACGTCGCCGGCTGGATCCTGGAGCTGGACCGCGGCCACGGCATCCCGTGGGAAGGCAACTACTCGTCGTGGCTCGAGCAGAAAGAGGCGCGACTGCAGATCGAAGAGAAACAGGAAGTCGCCCGGCAGAAATCGATCAAGTCCGAGCTGGACTGGGTGCGCTCGAACCCGTCCGCCCGCCGCGCAAAGAACAAAGCGCGGCTGAGCCGGTTCGAGGAACTGACGTCGCGGGAATTCCAGCAACGTCAGGAAACCAACGAGATCTACATCCCGCCCGGCCCGCGCCTCGGCGACCTCGTCATCGAGATCAAGGGCCTGCGCAAGGGCTTCGGCGATCGGCTGCTGATCGACGACCTCGACTTCCAGGTGCCGCCGGGCGCGATCGTCGGCATCATCGGCCCGAACGGCGCCGGCAAGACGACGCTGTTCCGCATGCTGACCGGCCAGGACACGCCGGACGCCGGCGACATCCGCATCGGCGAGACGGTGCGCATGGCGTTCGTCGACCAGTCGCGTCAGGATCTCGACGACAGCAAAACCGTCTGGGAAGAAATTTCCAACGGCGACGACATTATAAGAGTCGACAAGTACGAGACGCCGTCACGCGCCTACGTCGGCCGCTTCAATTTCCGCGGCGCCCAGCAGCAACAACAGATCGGACTGCTGTCCGGCGGCGAGCGCAACCGCGTGCACCTGGCCAAGGTGCTCAGGGACGGCGGCAACCTGCTGCTGCTCGACGAGCCGACCAACGACCTGGATGTCGAGACGCTGCGCGCGCTCGAAGAGGCACTGCTCGACTTCCCGGGCTGCGCGATCGTGATCTCGCACGACCGGTGGTTCCTCGATCGTATCGCGACGCACATCCTCGCCTTCGAGGGCAATAGCCACATCGAATGGTTCGAGGGCAACTACGAGGACTACGAGAAGGACCGCCACCGCCGACTCGGCACCGACGCCGACACACCGCACCGAATCCGGTTCCGGTCGATCACCTGACCTGTGCACATGACGAATGCGCCGCCTTCAGCCAGAAGTGAACATTCGCTCTTGGCCGAAAGGCCCAAAACGGTAAGCAGTTGTTTACGATCGCGTTGCAGGCAGGAACGGATTCAGGCGGCCGTTCGACGCATCAAAGCGAGTAACCCAAGGCCAGAAGTAAAGAAAAACACAGCCGCTGGCAGCGGAACAGGCGTGAGGATGAGCGCATGTAGATCTCCAGCGGCAGTACGACCCCAGCCGACTATTTGACCGGCATCGTTAATCCCGCCGGCTCCTTCCAGGTAGTTCCAACCTGACAGATCTGTAACCAGATCGTTGATGTCATGCAGTTCGCCATCGCTGTAAAGGAATGCATGACGCCCTCCGGCTGCCTCCGAGGTTCCGACGATCTGGCCATTGTCGTTTAATCCGATTGCCCAGGAACCGCCACTCGCCAAGGTACCCAGATCCTGCATTACGCCGCCCGAATACAAAAATGCGTGACTAAAACCACTGGACGACTGAGACCAACCAATCACCTCACCAGCATCGTTAATGTCTGCAGCCGATGAAAAACTTCCTCCCGCCAATGTTCCGAGGTCCTGCATTACGCCTGCGCTAATGCGAAATGCGTGACCAGCGCCTTCAGTCGTCAGCGACCAACCCACGATTTCGCCATCGTTATTGACGGCCTCAGCCCTTGAATTTGCACCACCCAACGTGCCCAGGTCCTCCATCATGCCGTCACTATATCGAAACGCTCGTGTATCGCCGTCAGCCGTTAGAGACTGACCGACGACAATGCCGGCATCATTAACATCACGGCCCTCAGAAGTTGCGCCGCCTAGCGTGCCCAGGCCTTGCATAGTACCGGCGCTGTAGAGAAACGCCTGACCGCTAATGCTGAATGCATCGGACTCCGAAGAGCCAGTCACCTGACCTGAATTGTTGATTGCGTAGCCATATGAGTTATTTCCGCCTAGCGTGCCAAGGTCTTGCATTGCGCCTCCGCCGACTCTGAATGCGTGGTGCAATCCCGGGCTTAGCGTGTTCGAATAACCGGCTATCTCACCGAAATCGTTGATGCTGTGCGCGGATGAGTCTCCGAACCCCAGCGTTCCAAGATCTGTAACGACATAAGACGCTGCATTTGCAGAACATGCGGCAACAAGGGCGACGATAGTGATTGCGCCAATCTTTATCCTTTTCAATGCTCCGTCTCCATCGCTACGCCAGCCGCAGCGATGATTGTACCAATTGCGAATCAGTGATCTTTCGAATACTTGACATATTTTCCGTACAAGTTGCGTTCAATCATAGAATTTTCCTTTGCTGATTGTCCGCTATGGGCCGGAAGCGTTCACCGGGGCCATGATCACATCGAATAATCGATATTCAAACGAAGCCGGCCGTTGCTCATGACACGCGCTCCGACCGGGCTCAACCCACCCACGCGCGCGCGTTATAGAACATCCGCATCCACGGACCGTCCTCGCCCCACTCCGGCGGGCACCACGAATGCTGTACCGTGCGGAACACGCGTTCCGGGTGCGGCATCATGATCGTCACGCGGCCGTCGGCCGAACAGAACCCGGCCGCGCCTTCGGGGGAACCGTTCGGGTTCGCCGGGTAGGTCGCCGCGGGCCGGCCGTGGTTGTCGACGTATCGGACCGCGAGTCGCTGCGACCCGGCCAGCGCCGCGAGATCGCCGCCGGCGTGAAATTCCGCGCGGCCCTCGCCGTGCGACGTCGCGATCGGCAGCCGGCTGCCGGCCATGCCACTGAGAAACACGGAGTTTGACTCGACGACCTCGACGAGGCTGAGCCGGGCCTCGAACTGCTCGGACAGGTTCTGCACGAACCGCGGCCAGTGATCGGCGCCGGGAATGATCGACTGCAGCGCCGCGAGCATCTGGCAACCGTTGCAGACGCCGAGCGTGAAACTGTCGGGGCGGGCGAAAAATGCCGCGAACTGCGCGCGGGCACGATCGTTAAACAGGATCGACTTGGCCCAGCCGCCGCCGGCGCCGAGCACGTCGCCGTACGAGAAACCGCCGCAGGCCACGAGGCCGGAAAACGCGTCGAGTCCCGTGCGCCCGGAAAGAATATCGGTCATGTGCACGTCGACGGCCGTGAATCCCGCCCGGTCGAACGCGGCGGCCATCTCGACATGGCTGTTGACACCCTGCTCGCGCAGGATCGCGACGCGCGGGGGTTTGCGGGCCGAGCGATACCGCGCCGCCGGATTGTCGGCCGGATCGAAACTCAGCAGCGGCACCAGCCCGGGATCCGTCGCGTCGAGCGTGTGCTGCAATGCCTCGTCGGCCGTGACGGGGTTGTCGCGCAACCGCTGCATGCGGTGACTGACGGCCGACCAGGTCGCGTGCAGTTCGGTGCGCGTGAAGTCGAGTGTGCGCCCCGGCAGCGCGATGCGCAGCCGGTCGTCACCGGTGACCGTCGCGACCGTCGTCACGGCGGCACCGAGTCCGTGCCGCGCAAACAATTCGCGAACGTGCGGCAGGTCCGTCTCGCGAACCTGGATCACGGCGCCGGGTTCCTCGGCGAACAACGCGCCCAGCGGATCGTCGCGATCGGCCAGGTCGACGTCGAGCCCCCGATGCCCGGCAAATGCCATCTCGCACAGCGTGACGAACAGCCCGCCGTCGGACCGGTCGTGATAGGCGAGCGCCAGGTTCTCGTGCAGCAGGCTCTGCATCGCCGCGACGAAGCCGGTCAGTCGCTCGGGCGCGTCGACATCGGCCGGCGCACCGCCGGCGATACCGAAACACTGTGCCAGCGACGACGCGCCGAGCCGGTGCTTTCCGCCGGCCAGGTCAACGAGGCACAACACCGTGCCGTGCTCGTCAGTGAGTTGCGGCGTCACCGACCGGCGAATATCGCTGACCGGCGCGAACGCGGACACGATCAGCGACACCGGCGCGACGACCGCGAGTTGTTCGCCGCCGCGTTCCCAGCGCGTCTGCATCGACAGCGAATCCTTGCCGACCGGCACCGCGATGCGCAGCCGGCGGCACATGTCGGCGGCGGCCGTGACCGTATCGAACAGCGCCTCGTCCTCGCCGGCGACGCCGCTCGCAGCCATCCAGTTGGCCGACAGGCAGACCCGCTCGAGCGCGTCGATCGCATTGCCGGCAATATTCGTGATCGCCTCGCCGATGGCCAGCCGCCCGGACGCCGCCGGGTCGAGCACCGCCACCGGCGTGCGCTCGCCGATAGACATCGCCTCGCCGACATAACCCTCGAAATCGAGCGCCGTGACGCCCGCGTCGGCGACCGGCACCTGCCACGGCCCGACGAACTGGTCGCGGACGACAAGCCCACCGACCGTCCGGTCGCCGATATGAATCAAAAACGACTTGTCCGCGATCGTCGGGAAGCGCAGCAGCCGCCGGCAGGCCGCTTCGATATCGATCCCGTCGAAGCGCGCGTCGGTGAGCCGCGGTCGGCTGCGCCGTATGTCC
>JAJFJS010000144.1 GCA_021773815.1 Gammaproteobacteria bacterium
GGTTCGCGGTGCTGGCCCTCCCGCCGCGGGGGGGTTTGACGTTTACCGCGGTATATACCGCCGCCTCGACCTTGGACATATCGTGCCATGGCTGCGGTTTCAATAATTCGGGGACAGTTCACTTATCTCTTTAGCTATGAAAGAGATAAGTGAACTGTCCCCGAACTCCCGTGCCGCGAAGATCGGCCCCCAGAGATTAGCGTGCCGCACTTTGGTGGTTGCGGCGTTCCACACGGGTGTCGATGGTCTTTGGCGTCGGGTTCCCCTCGGAAACCTTCAGCCGCCCGAGCTGCGTTAGCTCGTCAACGTCGACCCATTCAAGCGGCGTTTCCGAGGGATATAACGGCGCCTCGACCTACCAGGGAAAGACCGGCAAGGCAGTCGGAACCCGGTAAGCCCCGGCCAATACGAAAGTCGGGAACAGCCAACTTAATCTCCATTCCGAATATCTCTCTGTCGCTCGCAGATAATGAGTTAACTGTCGCCAGCTTCGGCCGTGATGTCCGCCGTTCCTGTCTTCCGGTTCGCCGGATGCAGCGCCCGCCTGCTGTTGCCGGCTCCGGTCCGGCGGTGACTAGATAAGCGGACTGTCCCCGGAATACAATGGCCGCGGCGGGATTCCCGCAGCATTCTCTGGACCGGATATGAATCTCCACGAATATCAGGCGAAGCAGTTATTTGCGCGCTACGGCGTCCCCGTGACAAAAGGCGAGGCGGCGGCGACGCCGGCGCAGGCGGTCGCGGCGGCCGAGCGGCTCGGCGGCGATCTGTGGGTCGTCAAGGCGCAGGTGCACGCCGGCGGTCGCGGCAAAGCCGGCGGCGTCAAGCTGGCGCGCAGCGCCGAAGAGGTGCGGGCGGCAGCCGAATCCATGCTCGGCCGGCGGCTGACGACCAAGCAGACCGGCGCCGAAGGACTGCCGATCAACCAGGTGTTTGTCGAGGCCGGCAGCCAGATCGAGCGGGAGTTGTACCTCAGCATGCTGGTCGACCGGGGCCGTGAGCGCATCGCGATCATGGCCTCGCAGGATGGCGGCATGGATATCGAGGAGGTGGCCGCCAATACGCCCGAACGGATTGTGACGGTCGCCATTCACCCGGCCGTTGGGCTGCAGCCGTACCAGGCGCGGCAACTCGGTTTCGCGCTCGGGCTCGATCAGGCGCAATTAAAGCAATTTATCCCGCTGGTGCAGAACCTGTACCGCATGTTCGACGCGTCGGATGCGAGCCTCGTTGAGATCAACCCGTTGATCGTCAATACCGCCGGCGATCTGCTGGCGCTGGACGCGAAGATCAATATCGAGGACAACGCGCTGTTTCGTCAGTCCGAGCTGCGCGCATTACGTGATCCGTCGCAGGAAGACCCGATGGAGCGGTCGGCGGCCGAGCATGACCTGAACTACGTGTCGCTGGACGGCAACATCGCGTGCATGGTCAACGGCGCCGGACTGGCGATGGCGACGATGGACCTGATCAAGTTGCATGGCGGCGAACCGGCCAATTTTCTCGATGTCGGCGGCGGTGCGACGCCGGAGCGGGTGGCGGCGGCATTCAAGCTGATCCTGTCGAACCCGGCCGTCGCGGCGATCCTGGTCAATATTTTCGGTGGCATTGTTCGCTGCGACGACATCGCCAACGGCATCATCCAGGCCGTGCGTGAGATCGGCATCGCGGTGCCGGTTGTCGTCCGGCTTGAGGGCACGAACGTCGAGGCCGGCAAGGCGCTGCTGGCCGACAGCGGTCTGGACATCCAGGCGGCCGATGACCTGACCGACGCGGCGCGCAAGGTCGTCGCGGCAGCCTGACGCGGCGCTACCCGGAAGGAACACCAATTCATGAGCGTACTGATCAACAAGGATTCCCGGATCATCTGCCAGGGCCTGACGGGCCGGCAGGGATCGTTTCATGCCGAGCAGTGCATCGAGTACGGCACGCAGATCGTCGCCGGCGTGACGCCGGGGCGCGGCGGCGAGCAGCACCTCGGCGTGCCGGTATTCGACACCGTGTCGCAGGCCGTCGCCGAGACCGGTGCCACGGTCAGCATGCTGTTCGTGCCGGCGCCGTTTGCGGCCGATGCGATCCTGGCGGCGGCCGACGGCGGCATCGAACTGATCGTGTGTATCACCGAAGGCATCCCGGTGCTGGACATGGTGCGCGTCAAGGAAGTGCTCAAGGATTATGACTGCCGACTGATCGGCCCGAACTGCCCGGGCATCATCACGCCGGGCGAGTGCAAGATCGGCATCATGCCGGGCTTCATTCATCAGCCCGGCCGGGTCGGGGTGATCTCGCGATCCGGTACGCTGACATACGAGGCCGTTTACCAGACGACCTGCAACGGGCTCGGCCAGACGACTTGCATCGGCATTGGCGGCGATCCGGTGCGCGGCATGAACTTCATCGACTGTCTCGAACTGTTCGAACAGGACCCGGCGACCGAGGGCATCATCATGGTCGGCGAGATTGGCGGCACCGACGAAGAAGCCGCGGCGCGCTACATACAGGCGCACGTCACCAAGCCCGTCGTCGCGTACATTGCCGGCGTCACGGCGCCGCCGGGTAAGCGGATGGGCCATGCCGGCGCGATCATCTCCGGCGGCGAGGGCACGGCGGCCGCCAAATTTGCGGCGCTCGAGGCCGCCCGCGTCAAGACCGTGCGTTCGCCCGCCGAACTCGGCAGCGCGATGAAGGAACTGCTCGGTTGAGCGGGAACGCTTTCTGTTATCGAGCGGAATGTGAACCGTTGGCCCTTGATACCGGAAAGATCTCGAGGGTCTGACCCCTCATTCTGCGCATCAAGGAACCGACCCCGACCCGTCCCGGCAAGTATTCATGCCTGATACGCTGAGAATCGTGCTGGCCCAGATCAACGTCGTCGTCGGCGATGTGCCGGGCAATGTCGAGCGCATCTGTGCGGCGATCGCCGCGGCGCGCCTGGAGCACGATGCCGACCTCGTCGTGTTTCCCGAACTTGCCGTCTGCGGCTATCCGCCCGAGGACATGCTGTTCCAGGCCGGGCTGCGGCGTCGCATCGGACCGGCACTTGAGCGCATCTGTGCTGCGACTGACGGCTGCGCCGCTCTGGTCGGATTTCCCGAGTACGACGGCACCGACATTTTCAATTCCGCGGCGTTGTTCGCCGACGGCAAGGCGGTAGCGACCTGCCGCAAGCGCTGCCTGCCCAACTACAGCGTCTTCGACGAGGAACGGTATTTCACGGCCGGCGATCGTCCGGTCGTCGCCGAGATCGCGGGCGTGCCGGTCGGCCTGGCGATCTGTGAAGACGTCTGGGAGCCGGAACCGGCCGCCGCGCTGGCCGCCGCCGGGGCGCGGCTGATCGTGTCGATCCACGGGTCGCCGTTCATGCGTGGCAAGCAGGTGATACGGGAATCAATCGTGCAGGCGCGGTGTCGCGAAGTCGGGTTGCCGATCGTCTATGTCAACCTGGTCGGCGGTCAGGACGAACTCGTCTTCGACGGCGGCTCGGCCGTATTCGCCGCCGACGGCGCCGTGACGATGCGCGCGCCCGATTTCGTCGAGGGATTTTTCGTCGTCGACTTTAACGTTGCAGAACAGTCGGTGACGCCCGTCGCCGGCGAGGTCGTGCCGCTGCCCGGTGACGAGGAAAGCATCTATGAAGCGCTCGTCATGGGCGTGCACGACTACGTGACGAAAAACGGCTTCGATGGCGTCGTGCTGGGGCTTTCCGGCGGCATCGATTCCGCGTTGACGCTGGCGATTGCCGTCGACGCGCTCGGCGCCGACGCCGTGCAGGCCGTCATGATGCCGTATCAATTTACTTCCGCGATCAGTATTGCAGATGCCGAGGCACAGGCGCGCCGCCTCGGCGTCGACTATCGTGTGCTGCCGATCGCGCCGATGGTCGAGTCGACGCAGGAGACGCTCGCGGAACTTTTTGCCGGTCTTGCGCCCGACGCGACCGAGGAAAACATTCAGTCACGCTGCCGCGGCGTGTTGCTGATGGCGATATCAAACAAGACCGGGCGCATGGTGCTGGCAACCGGCAACAAGAGCGAGATGGCGGTCGGCTATGCGACGCTGTACGGCGACATGAACGGCGGCTTCGCGCCGATCAAGGATTGCACGAAGACGCTTGTCTACCGGCTGGCGCGCTATCGTAATGCGATGGAAAAACAGACGGGCAACTCGAGTGGCGACGTGATTCCCGAGCGCGTCATCGAACGCGAACCGTCGGCGGAACTGGCGCCCGGCCAGCTCGATTCCGATTCGTTGCCGCCCTATGACATTCTCGATCCAATCCTCGACGCGCTGATGCTCGACGACTGTTCGAGCGACGAGATCGTGGCGCGCGGCTTCGAGCGAGAGGTTGTCGACCGGATCCTCGCCATGGTGCGCCGCAATGAATACAAGCGCCGGCAGGCGGCGCCCGGCGTGCGCATCAGTGCGCGCGCCTTCGGCCGCGACTGGCGTTATCCGATTACGTCGGGTTTTCGCTAGCAGCTGGTTGAAACAAGCCTCAGGTGGCGCAACCCTGCGGTAAGACCAGATAACCCTTGCGTGGTCGACGAGGGCTGATGTACTGGCGCAGGGACGACGCTCTATCTCCGTTCTTGCCTTGTCTCGCGCCCGAAGGAAGTGCCCCTGGGGCGCACTTGTCCGAGGCTATTTCAACAAGCCGCTAGAAGAACAGGAACCGCTTTTTAACGGTCTGCGGTTCGACGGCGTCGGGATAGTTTTCGACCAGCACGCGTCGCGTTGCGGCGGCCAGATCCTGCATGCCGAGCTTTTCGTACGCGCCGACCATTATATAAAGAGAGTCGGCTACGGCCGGTGCACCGTCATAGGTTTCCATCGTGAACCGCGCGCGGTTCAGCGCCGCGACGTAGGCACCGCGTTCGAAATAGTAGTCGGCGACGAAGTTCTCGTGTTCGGCGAGTCGGTTGCGCAGGAACAGCATCCGCTGGCGGGCATCGTCGGCGTAGCGGCTGTCGGGATAGCGTTGCAGCAGGCGTGCAAACGCCGAGAAAGATTCGCGCGCCTGGACGGGCGGGCGCTTGGCCAGGTTAATGCGAAACAGTCGGTGATAGCCCTTGTGCTGCGCGGAAAAATTGGCGAGGCCGCGCATGTACAGCGCGTAGTCGACGCGCGAATGCGTCGGGTTCTCGCGTTCAAACTGTGTCGCCGCGTCGATCGCCGATTCCGAATCGCCGTTCTTGAGGTAGCAGTAGATCAGGTTTAACTGTGCCTGCCTGGCCTGATTGCTGAACGGGTAGCGGGCTTCCAGTGCCTCGTAATAACCGATCGCATTGCGAAAGTTGTTGGACTCCATGGATTTGGTGCCGCGCTCGAATAACTCCTCGGACCCGGACCGCATGTCGCGGGTGTCCTTGCCGCAGCCGGCCGCGATCAGCGCGAGCAGGCAGACGATCGCCCACCGCCGCATGCCGACCGGGTGCGGGGCGCGGGGGTGCCGGATGTGAACGGCGGTTGTCGGTTGGCTTGGAGAACTCAAGATGCTTGAACGAGTGGCGCGCGAAGGGCGGGAGTATACCGTAAACTCGCCATGGCAAGCCTGAACGAACCCCTGCCGGATACCGCCGCGAAATCCCGATGCCCACCACTCGACACCAACTTACGATCCCTGCTGATCTGGCCGGGAAGCGCCTGGACCAGGCACTGGCGATGCTGTTGCCGGACTATTCGCGTTCCCGTCTCAAGGACTGGATCCTCGCCGGCGAGGTCACGGTCGACGGCGCCGCCGTGACGCCCAAGACCCGGGTGCGCGAGGGCCAGGCTGTAGACGTCAATGCCGTCATCGAGGTCTGCGAGGTGTCGCTGCCCGAGGCGATCCGGCTCAATGTCGTCTATGAGGATGATGCGGTACTCGTGATCAACAAGCCGGCCGGGCTTGTCGTGCATCCCGGCGCCGGTAATCCGACCGGTACGCTGCTGAATGGCCTGTTGCATCACGCGCCGGAACTGGCCCAGCTGCCGCGCAGCGGGATCCTGCATCGTCTCGACAAGGAAACGACCGGCCTGTTGCTCGTCGCGCGCACCGTGCCGGCGCACACGCGGCTGGTCCGCGACCTGCAGGAGCGGGAGATCACGCGGGAATATCGCGCCGTCTGCACCGGCCGGGTCACGGCCGGCGGTCATGTCGATGCCCCGATCGGCCGGCATGCGACGCACCGCACGCGCATGGCGGTGACCGACCGCGGTAAACCGGCCGTCACGCATTACCGCGTGCTGACACGGTTCCCGGCGTTCTCGTTTCTGGCGCTGCGCCTCGAAACGGGCCGCACGCACCAGGTCCGCGTACACATGGCGCATATTCGTCATGCACTGATCGGCGATCCGCTGTACGGCGGGCGACTCAAGATACCGGCGGGCACGTCGCCGGCGCTCGGTGATGTGCTGCGTCGTTTCCACCGCCAGGCCCTGCATGCCTGTCGGCTCGCGTTCCGGCACCCGCTGACCGGGGAGACCGTCGATTGCCGGGCGCCGCTGCCCGCGGACATGGCCGCATTGCTGGCGGCACTGGCTGCCGATGGCGGTGATGGTCGCGCGGCCGATGACTGGGACCGGATGGCGTGGCCGCAGCCGGCATCGAACTGATCCGGCCGGACTGGCCGGCCCCGGCTCGCGTGCATGCCGCGAGCACAACCCGGATCGGCGGCGTCAGCGATGGCCCGTATGTGTCGTTGAATCTGGGCACGCAGGTCGGCGATGACCCGCAGGCCGTCGCGCGGAATCGTGCGTTACTCGAGCGTGCGCTGGCGCTGCCGGCGCCGCCGCGCTGGCTTGACCAGGTCCACGGCGCCGCGGTGGTTGCGGCCGATGCGGTGAACGCGCCGGTCGCAGCCGATGCTTCTTTTACGTCGACAGCCGGGACGGTCTGCGTGATCCAGACTGCCGATTGCCTGCCGGTCCTGTTCACGGATCGCGCGGGCGGGCAGGTCGCGGCCGCACACGGCGGCTGGCGCGGACTCGTCGCCGGGGTCCTCGAGCAGACGATCGATGCCTTCGCGGTGCGCGGCGTGGCGCCCGACCGGCTCATGGCCTGGCTGGGCCCGGCCATCGGCCCGGCCGCTTACGAGGTTGATGCAGCGGTCGTCAACGGCTTGCGGGATGGCGATACTGCGGCGCTGACCCGGACGGACGCAACGCACTGGCAGCTCGACCTGACCACCCTGGCGCGCCTGCGCCTGGCCACCCGCGGCGTCACGGATGTGTTTGGCGGTGACTTTTGCACGCACGCTGATTCGCGGCGGTTCTTCTCTTATCGCCGCGACGGCACCTGCGGCCGCCAGGCGACGCTGATCTGGATTGAATAAGCGCCGGGAAATTGGCCGCCGAAATTGGTGTCAGACACCAATATAGAGTGATATGAAGCGAGAAAATGGGTGTCTGACAACAAATTCGAATTACTCCGCTCCAAATTGGTGTCTGACACCAATTTCACCAATTTCGCGGACATCAGGTCGCATCGTGGCGGGGGCGTTGAATTTCGGCCGGGCGACCCAATATTTCCGCTAGTAGTAGCGTTTGCAGACATGGAGCAGGGATCTGATGCGGCAAGACAAACTGACCAGTAAATTTCAACTCGCGCTGGGCGATGCGCAATCGCTCGCCGTCGGGCGCGGGCACCAGTTTATCGAGCCCGTGCACCTGATGGCAGCGCTCCTCGACCAGCAGGGCGGCACCGTCCGGCACCTGCTGACCAAGGCCGGCGCCAATGTGAACCTGCTGCGCTCGCGGCTCGGCGAGGCGCTGGACCAACTGCCGCAGGTCGAGGGCACGGCCGGCGAGGTGCATGTCTCCAACGATCTCAGCCGACTGCTCAATGTCTGCGACAAGCTGTCGCAGGATCGTTCCGACCAGTACATCTCCAGCGAGCTGTTCGTCCTCGCGGCATGCGAGGACAAGAATGCCGTCGGCCGGATCCTGACCGAGGCCGGCGTCGTGCGCGGCGCCGTTGAGGCGGCGATCGATGAGGTGCGGGGCGGCCAGTCCGTCGATGATCCAAACGCCGAGGACACCCGCCAGGCGCTGGAAAAATACACGATCGACCTGACCGAGCGTGCCGAGCAGGGCAAGCTCGACCCGATCGTCGGGCGCGACGATGAAATCCGGCGCACGATCCAGATCCTGCAGCGGCGGACCAAGAACAACCCGGTACTGATCGGCGAGCCGGGCGTCGGCAAGACCGCCATTGTCGAGGGTCTCGCCCAGCGCATCGTTAACGGCGAGGTGCCCGAGGGCATTCGTAACAAGCGCATCCTGAGCCTGGATCTCGGCGCACTGATCGCCGGCGCAAAGTTTCGCGGCGAGTTTGAGGAGCGCCTCAAGGCCGTATTGAACGACCTGTCGAAGCAGGAAGGCCAGATCATCCTGTTCATCGATGAAATTCACACGATGGTCGGTGCCGGCAAGGCCGAGGGTTCGATGGATGCCGGCAACATGCTCAAGCCGGCGCTCGCGCGCGGCGAACTGCATTGTGTCGGCGCGACGACGCTCGACGAGTATCGGCAGAACATTGAAAAGGACGCGGCGCTGGAGCGTCGGTTCCAGAAGGTGCTGATAAAGGAGCCGTCCGTCGAGGACACGATCGCGATCCTGCGCGGACTCAAGGAGCGTTACGAAGTCCACCACGGTGTCGAGATCACCGACCCGGCGATCGTCGCCGCGGCGACGCTGTCGCATCGCTATATCAGCGACCGCCAATTGCCGGACAAGGCCATCGACCTGGTCGATGAGGCCGGTTCGCATATCCGTATGGAAATCGACTCCAAGCCCGAGGTGATGGACCGACTCGAACGGCGCATCATCCAGTTGAAGATCGAGCGCGAGGCGCTCAAGAAGGAATCGGATGACGCGTCCAAGAAGCGCTTCGCCGACCTCGAGGCGCAACTCGCCGGACTCGAGGCGGAGTTCGCCGATCTCGATGAGATCTGGAAGGGCGAGAAGGCCGCGATGCAGGGCACGACGCATATCAAGGAAGAGCTCGAACGTGCGCGTGTCGAACTCGAGACGGCGCGCCGGGCACAGGACCTGCAGCGCATGTCCGAGCTGCAATACGGCCGGATCCCGGAACTGGAGCGCCAGTTGCTCGATGCCGGCGAACACGAGCCGCACGAGAACCGGCTGCTGCGCAATCGCGTCAGCGAGGAGGAGATCGCCGACATCGTCTCGAAATGGACCGGCATCCCGGTTTCCAAGATGCTTGAGGGCGAGAAAGACAAGTTGCTGCGCATGGAAGAGGCTTTGCATGCGCGTGTCATCGGTCAGGAAGAAGCCGTGCAGGCCGTTTCGGACGCCATTCGGCGCTCGCGCGCGGGTCTCGCCGACCCGCAGCGACCGAACGGATCGTTCCTGTTCCTCGGCCCGACCGGCGTCGGCAAGACCGAGTTGACGAAGGCACTGGCCGCATTCCTGTTCGACACAGAGGATTCGCTGGTCCGGATCGACATGTCCGAGTTCATGGAAAAGCATTCGGTCGCCCGCCTGATCGGCGCGCCGCCGGGCTACGTCGGCTACGAGGAGGGCGGTCAGCTGACCGAGGCGATTCGGCGCCGGCCGTATTCCGTCGTGCTGCTCGACGAGATCGAGAAAGCGCACCCGGACGTCTTTAACGTGCTGCTGCAGGTCCTCGACGACGGCCGGCTGACCGACGGCCATGGCCGTACCGTCGATTTCCGCAACACCGTCGTGATCATGACGTCGAACCTCGGTTCCGAACGCATCCAGGAACTGGCGGGCGATGAGAACTATGACGCCATCAAAGCGGCGGTGCTCGATGTCGTCACCGGACACTTCCGGCCCGAATTCCTGAACCGTGTCGACGACATGGTAGTCTTCCATCCGCTGACGCCGGCACAGATCGCCGACATCGTCGGCATCCAGCTGGGTTACCTGGCCGGGCGCCTGGCCGAGCGCGACATGCACCTCGTGTTGACTGATGCGGCGGTGGCCAGGCTTGCCGAGGCCGGTTACGATCCGGTTTACGGTGCCAGGCCGCTGAAGCGCGAGATTCAGCAGCGCGTCGAAAATCCGCTGGCTCAGGAAATCCTGCGGGGCAGTTTTGCGCCCGGCGATTCCGTGACGGTCGATGTCGAAGACGGCACGATCGTATTTCGGATGGAGGCGCCGGCCGCGGCCTGAACGGCGAGTTTATTTCAGATTTGCCATCGATGCGGTCCGCAGGATTGCATTTGACGGCCGTGCGAATGCCGGGGTGAACCCGCCCGATTTTTTTGGAGTAGATGAATGCCCATTTATGAGTACGCCTGCAATGCCTGCGGGCATGTCTTCGATGTGTTGCAGAAGATGGACGCGCCACTGCTCGTCGATTGCCCGGAATGCGGCAAGCCCGAGCTGAGAAAATTGCTGTCGGCGCCGAATTTCCGGCTCAAGGGCGGTGGCTGGTACGAGACCGACTTCAAGAAGGACAATCGGCGCAACCTGGCCGACGGCGGCGCCAAGGCCGACAAGTCGGACAAGGCGGACAAGGCCGACAAGGCCGACAAGGCGGACGGCAAGGGCGGCGCGGGCAAGCCCGCCGACAAGGCGGCCGGGGCCAAGACCGAAGCAAAACCGGCGGCCAAGGCCAACGGCGACAAGTCCGGAAAGACCGGGTCATCGAGCGCCAAATCGGACTGAGGCCGCGCGGCGTGGAAACGGTATAATTCGCCCCATGCACATCCGCCGTTATCTCATCGCCGGGCTGTTGGTCTGGCTGCCGATCGGCGTCACGCTGTTCGTGCTGAACCTCGTCATCAATCTGATGGACCGGACACTGCTGCTGTTGCCGCCGGCCTATCGGCCCGACCAGGTATTCGGTATTCATATTCCCGGTCTGGGCATCGTGCTGTCGGTCATCGTGCTGCTGCTGACCGGCATGCTCGTGGCCAACATTTTCGGCAAATGGCTGGTGAGTTTCTCCGAGCGCCTGCTGAATAAGATTCCGCTGGTGCGTTCCATCTACTCGGCATCGAAGAACTTCACCGAGGTGTTGTTCACGAATACGAGTCAGTCCTTCAAGAAAGTCCTGCTGATCGAGTATCCGCGCAAGGGCGTTTACAGTCTGTGTTTTCAGACGTCGGCGGAACTGGCCGAAATCCAGGCGCGAACCGATGAAAACGTTATCTGCGCGTTCGTGCCGACGACGCCGAATCCGACTTCCGGTTTTATCCTGATGGTGCCGAGGTGCGACACGATCGAACTGGACATGGATATCGAATCCGCACTGAAGATGATCGTTTCGCTCGGCGTCGTCGTGCCGCGCTGGGTGCGGCGGCAACATGCGATTGACCCGGCCGCGAAGGAGCCGGTGGCTTAGCCGCGGTCGCTGCACGACTGCCGGCTCTCGGGATGCCACGTCGGCCTGAATAAATCTCCGGCCGGCCTGTCTTGCATCCGGTGGCGGATCTGGCGATTTTTCTCGCGCCCCGGCTTGCTCTTCACGCCACCGTTGGTGGGCCACCGGTTGCGTTCCAGAGCAGCATCGGGACGGCTGCACAACCGCCGGCTCTCGGGATGCCGGGGGCGATTTTCGGTCCGGCCCGAAGGTCCTTGCGGCTTCCGGGGCGGAGGCGCGGGGCGACGGCGGACCGAAATCCGGTTATCATCCTGCGCCCCGAATGAACCGCAAGCTCAGGTCCCGATTCATGCGAACCCATTACTGTGGCGAAATCAATGCCGATGCCATCGACGAGGTCGTCGAGGTCGCCGGCTGGGTCCATCGACGTCGTGATCACGGCGGCGTGATCTTTATCGACTTGCGTGATCGCGAGGGGCTGCTGCAGATTGTTTTCGATCCCGATACCCCGGATATGTTTGCCGCGGCCGAGCGCATTCGCGGCGAGTACGTATTGAAAGTAACGGGTCGGGTTCGCCCGCGTCCGGACGGTACGGTCAACCCCAACATGCCAACCGGCGAGATCGAGGTGCTGGCCACCGAACTCGTCGTGCTGAACGAAGCGGAGACGCCGCCGTTCCATCACGATGAAAATGCCCACGAAGATATTCGCCTCCGGTACCGCTACCTCGACCTGCGCCGCGAAGAGATGGCGGGCCGCATCCGCATTCGTCATCGTGTCACGCAGGCGTTGCGCCGGTTTATGGATGAGCACGGTTTCCTCGATATCGAGACGCCGATCCTGACGCGGGCGACACCGGAGGGCGCGCGCGATTACATCGTCCCGAGCCGCACGCATCCGGGCGAATTTTTCGCCCTGCCGCAGTCGCCGCAGCTGTTCAAGCAGTTGCTGATGATGTCGGGCCTCGATCGCTACTACCAGATCGCGCGCTGTTTCCGCGACGAGGACCTGCGCGCCGACCGTCAGCCTGAATTCACGCAGCTTGATATAGAGATGTCGTTCATCGAAGAAAACGACGTCATGGCACTGACTGAAGAAATGATACGCGGGCTGTTCAACGACGTGCTCGATGTGCAGTTGCCGGATCCGTTTCCGCGCATAACGTGGGCCGAGGCGATGCATCGTTACGGCAATGATCGTCCCGATCTGCGCATTCCGCTCGAACTCGTCGAAGTCGCGGACCTGATGGTCGGCGTCGAGTTCAAGGTGTTCGCCGGCCCGGCCAACGACGCCAACGGCCGTGTCGCGGCGTTGAAGGTGCCCGGCGGCGGCAGCATGACGCGCAAGCAGATCGACGACTACACGGCATTCGTCGGGCGCTACGGCGCGAAAGGTCTGGCTTATATCAAGATCAATACGGTCGCCAATGGTCGTGACGGCCTGCAGTCGCCGATCCTCAAATTCCTGCCCGATGACACCATCGCGGGTCTCGTTGCGCGTCTCGAACTCGCCGACGGCGACCTCGTGTTCTTTGGCGCGGATCGAGCGGGTATCGTCAACGATGCGCTCGGCGCGCTGCGCAACCGACTCGGCGAAGACCTCGGTTTGTACGACAGCGACTGGCGGCCGCTGTGGGTTGTCGACTTCCCGATGTTCGAACGGGACGATAAGGCCGACCGCTGGAGCGCGCTGCATCACCCGTTTACCGCGCCGGGTGCCGCATCGGCATCGGCGCTGGCCGACGAGCCGGGCGCGGCGCTGTCGCGCGCCTATGACATGGTGCTGAACGGCTCGGAAATCGGCGGCGGTTCGATTCGTATCCACACCGTCGAGATGCAACAGGCCGTGTTCGGCATACTCGGTATCGATGCCGAGGAGGCCGAGAACAAGTTCGGCTTCCTGCTCAAGGCATTGCAATACGGCTGCCCGCCGCACGGCGGTATCGCCTTCGGTCTCGACCGCCTTGTCATGCTGATGACCGGCGCCAAGAGCATTCGCGACGTCATTGCATTTCCGAAAACGCAGACGGCCAGTTGCCTGTTGACGGATGCGCCCGGGCCGGTTTCACGCGAGCAATTGCGCGAGACGGGGATTCGGCTCCGCAAATAGGGGGCATGGATGCGGGCGTGTCTTCGGTCTTTACGATGTAGCCTGTGTTGCCGATAAACCACCCTTTACCGGCAGGCCGTCGGGCATGACCGGGACGGCTCACGAGGCGGTCGTCGTCATTCACGGTTTGTGGATGCACGGTATGCAGCTTGGCCTGCTGCGCAATCGGCTCGCGCAGCGATGTGGCTGCAACGCCGAGACATTTTCTTATCCGACCATCAACCCGCCGTTGACCGAAAACGCGCATCGGCTCCGGCGCCGCATCGATGATATTCCTGCCGACGTCGTGCACCTGGTCGGACACAGCCTCGGCGGCGTGCTGGCGCTGCAGATGCTGAGTCTGTTCCCGACCGACAAGGTCGGACGCATCGTCTGTCTGGGTTCACCGCTGGTCGATTCGAGTGCCGCACGCAACCTGGCAAAGTGGCGCGTGGGCCGCAAGATTATCGGCCGCACGCTCAGTGACGGGGTGTTCCACCAACCGCTGATCTCGGCCGACGGCAGCCGCGATGTCGGCGTGATCGCCGGGTCCGTCGCGCTGGGGATCGGCGCCGTGGTCGGCAAGCTCGAGTCGCCGCACGACGGCGTCGTCACGGTGCGCGAAACACAATTGTCCGGCGTCACCGAGCACATCGTGCTGCCAGTCAACCACGTCGGCCTCGTTTTCTCCAGCAAAGTCGCCGACCAGACAGCCCACTTCCTGCGCTTCGGCCGCTTCCGCACCTGAACGGGCCGCCGGTCTCTGTGCCGGGGAATGCGGACCCCGGTCGGCGTTACGGCGCCGGACAGGCCAGCGCGCCGTCGGGCGGGCACCGGACACGGTCCGCGGCCGCGCCCGGGCGCAGCGTCAACACGTGAATCGCGCGGCCCTCGAACACGGGGATGTAAATCTGCGGGCGGGCCGTTATCCACGGCGAGTCATAACGTATCGTCGGGGAGCCGATCGTCGAGATCGAGACGCCCGGTGCGATGTCGGTGTCCGGCAACAGCGTCTGGGTCGCGTTCGGGCCGTAGGCGTCGTTGATGTCGAAAATCACCGACGACAGGTATTCCCAGTTATTCGGGTCGCGTGATTTGGGCACGAGCAGCCAGACTTTCGATGCCTCATCGCCGCCGACGACGATCCACGGCTTGACCCAGCCCCGGTAGACGCGCATCGGCCAGATCGGTTGCGCCAGTCCCGGTGCGAGGCGCCCCGGCCAGGCGCTCGGCTCGGGGAAGGTCGGGTTCGGGCGGATGTTGTCCTTGATGACGTGCATCGTCCACGGGCCGTTGAACACGCCGGCGGCCGGCTGTTCGAATACCTGCACCTGCCCGGGAATGGGGTCCTGCGTGACGTCGAAACAGTTGTCGGGTTGATGGTTCGTCGTCAGTACGTCCTTCTTCCCGTCGTTGTTGACATCGACGATCTTGACATGGAATGGCAGTCCGGCAACGTCGGATCCGATGACGACGCCGACCCGGGCGTTAATGCCCGCGCCGGGATCGATCGAGCTCCAGAGCTGGCCCGAGGGTGCGCCGAAGATGCGGATGCCCGCGCCCGCCCCGAAGAACTTGGCCGCGACGATCTCGGGCACACCATCGTTTTCGAAGTCGTGGGCGTCAAGCGAGAGGTCGGGGCCGACGGGATTGTACGGGAGGCCGAACAGCACGTGTTCCTCCCACTCGGTGTTCGGATCCAGCGCCGCACCGGGGTTCTTGAAATACACCAGTTCGCCGGCGAAGAAGCAGAAGCTGCCGGCGCCGGTCACCTTGAACGATGAGCGCGCGGTCACGATGTCCTTGAGGCCGTCGGCGTCCATGTCGATGAACAGAGTCTCGTGGTAGAAGCGCGGGTCGTTATCCTCCGAACCCGGCACGCAGCCGCCGGCGTCCGTGCCGGTGCTCTGATGCACGATGTACTCGGGATAACCGGGTTCGTCGAGGTTGATGATGCTCAACCGGCCCGGCGGTTCCGCGACGTGGAAGCCCTGTGACACTACCAGCGCCTGGAACGGGAGCATGCCGTCCGGGGCTTTCGGCGCGCCGTTCGGCCAGTTGATCTTGTCGGGCGGCCCGGCGAGGTCGGTCAGGATCTCGACATCTGTGTTTGGGTCGAAGGTATTGAAGTCCAGGTTTGCGATGTCCCTGATGCGGGCGACGAGGTCACGTTCGAAGTAGCCGGTGACGGTCGTGCCGGTCGGGTCCTTTTGGGCATTGAAGAAGCTGTTGATGACGAGGTCTTCCTGCGTACCGCCGCCGTCGCGCTCGAACGTATCGACGTTCATGAACGTCGGGTTGAAGTTCATCGGCAGGGTGCCGGCCTTCCAGACCGCGGGGCAGAAGTTGGCGGCGGGCGCGTTCGGTGCAACCAGAAACAGCGCAATGCCACATGCCGTCGTGCCGGCAATCGAGCGGCGCAATGCGCGCCGAATGAATTGGAAACCGAGAGATTCGACAACTCGCATGGCAACCCCCTTAAGTTAAATGCCTTGGTTTTTATTGGCTCAGCGGCGCAAAACGGACGCCTGATGCTGGCAGCTTCCTCTGATTATGCAGGCCAGTGTAGCCCGCTCGCCATGAGACACCAACCAGCGCGAACTTGTCCGGTTGTGCCCGGTCGATTAGGCTGGCGATGTACGAAAAAAAACCAGAAGGCCTAAGGGGAACCCGATGACGCAACATCGTTCTCGCGCCGGCCGGTACTCGCGCCGCTTGCGACGGGTGCTGTGCTGCGTTGCGCTTATGTCCGGTCTGCCGGCGATGGCGGATCCGGTCCTGTCCGTCGCGGTGGACGGCGGGACGCCGGTCTCGTTCGAGCTCGATCAGTTTTGTGACGGCGGTAAGCCAGTCACGTGCTTCGGCTTCGGCGGCACCGGCGATTTGTTCATGAGTTCGTTTGAACTGAGCGCGGATCCCGATCCGTTCGTTGCCGGTTCGATCGATTTCTACAATGCGTCTCTGACCGATACGATTTCGGTCGACGCCACGATCCTGTTCCCGATGAGCGCGAGTTATGCCGCGGCGGAATTGTCGCTGGGCACCGGCATCGTCACGAGCGTGCTCGGCGGCGGCATCCTGAATATCAGTATCGCGGCATTCATCGACGACCCGTTGTCGCCGCTCATGGCGATCGACGAACTCTCACCCGGCCTGCCGTTCAGCGTTTGCGATGACCTGTTCGCCGATGCCGGTTGTCAGGACAGCGTGCTCGGCCTCACGGCCGGGCCGATGCTGCTGGGTTCAGTGGACATCCTGTCGGCGATCGGCGTGCAGCTGAGCTTCGATTTGACGCCGGACACATCCGCGACCATCGGGCTGGATCCGTTCGCGCCGCTGGGCGGCGGCGC